>JBGAQE010000122.1:0-12934 GCA_044220885.1 Chitinophagaceae bacterium
TTTGCAAATATTCGTTTAGAAAAGGGAATCCTATCCCTTAAAAGGCAATTATTCCAATTACCAGAAATTATGTATCAATAATCGATTCGGGATTGGCAATTCGCAGAAGTAGCTTTATGGTGAAATAAGGATAAGAATATCAAAATCCCATTTTTTCACATCAACCAACACTAAATGAAAAAGGTCATATTTCTTTTTAGTTGCCTGTTATTCACTTTGCTCTTTTCAGCTACTGCACAGAAAAGAGACATTTTTTATTTTCGATTTGGAGGTAATATCTTTTTTTCAGGGAATAAGGAAAAAGGCCCATTTTTCTTTCCAGCTCTATCCTTTGCCCCAGGTATAAGGATTGTCCAATCGAAAGATTTCGCATTAGTACTAGCCGCTCCCATATCGATAGGGTCTTCTTTCCGCAGTTCTAATTCCAGTTATCTGGGTATTGATGCACCGGCAACACTGGAATTCAACTTTGGATCAGCAGCTGGTAATAATGAAAACTCACATTTCGGTTTTATACTTGGTGCTGGAGCAGGCTATCATTATGCAGGGAACTATGCCGATACATATACCGATCCATTTTCAGATTTCAGACATTTTGATTTTTGGGGTTACCGACTAGAGTCTGGTTTTACTTTCGGTAAAGAAGGGAATGGCAGCCAGGTTATGATATTATTTAATTACGGCCGTGGATTTACTGCTGAGAAAAGGACGATGATTGGGGCGGGGTTGGTGTTCACCATGGGTAATATTAAGTAAGTTCAAGAAGTTCAATAAGTTCAAGAGGTTCCATAGGTTTCCAGGTGACACATCAAAACAAACTAGTTGAATTTGTTTGTGATGTCTGACCTGGAAACCTATGGAACCTCTTGAACTTATTGAACTTCTTTAACCTGCTCAGTACTCCCACTTCACAAAAGCCTCCATCGCCGCATACTGCGTCAATCCCAGCTTTCCATATAGATTAGCTGTATTTGAATTTCTTTCTTCAGCTCGTTGCCAGAACTCACGGGCATCGCTACCCTGGAATGGCACAGAGTCTTTTTGGGACTGGTGGATGAAGATACCAAAGCGTTTTTTCATTACCTGCTCAGGACTCATGGGAACAGCCATTTCTATTTCACTGATATCCCATTCCTGCCAGGCGCCTTTATACAACCAGAGCCAGCAATCCTTGATCCATGGGTCGCCTGCTGCTTTACAACGGCGAAGGGCTTCCAACACTACGTTGAAACAAACGATATGTGTGCCATGTGGATCGGCGAAATCACCAGCACAGTAAACCTGATGAGGTTTTATTTCGCGAAGCAAGGCAACAGTTATTACCACATCCTCTTCACTCATCGGGTTCTTTTCAATGGTTCCCGTTTCGTAGAAGGGTAGGTTCTGGAAATGGATATGCTCTTCTTTTATTCCAACATAGCGACAGGTAGCAGCGGCTTCGCAACGACGAATCAAGCCCTTTACGGCACGTATTTCTTTTGTATCTACCTCTGTGCTTTTCTTGCTCTTGAGATAACTGCGGGCTTCTCCCAATATCTCTTTTGATTTCTTGTTGTCGATCTTGAACATCTCTTCGAAACCAACAGCGAAATCCATGAAGCGTGTTACGAATTCATCCGTTACAGCAATATTACCACTGGTTTGATAAGCAACATGTACTTCATGTCCCTGATCGTGCAAACGAAGGAATGTACCACCCATTGAAATGATATCATCATCGGGGTGAGGGGAGAAGATCACACAGCGTTTTGGATAGGGTACACTTCTTTCAGGATGATTTGGCATCTGTACATCCGGTTTACCACCAGGCCAGCCTGTGATGGTATCCCTCATCATATAATAAGCCTGAAGGTTTATTTCGTAAGCATCCCCTTTCTCAACTAATAAATCTCCTAAACCATTATCGCGATAATCATTATTTGTTAAACTCAATATTGGTTTTCCCACTTTCATCGCCATATGTACAACGGCTTTGCGAACCATCTTCGGTGTCCATTCGCATTCGCCGGTGAGCCAAGGCGATTTATAACGAGTAAGTTCTGAAGCGGCAGTTTCATCTAACACAAAGGTTGTGTCATCGTGCTGCTGTAATAAAGAGGCAGGGATATGTTCTGTTACATGACTTTCCACTGACTTCTGAACTACAGGAGCTTTACTTTGTCCCCATGCCATCAAAATGATCTTCTTTGCCTGCATAATGGTATGAATACCCATTGTGATAGCTAAGCGTGGCACTTGTGAAATATTGGCAAATTCGTAAGAGTTCGCCAAACGGGTTGAATTATCAAGGGTAACCAGTCTTGCCCTGGAGTTAATGCTGGATCCTGGTTCATTGAAACCAATATGTCCATTATTACCGATTCCCAGAATCTGCAAATCGATGCCTCCTGCATTTTCAATCTGCTTCTCATAATCGTGGCAGAAAGCCTTTACATTTTCTTTTGCTATTTCACCATTGGGGATATGTATATTTTTTGGGTCTATATCTACATGATCGAAAAGATGCGTTTTCATGAAACGGTTATAGCTCTGTAAAGCATCTACGTCGATAGGGTAGTATTCATCCAGATTGAAAGAAACTACATTTTTAAAACTCAATCCTTCTTCTTTATGAAGACGAACCAGTTCAGCATATAAAGTTTTGGGTGAAGAACCTGTTGCTAATCCCAATACACATTTCTCGCCTTTTGCTTGCTTGCTTTTGATAAGCGCAGCAATTTCACTGGCAATGAATTTTGAACCTTCTTTAAGGCTAGGGTAAATCTTTACAGGAATTCTCTCAAACGAATCGGTCAGGTCAATGTTGAATGTTGGTTTAGGCATAATAAGGCAACGTTTTATTGTTGGATCGAAAAACACCAGGCATACAATCCGGGTGAGGCTTTTTGAATTTTTGCTGGAATGCTGATTACGATATCCGTACCCTCAGCTTTCCATACAAGTTTCGACGGAGCGCCGAAGATAGAAATTTTTGCTCCTTTTGTCAATGAAAAGTTCTTTATTCTTACAGTAGCAGGCAGACTATTCTCGTTTTCTGCTGCCAGATAGAAGGCATTGATGGAATTGTCCTTCTTACTTTTGGTGAAGAAGATATTTTCAGAAGAATAGGGTGCAACCGGTTGCGTGCCATAAATACCAGTACCATTGATCTTCATCCACTCTCCAACGGCTTTCAAACGATCGTAAGCAACGGGGTCGAAATCACCATTAGGACCGGGACCTATATTCAAAAGGAAATTACCGCCACGGGAAACAATCTTCACTAATAATTGCACTAGCTGACGGGCAGATTTGTAATTATCATTCGGTACAAAGCTCCATGAATTACCCATGGTCATACATGTTTCCCAAGGATGACTCAACGGTTTCTCAGGTACTTCCTGTTCTGGTGTGGTATAGTTTTCAAACTCACCTGTTACCGACCTGTCTACTACAATTAACCCTGGCTGGTGCTGACGGGCCATCGTACTTATCTTTCTCATATCTATGTCCTGATCGTCCTTGATCCCTCTCTGCCATTCTATATTTCTGTCAACAGTAGATAGCGGACGAACCCATCCACCATCAAGCCATAAAATATCCATCTTACCATATCCAGTCATCAACTCTTCAATCTGGTTATAAGTGAAACTCTTGAAAGCATTCCATTTTTCAGGATACTTTTTGGCCCTGGTTTACATTCCGGTCTTTTGGTGGGAAGTCATACCACCAGTAATTCTCATTATGCCAGTCTGGTTTTGAAAATAAGCACCTGTAAGAAATCCTTCTTTACGGAAGGCATCAAATACTCTCTTTAGCCACATTGTTACGGGGATTATTGGCAAACCCTGATTTAGCATCTGTAATCTTGTAATCAATTGGTTTTTTGTATCAAACATGCAGAATCCATCATGATGTTTTGTGGTGAATACTACATATTTCATTCCTGCTTCCTTGGCGGCTGCAGCCCATATTTTCTGGATTGAAAGCTGTTGGGATTGGAAGGCAGTTCTTTAATCCTTCATATGCTTTCTTGTATTCGAAATAGTTATTTATGTAAGGACCTCTGCGTACTGTCCAGCCTTCATCTTCAGGACAAAGGCTCCAGCTTTCCACCACGCCCCATTGGCTATAAGTACCCCAATGCATAAAAAGACCGAATTTCAGGTCTTGCCATTGATCCAGTTTTTGTAATACCTGGGGGTCGGTTGGGGCTACATAACTGTGCTGTGCAAACGTAGTAATGAGAAAAGTAAAGTGATTGCGATAAATAACCTTTTCATGCACGAAAATTTTATTTTAGATTAAGGGTTTACTATTTTAGTTTACCTGGATTTCGTCGATGAATAACCAAGCTGGAGAACCAGCACCTGCATTGCCTGCAGGTATAGTTCCGCTGTTTTTTGCTACAACTCTTATGTAACGGGCCTTTTGATCATTCAAGTCCAATATATAGTATCCAGTGTTCAATGTATCTGGATGGAAATCTGAACTGCTTGCCAGCTTTTTAAACTTCATGCCATCATCAGATACCCAAACAGTCACTTCCTTTGATTTATGTATCCAGCTGCCAGGTTCATCTATTGAGTGAACCTGAATGGTTTTCACTGTTGTAACCTTTCCCAGATTGATGGTGGCATCCATATCTTGACCTGCCCAATAACCAGTCAGAACTTGACAAACCTGTTTCCGATACTATCTCCGTTAACTAAACTGAAAGCCCCATTTGCTCTGTAATTTTCATGAGGTGCAAATTTCAGCGTTGTTGAATGTCCCGTTGCCTTATTCACTTTAAAATTTTGCTTTAGGTCAATAGGGAGGAATGTAAGACTGGTATCTATTACTAGAGTTCATTTGCCGGTATCAGTTTTTATAGGTATTGGTTTTGAATAATTGATATAGGTTGAAGTATTGTCAGGGAAAATATAACCTATTGTTGTTTCAGGACTTACTTTTTTGCTTTCGAGCTTCCACTCAATGCCGTTTTTTGTAGCATTTTGGATAACTGAAGCATTTATATCAAAATAGGCTTTGCTGAAATGAACATCCCATAAATCATATCTCTTGAAAAGGGTGGGCAATTTTCTTTCGAAATTGGTCCAGCTCTTTTTTGCTTTCGGACTCCATACCACTTCACTAAGAGCACTCATTCTTGGAAAGCTGAAATATTCTGCTTTGCGGGGATTGTCGATATATTCTGTCCAAAGATTCGCTTGTGCACCCCTGATATATTTTGCTTCATCTGCCGACAGCTCTTTTGCCATTGGTTCATAGTTATAAACTTTGTCCAAAGGAAGAAAGCCTCCAATATTCAAAGAGTCTTCTTTTCTTGAAGCTGCATAGTCAAAATATACATAAGTAGTAGGAGTCATAATTACAGGATGGTGCAATTTGGCTGCTGCAATGCCTCCTGCTTCCCCCCGCCAGCTCATTACTGTGGCATTGGGAGCTAACCCACCTTCCAGTATTTCGTCCCAGCCAATTATAGATCGGCCTCTTTTATTCAGATAGCCTTCCATTCTGCTGAGCTTGTAACTTTGTAATTCATGTCTGCTCTTCAATCCTTCTTTTTCATTCTTCCTGGCAACGCCCGCATATTTTCCAATTGTTTTCGACATTCATCACCTCCGATATGAATGAATTTGCTCGGGAATATCTTGATCACTTCATCTAATACTCCTTCCAGAAAAGTAAACGTACTGTCTTTGTTGAAGGGAGAAAAACATCTTCATGTACACCCCAGGATTCCTGAACAAGTTTGCCATTACTATTCTTACTTACATCAGCCTTCATAGATTCCGGCAATTTTGTTTTTTTATCTGGGAAACAACTTAGCCATGGGTAAGAAGCGATGGCTGCACTTGCATGTCCGGGCATTTCAATTTCCGGAATAATGGTTACATATCTTTTCTCAGCATAATCAATAATATCATAAACTTCTTCCTGTGTATAGAATCCACCGGAACGAATATTGTCGCCTTTTCCTGGAAGCTTGCCTATGATTGTACCATTTCTCCAGGCGCCGACATTTGTTAATTGGATATTTCTTAATCTCAATTCTCCATCCCTGATCATCTGTAAGGTGCCAATGGAAATAGTTCATCTTATGTAAGGCCAGGAAGTCGATATATTTCTTGATAAAGCTAACGGGCATAAAATGTCTTCCAACATCAAGCATCATTCCTCTGTATTCAAACCTTGGATAATCTCTTATGGTTAAGTAAGGAAGATCGAAAGGTTTTCCTTTAACAGGCGGCAATAATTGAATGAAGGATTGAACTCCATGAAATACGCCTTCTGCATCATCTCCATCAATATATACTCCATCTTTATTTACAGTGAGTGTATAGGCACCTGTAATGGGTTTAGCCGTTTTCAAATAGCGGAGATGTATAGCATTGTTCACAATTGGAGTATCCATCCATGATAACAAAACAACGTCGTAATTTTTCTTGAGATATGCACTTAAATAAAAAAAAGCGTTTTCATGTCCAATTCCATGTAAAATGATCTGTGTTTTTTTGTTAATAGTAAAATGACCTTTGATACTGGATGGAACTGTTTCTGCAGGTTCGGGAATGATATTGGTCTTTTGAGCCGAACCGATGGCGGAAATGCATAGTAAGGCAGCAAATAAAAGTATTCTTCTCATAACAATTCGTTTCAAATAAAAGCGGAGTTCAAATGTAATTGAACTCCGCCTTTATTTTATTCATAAATAAGTATTAGGGTAATTCTCATTGTAACACGGGTAAAATAATGGTGCTGGCATTGGTAGCATCATGATGTATCCTGATAGTGGCTTTCTGGAAATCAGAAGGGGTCGCTTCATAGATATTCATGAATTTCTGGGGATTGCGGTCACCCAGTGGGAACCAACTGCTTTGTATCTGGATCATTAATCGATGCCCTTTCTGGAAAGTATGAGCTACGTCTGGTAATTCAAAACGAACTTTCTCGATTTTGCCTGGTTTGAAGGGAACAGGGGTTTCAAAACTATTCCTGAATTTTCCTCTCATTATTTCTCCACGCACCAGCATCTGATAGCCGGTCATTACATAAGTGTTATTATTAGCTGTCTGGAATTTGGAGCCATACTTAAAATCGTCTGGGAATACATCTATCACTTTTACAACGAAATCTGCATCAGTAGTACTGATACTAGTAAGCAAATCGGCTACAACAGTCCTGAAAGCGTCATATCATTTGTTAATACATCCGTTTGAAAACTCAGTACATCGGTTCTGCGATTTGCAAATCGCTGGTCATCGGTCATATAACTGATCGTTCTGTCCTGATGTACATCTTCCGTATAAGGAACAGGCTTTGATGGGTCACTTACATATTCACTAAATGCCGCTTTTGCTGTTGGTTTATCCCATGATAAACCTCCATTTTCTGTGAGATAGATAGCTTTATCTGTTTTCTCTGCAGGAGGCCATTGATTGAATTGCTTCCAGTTGTTTTCTCCACTGAAGAAGATGGTGGCTTCCGCCTGTTTTGAAATATCTCCTTTTCCTTTTAAATGATAATTGAAGAATGGGATCTCAATATGGTTCTGATACCATTCAGCAGTGTTAGTTCCAAAACGTACATTGCCAAGATTACGTCCATCGTTTGATGCCCATTGTCCATGGTACCAGGGACCCATTACAATCTTGTTATCATTCTTGCCTTTCTTTTCAAATGCACCATACATACGCCAGGCACCAAAGCAATCTTCTGCATCAAATAATCCTCCAACAACCATTGTGGCCGTTGATGACGAAACACGATCAGCAAAATTCCTTGGGTTACGGGCACGCCACCATTCATCATAAGTTGGGTGCGACATCAAATCTTTCCAGAACTTGATACTATCACCCATATATTCAGTCAACTTCTTTAATGAGCCGGAATTCAGGTAAAATTGATAGGCATCTTTTGTTGGGAAATCAAATCCTGCAGGACCAACTGTTGTAGGCTTTGGTCTTGGTTTTCCAAAACCGGTATAAAATGAAAAGGCATCCATTTGGAAGAACACACCATTATGGTGGAAGTCGTCGCCCTGGAACCAGTCTGTAACTGGTGCCTGTGGACTAACCGCTTTAAGAGAAGGATGATTACTTAAGGCCGCCATGGTTGAATAGAAACCAGGATAGGAGATACCGAATACACCCACTCTGTCATTATTATTCGGCAGGTTTTTTACCAACCAGTCGATGGCATCATAAGTATCGCTTGCTTCATCTATGTCGTCCTTTCTTATCAGGATTGAAGGGTCTTATATCCACAAATTCCCCTTCACTCATCCATCTTCCGCGTACGTCTTGTAGTACGATGATATAGCCTTCTCTCATATAATAACGCCAATGTGAATTCCAGAAATTTCTCCAGTTGTTTTCACCATATGGAGCACAGGAATAAGGGGTGCGATTCAATAGAATTGATGTTTTTCTGTTGCATCTTTTGGCATATAAATGGAAGTGAATAATTTCACTCCGTCACGCATGGTGATATAGATCTCTTTTTTTATGTAATTATCCCTGATCCAGGCAGAATCCTGGGAGTTCTGGGCTAATCCAGATAGTACAATCAGCAATACAATCGATAACAAGCCGTATTTTTTCATGTCAATTAGTTTTTCAGCTTTAAATTTACTCATTGCCTCATATCTATCACAAATCATTTTATGAACAGTCACGAAGCTACCATCACCAAATTCTATTCTTCCTTCCAGAAACTCGATGCTGCCGGAATGAATAGCTGTTATTCTGAAGATATTATTTTCAGCGATCCTGTTTTTGGTGTACTTAAGAGCGATGAAGTAAGGGCTATGTGGGAGATGCTTTGTAAAAATGCAAAGGACTTCAGTCTTGAATTCTCCAATATTCAATCGATTGATGAAGAATATGCCACTTGCAACTGGGTGGCCACCTATACATTCTCTCAGGCACAGGTAATAAAGTCGTCAACCGCATCAAAGCCTTCATGAAACTAAAAGATGGCGTCATCATCGAGCACAGCGATGCTTTCCGTCTCAGCACCTGGATCGGTCAAGCCCTGGGCTGGAAGGGTCAGTTATTCGGCTGGACGAGTTTTATGAAGAGGGCGGTGCAGAATAGGGCGAAAGCGAGTTTGCTGAGATATATGTCTGAATAGTACGGAAGTCTATTTAAGTCCGAAGTCCGAAAGACCGAAAGTCCGGAAGAAAATACAAATACAGAGTGGGGAAGTTAGGAAGAAGGGAAGTAAGGAAGTAGAATACAAAACTGCCAACTCCGAAGGGGTTGAATCATCATATCCTAGGGTGCAACCCATGGCTTAGGAAAATTATTATTTTTTTATTGCAGAGACGCGGAGACGCAGAGGTATCGCACTGCGTCTCCGCGTCTCTGCGGTAATTTTTTTGCCAACTAATCAACTCCCTCCATACTTACCCCTAACTTCCCTACTTTGTATTTCTTCCGACTTTCGGTCTTTCGGACTTCCGGACCTTAAATGGACTTCCGGACTATTCCTCAAGAATCCCAAACTTCCCCGTATTCACATCCACCACCGCCTGTTCCAACTCAGCCCATGTATTCATAAGAAATGGACCATAAGCTGCGATGGGTTCATCGATGGGTTCGCCGGAAAGGACGAGTACAATGGCATCTGAACTTGCATTGATTGTTATATCTCCTTCTTCATTTTTGAAGTATACGAAATGATCTGGTTTTACCGGTTGGTTGTTGATGGTAACAGAACCTTCAATAACTAGTAATCCGGTATTGAAATTAGCAGGGAAATTCAATGTGGCTGAACCTCCGCTCTTCAATTTGGCATTGTATACTTCCATTGGAGTGAAAGTAACGGCAGGACCTTTTGTGCCTTCATAGTTACCAGCAATCACTTCCATATAACTAGCTCCATCTGCCAGAATATGTCGCGCCATGGTATTATTAGGTATCTCCTGATATTTTGGAGGGGACATTTTATTTTTTGCAGGAAGATTCACCCAAATCTGCACCATTTGGAAATCGCCACCTTTCTGGCTGTATTCTTTTTCGTGATATTCTTTATGAAGAACACCTGATCCGGCTGTCATCCATTGTACATCCCCTTCTTTTATGATACCGCTATTGCCGGCACTGTCGTGATGGGCAATGCGGCCATGATAAGCGATGGACAAAGTTTCAAAACCACGGTGAGGATGAACACCCACACCCCGAGGTTCCTTTGAAGGGCCAAAGGATATTCTTGCATTATAATCTAAGAGGAAAAAAGGACTCATGCCTTTCTTACCGATGATATCATTACCAGGAAAAAAATTATGTACTCTGAATCCATCACCCACCATATGAGGTGGAGGAGGAGCTATTATTGTCTGTATGGTTCTTAAAGAATTACTCATAAAAATTTTAATTAAGTGAAACGGTTTCTTTTGTCTTGGCTAATTTTTCGGCCAACCATAAGAACTCTTGTGTAAATGTATGAAGTGAATTAGTAAAACTTTCATCTACTAATTGTCCTGCTTCATTGAATTTCTTATCTACATGGGGTACTATTAATAAGTATGGAGATGCCACTCCGAATAATGCAGGTATCAGTACTAATAATTGTTGAGAAGCTCTTAATCCACCCATAGCACCGGGAGAAGCGGTTGCTAAACCAAATACTTTATGATGTTGCTTTGGAAAATGATCAAGCAAATTCTTTAGGGCGGGGGAGTAGCTGCCATTGTATTCAGGTGTAACAATTACAAAAGCATCTGCAGCAAAAACTCTTTCTGCCAGGGGGCGGTATTCAAGAGGCGCCTTGTCGGGTGAAGTATAAACCGATTGAACAGGGGGGAGTTTCCATTCCTGAAGATTTATAAGACCTATTTCATGATCAGTGTTCTTTTCAAACCAATCCTGTAAATACAATGCCACTCTTTTGGTGGTGCTGTTTTCCCGGGCGCTTCCTGCCAGTATTTCTATTTTCATATTTGTAAATTATTATATCAATGTTTAAACATCAAAATTACATCCTTCTTCATTCAAAACATAAAATTAGGTGTTAAGGGAAGGATAAAGTAAGAGCATAGGAGTAGGAAAGAGGAGCAATCGATTGATTTTGTAGTAGCTATTATAATTGTTCAGGATTGCTTTAATTTAGTCGCATTAAATAGTATAACATGTTAAACCGCAGAAAGTTCTTGCAATCATCGTTGCTTACATCTCTTGCAACAGGAATAGGAAAATTCAGTTGGGCAGAAACAGGAATTCAGCCAGTGTTAGGAAAGCCCTTGGTGATCTCTACCTGGGATGCGGGCTTAGCCGCTAACAAAGGAGCCTGGGAGATATTAGGAAAAGGCGGAAGGGCCTTAGATGCCGTAGAGGCAGGTGTAATGGTTACAGAAAATGAACTTAGCTGTTGTGTTGGTTTGGGTGCTAATCCCGACAGGGATGGCTTTGTAACCCTCGATGCCTGTATAATGGATGAATTTGCCAATTGCGGCAGTGTTGCTTTTCTGGAAAGGATAAAGCATCCTATATCAGTTGCCAGAAGAGTAATGGAGAAAACACCACATGTTATGTTAGTAGGCAGCGGCGCGCAACAATTTGCGGTCGCTGAAGGATTTCCCTTGGAAGAACAGAAATTGAGTGATGATGCAAAAAGGGCCTACGATAACTGGTTAAAGAAATCTGAATACAAACCTGTAGTCAATATTGAAAATTCAAAAGGGCATGGACCATTTGCTCCTCAATATTTGGAAAATGGGGAACTGAATCATGATACCATCGGTATGGTAGCCTTCGATGCCAAAGGAAATCTAAGTGGCAGTTGCACCACCAGCGGTATGGGTTTCAAGATGAGAGGACGTTTAGGTGATTCACCCATCATCGGCGCAGGTCTTTTCGTTGACAACGAAGTAGGTGCCGCCACAGCCACCGGACAAGGAGAAGATGTGATCCGTATAGCAGGTTCTCATACTGTTGTGGAGCTCATGCGTCAGGGCCTATCCCCCGAAGCTGCCTGCAAAAAAGCAGTAGAACGCATTCTCCGCATAAAAGGCGACAAAGCCAAAGAGATCCAGATCGGTTTCATCGCCATCAATAAAAAAGGTCAATACGGCGGTTATGCATTGCAGAAAGGTTTTTCTTATGCGGTGAAGAGTGAGAAGGAGGAGAGGTTGTATAAGGCGAAAAGTCTGATATAGTAATTTGAAAATTTGGGAATTGCTTAATTTGAAGATTTGAAAATTTGAGAATTTGAAAATCTCATTCGGAAAGTTTGATTTTTATTCGAACGGATTTCATTTTCAGAATTCAAAAACAAGAAAAATTTACAAACAAGTAATTCAGCCAGTAACCAGATTTTCAAATTATCAAATTTTCAAATCTTCAAATTTGACAGCTCACAGATTTTCAAATTTTCAAATTCCCAAATTTTCAAATTAAGTAATTCCCAAATTTTCAAATTGACAAAGCCTGTTTTAGAAGTCTGCGCCTTTAACGTCCAATCCTGCATCATCGCTGAGCAGGTAGGAGCTGTACGTGCTGAATTATGTGATAACCCGGTGGAAGGTGGAACTACGCCTTCGTTTGGGGCTATTAAGCAAGCACGCGAAAAAGTGAGTATTCAGTTATATCCCATTATTCGGCCAAGGGCGGGATATTATTTATATGATGATGAGGAGTATGCTATTATGCAGAAGGATATCATTCTGTGTAAAGAGATAGGATGTGATGGCATTTCAATCGGAGTGCAATTACAGAATGGCCATATAGATACGGAAAGAATGAAACAGATAGTTGAATGGGCCTATCCGATGGGAGTGACCTGTAACCGTGTTTTTGATGCAGCCCCAGATGCATTCCAGGCATTGGAAGAATTGATAGCCTGTGGCTGCGAAAGAATATTAACCAGCGGACAAAAAAGTGGTGCTCCCGAAGCCATCGAAATGCTCACCAAACTCGTTCAGGCCGCCGATAACCGCATCATCATC
>JBGAQE010000123.1:0-13427 GCA_044220885.1 Chitinophagaceae bacterium
AAAGGAACCCAGCCAGCCAATCTGCAAGGAATATGGAATGATGATATGAATCCTTCATGGGATTCAAAATACACAACCAATATCAATACGGAGATGAACTATTGGCCCGTTGAAAGCGGAAACCTTTCCGAATGTGCCGAACCTTTGATACAAATGGTTAAGGAATTACAAGATCAGGGAACCCAAGTGGCTAAACAACACTATGGTGCCAAAGGCTGGGTTTTTCATCAAAACACTGATTTGTGGCGAGTAGCTGCTCCAATGGATGGTCCAACCTGGGGAACATTTACAGTTGGTGGAGCATGGCTTTGCACGCATTTATGGGAGCACTATCAATACACTATGGATAAAGCATATTTGAAGGAAGCATATCCCATTATTGAAGGGTCGGTTCAATTCTTTATGGATTTCTTAGTCCCCCATCCAAATGGGAAATGGCTGGTAACAAACCCATCTACATCACCGGAGAACTTTCCTGATGGAGGTGGCAACAAGCCCTATTTTGATGAGATAACCGCCAGCTTCCGTGAAGGGACAACTATCTGCGCCGGCTCATCAATAGATATGCAAATACTATATGACCTGTTCGGTTATTATATGAATGCATCGAAGGCCCTGGGAATAAAGAATGATTTCATAGATAAAGTAAGTATAGCCCGTGAAAAATTGGTTCCACCACAAATTGGTTCAGATGGTTCTTTACAGGAATGGGCCGATGATTGGAAATCGCTCGAAAAAAATCATCGTCATTTCTCACATCTCTATGGTCTGTATCCTGGCAAAGTGTTGTATGATAAGAGAACACCTGAATTGATTGAAGCCTATAAAAAAGTATTGAATGAAAGAGGTGATGGCGCTATGGGATTCTCTCGTGCCTGGAAGATGGCATTATGGGCAAGACTCGGTGATGGCGAAAGAGCGAATAAAATTTACAAAGGGTACTTGAAAGAACAGAGCTGTACTTCTCTGTTCGCCTTATGTGGACGGGCACCGCAAGTGGATGGTACCTTTGGGGCTACTGCTGCCATTACTGAAATGCTATTGCAATCTCAAGCAGGTATCTTAGAATTACTTCCTGCCCTCCCCAATGAATGGGCAGACGGAGAATTCAAAGGGGTTTGTGCAAGAGGCGGGTTTGAATTGAATTATCAATGGAGCAATAAAAAATTAAAAACTGTCAGCATTCTTTCCAAGGCTGGCGAAGTATGCAGAATAGTATTACCAAAAGGAATAAAGATTATGAGTGAAGGAAAGAAAGTAAACTATAAAACAAGTCCTGATGGAGTAATAGAATTTTCGACAATCCCTGGCAAAAGCTATAGTTGTACCATTACAGAAAAATAAAAAAGAGATGCAGATTTATCTCTGCATCTCTTTAAGAATTAATAGTATCAACTCCTTATTTAGTACTGATTGTTTCAATCTCAAGCGTATCCCCATTCAGCGTACCTGTTATAGTCACTTTCTTACCATAAAGATCTTCTGTCACTTTCTTTGTATCACTGATCTTATAAACTTTTTTTCCTACGACCAATACTGGTGAAGCTCCCCCCTTTATACATCTGGTGGCACAGTCAACATGTCCTTCTTTTCCACCTTCGGCTCCACATTTGGAATCGCTTATATATCCGGTCCATTTACCTTTATCGGCTGCAATGGCAACCAGCATGGACAAAAACAATACTGCAGAGAATAATAACTTTTTCATATATGACAATTTTGAGTTGAATATGAATATACTGAAATTTTGCGATAATCGAGATGTCATCTCCGGAGATGACATGCTTGGCAACAAGACCATCAATTTCCAAAGAGAGCTTTGCTGTTGGCGGGAACTTTCAAAAAATAATACATAATGAAAAATCAGTATCTTATAAAAAATTACCTGATGGGAGAATTGAAATTAATACCCTAAAGGAGAGATATATCACATTAGTATATAATTAAGACGATTTTAAAAAACCAAAACCGACAATATGCTCACTAGATATTTCCGTCAAATGCTTCTATTTATTGCTTTTACTTCTGCCGGTGTTAGCTATTCACAGAACAAAAAACTTACGTTGGAGGATATCTATTCAAATAATTTGTATCGGGCAAAAGGTTTTGGTCCTATCAGGTGGATGAAAGATAACAATATGATGTGGCCACTGGCACAAAGAAAGTCTTGGTTAGTGCTTCCCAATTGATTCCATCCGGAACAGATAAGCCCCTTAGTATTGCTGATTATAATTGGTCGAGCGATAATACTAAACTGTTGGTATTTACGAATACCAGGAAAGTTTGGCGTCTGAATACAAGGGGAGACTATTGGGTATTGAATCTGACAGATGGCAAGTTGACACAATTAGGGAAAACAATGGAAGAAGCGACGCTAATGTTTGCCAAGTTTTCTCCAGATGGCAATCGTGTAGGGTATGTATCAAAACAAAATATTTATGTAGAAGATATCTCTTCAGCAACCATCACTCCAATAACTACCGACGGAGGTGATGCCATCATAAATGGCACTTTTGACTGGGTATATGAAGAAGAACTGGGTGACAGGGATGGATTTCGTTGGAGTCCTGATGGAAAAAATATCGCTTACTGGCAATCCGACACAAAAGGAGTTGGAACCTTTTATATGATCGATAATGTAGATTCCAATTACTCAAGACCTATACCTCTTCCCTATCCAAAAGTTGGCACTACAAATTCAGCTGTGAAAGTAGGTGTAGTGGAAGCAACGGGTGGTGCCACCAGATGGTTTATGGTACCTGGAGATCCCCGTAACAACTATCTGGCACGCATGGATTTTATACCCGGATCAAACGAAGTAATGATTCAACAGTTGAATCGATTACAGAACACTAATAAGGTTTGGATTGGAAACATTCAAACTATGGCGTTGGATAATATAGTAACAGAAAAAGATAGTGCCTACCTTGATATTCACGATAACATTGTTTGGCTGGATAATATGAAATACTTTACCTGGACCAGTGAAAAAGATGGCTGGCTGCATCTGTACAAAGTATCGAGGGATGGGAAGGACATGAAATTGATTACCAAAGGAGATTTCGATGTTGTGTCCATTAATTGTATTGATCCTATTGGTGGCTATGTTTATTATATCACTTCTCCCGATAATTTCACTCAAAGATATCTGTATCGAAGCCGTTTAGATGGAAAGGGAGATGCCGAACGAGTTTCTCCTGTTGGAATGGCGGGACAGCATTCATACCAAATTTCCGCTGACGCCAAATACGCGATTCACAATTTCGAAAATTCTACTACACCAAGAAGAATATCATTAATTGACCTAGCGACTCATAAGGAAATAAAACTACTAGAAGATAATGCCATCTTGAAAGGACGAATCAATGAATTAGGATTACATCCCAAGGAATTTTTAAAAGTCGATATAGGGGATGTAGTACTGGATGCCTGGATGATAAAACCTATCGATTTTGATCCAAATAAGAAATATCCAATGATTGTTCATGTTTATGGAGAACCGGCTGGTTCAACAGTACAAGATAACTGGGGCACAGGAGATAATCTCTGGCACCAATATATGGCTAATCAAGGGTATATCATTGTAAGTATTGATAACCGTGGTACCAATGTACCAAGAGGCCGTTCCTTTAGAAAGTGCATTTATCGTCAAATTGGATTATTAGCTGCTGATGACCAGGCTAAAGCTGCGAAAAAGATTACAGGCACTTACTCATTTATAGATGAAAAAAGAATTGGTATCTGGGGCTGGAGTGGTGGTGGACAAATGACACTTCATTGTATGTTTCGTCATGCCGATGTTTATAAAACAGGTATAGCCGTATCATTTGTTGCCTTGCAAACGCTTTATGATAATATTTATCAGGAACGCTATATGGGTCTGCCAAATGATAATGTGGAAGGATATCGTGAAGGCTCTCCTCTTACGCATGCAAAAAAACTTGAAGGTAATCTCATGATAATTCATGGAACTGCAGACGATAACGTTCATTACCAGAATTTTGAAATGCTGGTAAATGAGTTGATCAAGTATAACAAGCTCTTCACTATGATGAGTTACCCGATGCGTGATCATGGAATTAGTCAAAGGGAAAATACAACGCTACATATGCGCCGCACCATGGAAAAATTCTGGAAAACGAATTTGTAATACCAGTATGCAAAATGATTGGTATCTTTCATAGTACTTAATAGCCATTTGTTATGAGTAATTATCCCAGCATATTCAATGATGTAATTGGTCCTGTAATGAGAGGCCCTTCCAGCTCGCATTGTGCTGCCTCATTGCGTATAGCGAGGTTATGCCGCGACCTCGTTGATGGACATATAAAGAATATTATTATTGAATTTGATCCGAATGGGTCACTCGCAACAACACATAAGAGCCAGGGTTCTGATATGGGATTGTTCGGGGGTTTTCTTGGCTGGGAAGCTTATGATGAAAGATTGCCAGAGTCTGAAAAATATCTACAAGCTGCTGGAATCAAATTTGACATCCAAATACATGATATAAAAGCCGATCATCCAAACACTTATAAGATCACACTGGAAAATGAATATGAGACACGCAGGTTAACGGCTATTTCCACTGGTGGTGGCATGATAGAAGTGATAGAAATTGATGGATGCGTTGTTTCAATGGCCGGTGACTATTTTGAAACATTAGTGTATTGTAAAAATACTGAGAGTGTAAATGAATTCGTGCGTTCTTCTTTTTCATTTGATGAAGTGATTGCACATAATGGAGCTGTTTCTTTTCTTGAAATCAAATCGCAATCCTTCCCCGACCAAATTCTGTTAAACGAATTATTGGCGATGGAAGGAGTTACCGCGATCAAACTATTGAATCCGGTTTTACCAGTGATGGCCAGAAAGAATCTCGCTGTGCCATTTATCACTTGCGAGGAGATGCTGGCTTATAATGAAGGAAAAAATAAATCATTGTGGGAGTTAGCCATAGACTATGAAAGTGCCAGAGGAAATATTTCTGCTGAGGAAGTTTTTGAGAAGATGCGTGCCATCATACATATTATGGGTGCTGCTATAGAAACTGGTTTAAAAGGAACACATTATACTGACAGGATATTGGGAAGTCAATCGCTTCAATTCAACGAAAACCTTCAGGCAAAAAAATTGGTCGGGGGTGATATTAACAACAGGATCATTTTATATGTCTCTGCTATAATGGAAGTGAAGAGTTCTATGGGAGTAATTGTAGCAGCTCCAACAGCCGGTTCCTGTGGTGCTTTACCAGGCGCTTTATTCGGCACCGCGCATTCATTGCAATTACCAGAAGATGAATTGGTGAAAGCTATGTTAGCCGCAGGATTGATCGGAGTATTCATTGCTGCTCATGCAACTTTTGCTGCGGAAGTAGGAGGATGTATGGCGGAAACAGGATCTGGCGGTGGTATGGCCGCTGCAGGAATCGTTGTTTTGAATAATGGTACATTGGAGCAATCGCTTGCAGCTGCATCGATGGCCTTACAAAACTCATTAGGAATTATATGTGATCCGATCGGGAACAGGGTTGAAGCTCCTTGTCTGGGAAGAAATGTTATGGCAGCATCAAATGCTATATCGAGTGCCAATATGGCCATCTCCAATTACAATGCATTGATACCACTTGATGAAGTGATTGAGACCATGAAAGAAGTAGGTGATCAGATTCATCATACATTGCGATGCACCAATCTTGGTGGACTTTCCATTACTTCCACAGCAAAAAAAATAGAAGCGCAATTAGAGAATCAGCAAACCACAGCTTATAAAAGTTGTTGATTATTATACAGAATTATTCGCTAAGCGAATTAATAACCAATCACCGTTTTCAGCTTACCCCATAATTCATTATCAAAACTGGATACTGCCAATTGCACATTACCTGCAGATTCACCCATACGAATCACTACAAGATTCTGAGATGGTACTACATATACTTTCTGGTCATTCTTGCCTAATGCAGAAAACATATCTGCAGGAGCATTGGGAGTAAGCATACCTGGAAAAACAGCCTGAAGCGTTGGTAACATATAATTTGATTTACCATTCAACCAGGTAAGATATCCATATGAAGGATTCAGCGTTTGAGATGAGTTCGTTTGCGCTTTATAATAATTGGTATCTGAAAGAATAACGGTTTGATCCCATTTACCTTTATTTAATAAAAGTAATCCGAATCTGGCCATACTTCTTGGATTACTATAAAACACATTATTGAATCCAGTTTTGATCCACAGCCCATTCATTCCAATTTTATCACGGATCTTCTGTTGGAAATAGTTATTGAAGGTTGTGCCTGTTGCAGACTCAACTACTTTATCGAGCATTGTATAGGGAGCATTATGGTATGCCCATCGGGTTCCAGGGTCAGCCTTATAAACAAGACAAGCCGGCGAAGTACAATCATTATCTGGCTTAACATCATCGTCAAGACCTGTAGTCATTGTCAACTGATGACGAACTGTAATCAGGTTCTCTTTGGCTAAAGGCAGAGAAGTCCAGCCTGTACCCAGATACTGCGAACTCTTGTTATTGATATCAAGCAATCCCTCCTGTTGAGCGATTCCTACAAGCATTGCAGTCATTGTTTTACCGGCGGATGCCCAATACCAAGCGCTATCGGCCGTAAAAGTTCCGAAGTATTTCTCGGTAACTATTTTGCCATTTTTTAATATGATAAAGGCCTTTGTGCCTTTGGTTTGTAAATAAGTATAAAGATCATTAAGATTGGTCTCATTCCAACCCAATGAAGCAGGTGTACTTGTTTGCCATTCTGTACCACTTACTGGTGGAAAGTATTGTGTTACAGGGTTTGGCGTAGGGGGTGTAACAGGGGGTGTATCTGTACTTTTTGAACAGGAAATGATTCCAAAAAGGGACAGAAAAATAAAGAGTGTAATTGATTTCATAGTTATCAGTTCGCTGGTTAGACCTGGAAAAAAGGATTGGGTTTAACTAACGAAAAATAAATATGAAAAGTATTTATCTGCAAAGGCAGTTTCAGTAATAAATTAGTTACTGATCAACAATGTAATAGGGCTTAAATAGTGATTTCTATCAGATTTCCTTCAGGGTCTAATATTACACTTTCGTAATAACCGTCTCCAGTAGTACGAGGTTCTCCATGAATTGTATATCCATCGTTTCGAAGTCTTTCGGTTAGTTGATTTACTTTTTCAATACTTCCAACTGAAATGGCGAAATGGGTTAATCCATTAAATTGGCCTTTGACTCCAGTATGTTGTAGAATATCGGGGCGATGCATCAATTCAATTCTTGTGGCACTATCCTTGAATTGTAGAAAATAAGATGAGAACCCTTTTATAGGATTGAAATATTTTTCACCACATGTCATATCAAAATACGTAACATAAAAATCCCTGACCAATTCAAGGTTTTCTGTCCAAATGGCTAAATGTTCAATTCGCATACTGCAATTTACAATCTCAATACATAAGGGTTACATAACAACTCGGATTCATTCCCATCCTTTTCCATTTATCCTGGCTAGCTATTCTTACATAACATTTTTGTGAGAAGGAGGTAGCTACCGGAACAATGGTAATCGGTCTTTCTACTTTGTCTTGCTTTCCTTCCAGCCATTGTATAGATATAAGGAAATCGGCAGGTGCCTGTATTTCATAAGGTTCAAGATCAAATTTTATCCAGCCGGTTTTGAAGTCTTCTATTGTATAAATCAGTTGCTTACTGGTGACCAATGTATCTGGCATATCATTTTTCATTGAATAGATATTCACCCGGATTTTTATCTTCCTGAAATTATTTGCAGAAAAATGCCAGTTAATGTCTTTAAGAAAAGCATTCTCATGTTTATTAGAAATTCGAATCCCCATTTCAGAACCGATGGTTTCTTCTGCACTTTTTCGGTTGTGTAAAGAAACCTGAATAAGCTTACCGGATTTTTGTCTGCCGATAATTTCCGTTTCGTTTGTATGATTAGTGACAACTACTTCCTGAAGAGAAGTATAATTTATCTGCATAAATATCTTACCATCTTTTAAGCTTTGGAAATCCCTTGCCAATATACGTTGGGTTGAGTAGCCAACCAGACTAATCTGAAGAGTATCGTTCAGATTTTCCTCATTTATTTCAAAGCTGAAATTTCCTGATGAATCTGAAAGTGTACCAATGGGTTTATTTAAAATTCCTATGCTTACATAGCTCAATCCAAGTTTTGACTTCTGATCTACAATAGATCCCTTCAAAACAATTAATGGCTTTGAACCTGTATTGCTGTTTTGTGAAATTGCTATTCCTGGTGCTATAAGCAAAAACGACAGCAGGAAAGAAATAATATTTTTTCGCATATCTGTATAAGATTGTAAAAATGACGATGGGCTCACTTGCTAATGTAAGCAGTTTACCAATTGCCGGCTCTTCACAATGCCAGACTGCTACCTATTTTGGATGAATTTTAACAGTACACTTATTTATCCAGCAATCTTCGGTGGTAGTTTATTTGTCCCAGATGATAAGCAAGATGAGTTGCCAAATGCACGAGAAAGAATTCGGTACTTGTCTTTTCTTTAAAAACCAGAAGAGGATATTCTGAATGCAACTGATCATCAGTTATAGTATCGAGAGCTTGTTCTACAATCTTCAATGTCATTTCTATATTACTTATCAATTCACTTCTTGGGATATTCTTTAATGAGAACTCAAGTTCCCTGTTTCTTATATACCCTGATTTCCCGATTTCAGCACCAATAAACGTATTGAGATTTCCAATGAGATGAAGGGTTAGGTTGCCAGCAGAATTGGCAATATCTTTTTCTATATGCCAGATAGTAGATTCGTTTTTATACGATTCTATTTCCAACTTTAATTTATTAAGATCTCGTGTGAAGAGTGATTTCAGCGTTTCATTTAGCATAAGAAATTGATTTATGATTATGCAAAACTATTTTATTCGTTTCATTCTTGAGAAGGGAATCCGCTTACAGCCTGTTTTTGGATTTTTTTCCTATCGGCACTGGCTTTCTTTTCAGCTTCCTCGGCTGATTTAGCGTCGAAAAACTGTAAGACAAAACCCCCATTTATAGGGTTCCATATTAGAAAAACTCCATATAGTCGATTCGGGTAAAGAGATTACCGGCGCTAGGGGTTATTGGCATCGTTACGAACAAGGAGGTATTGGCCTTGATGGCTCCATTTTATGATATGGTATTTAGCATCGGGAGTTGAGTCCACAGGGAATCGTTAATGGAGTATTTTATTCCATAGTCGTCGGTGAAGCGGCCTTTTATGATTGAAGGGATGGAATCAGTTTTTGAGACGTTGGCTGATGCGGTGAAATGGACGAGGATCAGGGTGAGAAGCAAGGTGAATGGTTTCATTTTCGGAATTTGGATGAAAGTAGAATAAATATTGGAGATGACATCTTACCCCCGATGACATCCTGGGGGTGGATGGCATCCTATACCCAAGATGTCATCCGGGGGTAGGATGGCATCCGTAGTTGTAATCTACATTTGTAAAATACAACCCCTATTTCCTAACTTCAGCTATCAAAACCAATTACTGCATAATGAGAAAGATCAAAACACTTCTTCTATTCATTTGTCTGCTGCCAGCCAGCCTGTCTTTTGCCCAAAAAAATGATTCAGCAACCATCGCTGCCATCATCAAAGAAGCTACTGGCAACTCTCAACTCGAAATCCTCGCCAACGAATTACTAAATGGTATTGGACCCCGCCTGGTGGGCTCTCCAAAAATGCAACAAGCTCACGATTGGGCTGTAAGTAAATATGGTACTTGGAACATCCCTGCCCGCAATGAAAAATGGGGCGAGTGGCGTGGCTGGGAAAGAGGTATCTCCCATATTGATATGGTTTCGCCATGGGTGAAAACGCTGGAAGGCACTCAATTGGCCTGGTGTCCATCTACTGGTGGTAAAACCATCACTGCGGATGTAATCATCATAGCTGATGTAGCCGATTCAATTGCCTTCCAACAATGGCTGCCCAATGTAAAAGGCAAATTCGTAATGATTGCTATGAAGCAACCTACCGGCCGGCCCGATTATAACTGGGAAGAATTCGGCACTAAAGAATCAGTTGAGAAAATGAAAAAAGAAAGGGCTGAACAAACTGATGCCTGGCGCAAACGTCTTAGCAAAACCGGATTAAGCAGCAAAGACCTTGCACTAGCCTTAGAAAAGGCCGGAGCTGCTGGTATCATTGGTTCAAACTGGAGTGCCGGTTTTGGAGTGAATAAGATTTTCGGAGCGAATACTACAAAGATCCCAACTGTTGATATTGCACTGGAAGATTATGGACTGATATTCCGATTAGCAGAAGCAGGTAAAGCACCAAAACTTAGTATCCGTACCGATTCAAAAGAACTCGGTATGATGCCAACATATAATACTGTTGCAGAAATAAAAGGAACAGAGAAGCCTGATGAATATGTGATGCTCTCTGCTCACTTCGATTCATGGGACGGAGGCACTGGTGCTACTGATAATGGAACCGGTACTCTTGTAATGATGGAAGCTATGCGCATTCTTAAAAAGATCTATCCAAATCCAAAGCGTACCATTCTTGTTGGACATTGGGGAAGTGAAGAACAAGGCCTCAATGGCTCAAGAGCATTTGTTGAAGATCATCCTGAAATAATAAAAAACATTCAAGTACTATATAACCAGGACAATGGTACCGGCCGTGTAGTAAATGTTGGCGGTGGAGGTTTTCTTCATTCCTACGAATATATCAGTCGCTGGTTAGCGAAAGTACCAGCTACTTATAAGCAAGCCCTGGAAACAAGATTCCCCGGTTCTCCTGCAGGTGGTGGATCAGACAATGCATCTTTTGTAGCAGCTGGTGTGCCTGCTTTTGGATTAGGTTCCAATAGCTGGCTCTATGGAAGTTATACCTGGCATACTAACAGGGATACCTATGACAAAATAGTATTCGATGATGTAAGGAATAATGCCATACTCACGGCTATCATGGTCTATATGGCTTGCGAAGATGCTGCAAAAGCACCAAGAGATAAGATTATCCTTCCATCCAATCCTCGTACCGGTGAGCCAGGTAAATGGCCGGAACAGCGGTCGCCAACCAGAAAGGGAGGAGTAAACTAGGAGGTTCAAAAGAAAGTTCAAGAAGTTCCAGAGGGGTGAGAGGTTCCAGAGGAAAATACAGTTGCGGGTTACGGGTTCTGAGTTACGTGTTACGAGTTGCGGGTTCTTGAGTGAAGCAGATTTTACTCAGTTCGAAAATTAGTTTAAGTGAGATGTTATTTATGCTGTCGCACATAAGAACTCGCAACCCGCAACTCGTAACTCGCAACTGTATTAAAATCAAAAACTCCTACTCTCCAACAATTGCAGCACCATCTCCTTTTTGCGTTGAGAAACCGGAATACTATGTCCCCCTTCGAGAATTAAGGTACCGCTGTCAGTTTTGCGGTCGTAGATTTTTATTTTGGAAGGATTTACAAGGCAGGAATGATGGGTTCGGAAGAATCCAGCCGGACCTAATAAGTCTTCATAATACCTGAGGTTGCGGGATACAAAAATAGGTTCGCTATTGGTAAGATAGAACTTCGTATAAGACCCTTCTGCTTCACAATAGAGTATATCCTCCATTTTTATAAAATAGGTCTTGTCAATATCTTTTATAACAATCTGCTTTACAGTTTCCGTTTTACTGCTTATTTGCTGCAATAACAACCCAAGTTGGCTCTGAAATGATTTATTACTGATATTCTCTTTAGCCCTTTGTAATGCATTGAATAATTCAACCGGATCAATTGGCTTAAGCAGATAATCGATGGCACTACATTTAAAAGCCTGGATGGCATATTGATTGAAGGCTGTTGTAAAAATCAGTTGAAATGCCGGGTCGGGGATTTTTTTCAACAAATCAAAACCGGTTCCATCATTCATCTCAATATCCAAAAGCACAACATCCGGATTAAAGGAATATATTTTTGCCAGTCCACTCTCCACTCCTTCTGCTTCTTCAATAACATGATTCTCTATACCGGATCGTAACATTCCGGTCAATACTTCCCTGATTTCTTTCTCATTATCAATCACGAGGATTTTCATGTCTTACTTATTTGGATTCTGTATAAAGCAAGGGTAAGTTAATGACTACTTCAACACCCTTCCCGATTGCATTGTTCTCAATAGTAAATCTTGCTTTTGTTTTACGTTTGAGGTTCAGCAAATAAAGTCTGTCTTTTATAATTTGGCTGGCACGACTAATATGAGCATTGTTCATTTCGCTTTCGGTATTCAATCCTTTTCCATTATCCGAGATCCGAACCAGCAGCTCTTCACCCTGCTTCGAAAAATGAACTTCTATCTTACCGGGGTAATCCACTCCAGCAAATCCATGTTCAATACTATTCTCAATAAACGGCTGAATAATCATGGATGGCAGTTGTAGTTCATCTATTTCCAGCTCATCTGTAGCTGCGACTTCATAACTGAATGTTTTAGGGAATCGAACTTTCTGTACTTCCAGATATTGGGTGAGGAATTCCATTTCATCTTCAATAGTTACGTATTCCTTATAAGTGCTTTCCAAAGTTTCCCTCATGATATTGCTGAAGCGTGATAAGTTACTTGCCATTGCAGCTCCATTATTTTCCTGCAAAGCAAACTTTTGCAAAGCTGTGAGTGAATTGAAGAAGAAATGCGGATTCATTCTTGCCCTGTTCAAACGTTGTTCTGTTTCTAGAATTGTCTGCTTTTGTTTCAAAGACTGTTGTCGGAAAAAGAAGGCTATTATAATTACGGCAAGCAAACCAGCTAAAGATAACAGGATATAGATGCTCCTTTGTTGATCCAATTCCTTTATGGTGCGTTCATTGGTAGCTTTGTTGTATTTCTGTTCCAGCTCATTGATTTTCTCGAGGCGCTGGAGTTTAAATACACTATCCTTGATCTTATCATAAATACGCATCATTTGCAAAGCCTTTGGCAGATTACCGGCTTGTTCAAATAGTTTTGTAGCTTCTCCATAAAGTGCCAGTGTAGCAGGTGTGCGACCTTCGTATTTTTCTGCATAATACAAACAGGTATCCTGCCATTTCTGGGCTTCTTTGAAATCGTTCAGATCCATATAATCCCATGCCTTTGCATAATATAGGGAAGCCGGATTGGTTCGGGTTTTTATCTTGCCAGAATAGTAAATGGCTGTATCAATGTACTGGACCGCTTTCTTTATATCATTCCTATGGTAGGAATTTGACTCATATACCCGATAACTCCGGGTAACCTCGGAAAAATCCTCCAATGCTAAAGCGACTCCCATTGCTTTTGTAGCATAAATCATGGCAGTATCCATTAATGATATTCTTCTTGCCAGAGTGTATTTGGTCTCATATTCAAATGCCAGCCAGTTAAAATTTGATGCTGTAGTATAATCTTCGTCTAATCCAAGTATTAT
>JBGAQE010000124.1:0-14114 GCA_044220885.1 Chitinophagaceae bacterium
AAGACCTATTGAACTTAACTTTTCCGACTTACCGAGCTCGCCCCACTACTCTTCAAATCCCTGATCTTCCCATTTCCTTTATAATGAATATCGCTGGCACCACTGGCACTGGCATTTAGTTCGTTGTTAACAGTAACTTTTATGGAAGAAGCACCACTGGCACTTACAGAACAATTATCTGCCTCCAGATCATAGCCTTTGAAATCACTGGCACCACTGGCTACGATTTTTAAAGAAGTAACCTTACCACTGCCAAGAGTAATATCGGAAGCGCCATTGATATCAACACTCAATTCATTAGCGCTAATAGCTCCTTTGAAATCGCTGGCACCTGAAAAATGCAATTCCAATTCATTAGCCTTAAAAGCGCCATTTACAATTACATCGCTGGCGCCTGAGGCTGTAATCTTATCCAATTGCTTGAAAGATACATAGGCTCTCATTCGTTTATTTCCAGACTGCTTCCACCAATTGCCTTCACTTTCGAAATAGATCTTCAATACACCGTTCTCCACTACTGTTTTTATCTTATTCCTCACTTCATCCGAAACAGCACTTACTGCAATACCTTCTTCATTGCCTTGTGACAAGTAAACATCTATTGCATTCGAAACTTTGATGGCATGAAAACTGGCATTCAGCGTACGCGGTTGTGCATTAGCGTCATTATACAATTGCTGGGCAGAAGCATTAATTGCAATGCTGGCTACTAAAATCAGGGAAAGTACCTTTTTCATATACTAAATTTAAAAGAGAATAATTAAATGATCAGCTTTTTCTGGTAACAGATCCGCCGCTGCTTGTTTTAACATCGCGGATAAGGCCATTGCCTTTATAATGTATATATCCACCACTAGAGGCATTTACAGAAAGCTCCTTATTAACTGTAATCTGGATGCCGGCACCACTACTTGTGTGTGCATCGCAATTATCAGTTGTGAGGTCGTAGCCTTTGAAAACACTACCACTGCTGCCTTCAACCTTACAAGTACCGCTCACAGAACCTGAAATGGATACTACAGAACCACTGCTCTGGTCAACATCCAAAGAACCTGCATCAAATGCGCCTTTTACTGTTGCCCCACTCGATGCATCGATAGATAATTTATCAGTCTTAATACGACCATCCACTTCCACACTTGCGCCAGAAGAAACATCCAGTTGATCCAGATTCACTACGCTCACATAAGCTCTAAGTTTTTTACCTGAGAAATTCTTCCACACTTTCCAATCGTCGTTATCAAAATAGATTTTCAAAACACCATTCACCACTTCCGTCCTGATACGATCGCGATATTCGGTATCGTTGGCACTAACTGCCACTGCTTCTGAACCGCCCTGGGTAAGATATACTGTAATGCCTGTAGAAACTTTTATACCATGAAAACCGCTCACTTTGCGAACCACTGCATTCGCATCATCCACTTGTTTTTGGGAAAAAGCACTCAAAGAAATAAGGGAGATAAAAATCACCGAGAAAATCCTGCTCATAAATAAAGGTTTTATAAAATGACTCTAAAGGTTTTAAAATGTTGCATCTGCCTCTTGCGGCCGGCTACCAAGGTGTGACGGATAAGGAAACCGGAATGTTACAGGCCGATTAAAAGAATTTGATTGTATCTTTGCAACGTTGCCAGGGTAAAACCTGGTGGCATCAGATTCCCGGGGTGCTAAAATCCTTTTCTACGGTTAAGTAATTGACAAAGAAGAGGGTTTGGCTGAGATAAGACCCGTAGAACCTGACCAGGGTAATGCCTGCGCAGGGAAGGTAGATTCGATTTTTTCCTACACTTCGCTTTCGCAGCATTCCTTCAAATCAATTTTTTTTCACATTTAATCTTTAACAAGATGAAAAAATTGCTTTTGGGGATATGCTACAGTTTGATCAGTCAAATTGTTTTTTCCCAGCAAATCACCGGCAAGGTGGTCGATGCACAATCAAATGCACCCATTCCTTCCGCTTCCATTGAAATCGATGGACAACCTGGAACCCTCACAAATGAAAAGGGGGAGTTCAGGCTCAGCAAAATTCCGACTGGTACTTACAAGCTGCATATAAGCAGTATCGGATTTAAAACCAGTCATTTTTCCGTATCTCCCAGCAAAGAAACCCAGATATTCAAACTGGAATCCTGGAACCTCTTTATGCAGCCTGTTGAAGTAAAAGCCATCAGGGCTGGAGATAAAGCCCCTTTTACCAAATCCAATCTCACTAAAAAAGAGATTGAACAAGTAAATCTTGGGCAAGACCTTCCTTTTCTTCTTAATCAAACTCCTTCTGTAGTTGTTAACTCAGATGCTGGCAATGGCGTTGGCTATACCGGACTACGCATCAGGGGAACTGATGCCACAAGAATCAACATGACCATCAATGGCATCCCTTACAATGATGCAGAATCGCAAGGCTTGTTTTTGTAAATCTTCCCGATTTAGCATCTTCAGTAAATAATATCCAGATTCAAAGAGGGGTTGGTACTTCTTCAAATGGAGCAGGTGCCTTCGGAGCAACCATCAATTTCAGCACTAATGAAGTGAATACCACTCCTTATGCTGAAATAAATAATAGCTTCGGTTCATTCAACACCCTAAAACACACAGTGAAAGCAGGGACCGGTATCATCAATGATCATTTTACAGTTGATGCCCGATTATCAAAAGTTAAAAGTGATGGTTTCATAGACAGGGCATCGAGCGACCTGAGTTCCTATTTTCTTTCTGCCGCTTATCTCAGTGAAAAAAGTTCCCTGCGTCTTAATATTACTTCTGGAAAAGAAAAAACCTATCAGGCATGGTATGGAATTACGGAAGCTGACCTGATAAACAATCGTACAGTAAACTATGCTGGTACTGAAAAACCAGGCAATCCATACGATAATGAAACGGATAATTATAAGCAGGACCACTACCAGCTATTCTTCAATCATCAATTCAGTCCTTCAATTACATTTAATACAGCCCTTTTCTTAACAAATGGAAAGGGGTATTACGAACAATACAAAGCTGGACAAGGGTATTCCAAATACGGTCTGCCAGATTTCATAACAGGAAATGATACTTTACTTGAAACGGATTTGATCAGACAACTCTGGCTTGATAATAAGTATTATGGACAGATCATATCACTCATGTATAAATCGGGCCAGGACCAATTAAGTATAGGTGGTGGTTGGAACCAATATGATGGACATCATTTTGGAGAAATAATCTGGGCCAAAGCGGGCATTGATAACAAGTATCGCTGGTACGATCATAAAGCGAAGAAGAACGACATCAACCTGTATACTAAATACCAACGGGCATTAAACAGCAAGTTCTCTCTTTTCGCTGATCTTCAATACCGCAGAGTTGCTTACAAGATTGATGGATTCAGGGATAATCCTACTGTAAAAATTGATGAAACTTATAATTTCTTCAACCCAAAATTCGGTTTGTCGTATAACTGGAAAGAAGTACAGGGCTATATCTCCTATTCTCTTGGACAAAAAGAACCCAACCGTGACGATTTCGAAGCCGGGCAACAACAGTTACCCCGTCCGGAGAAATTGCATGATATAGAGATGGGTCTTGAAAAGAAAAACAATCATTACAGTTTCGGTGCCACTTTATTCTATATGAAGTATAAGGACCAACTGGTATTGACAGGTCAGATAAATGATGTGGGTGCTTACACAAGAACCAATATCCCCAATAGCTACAGGGCTGGCATAGAATTACAGGGAAGCAGCCTGCTTACCAAATGGCTGCAGGTTTCTGGCAATCTTACCCTAAGCACCAACAAAGTGAAGGACTTCACTGAATACTATGATGATTACGACAATGGTGGACAAAAAGCAATAGCCCATGGAACTACCGATATAGCCTATTCACCAAATGTAGTAGCAGGGATTCAGGTAAGCTTCCTGCCAGCAAAGAATTTCACTATCAGCTTACCCGGGAAATATGTAAGTCGCCAGTACCTCGACAATACATCCCAGCAATCACGCAGTCTGAACCCTTATTATGTTCAGGATGCCGAATCAACTATACGCTTCACAATTTCCTGTTCAAGGAAATCGGTTTCCTGTTCCAGGCAAACAACCTGTTCAGCAAGAAGTATGAACCAAATGGATATACTTTCAGCTATGGTATGGTGGGGCAGTTACAACGGAGAATTATTATTTTCCGATGGCGGGGTTGAATCTGATGGGCGGAGTGAACGTTAAGTTTTGAGAAGCTTGATAGGTAGTCCGGAAGTCCGAAGCGTTTGAGGTTTGAAGCTTTTGAGTTTTTAGTCCGCGGCGTTTGAGATTTGGAGAGCCCGAATTTTTAGTCCGAAAAGAAAATACAGAATACAAGTCCGGAAGTCCGAAGCCTTTGAATTTTATAGTCTCGGATATTTGAGTCCGCGGCGTTTGAATTTTGGAGATTCCGAATTTTAAGTCCGGAAGGAATTTCAGAATTATTTTGAAAGTAAGTATTTGCACACATCATCGCCCCTTCTCCTAAAGGAGAAGGGTGTCTCTTCGAAGAAAGTTTAGATAAAAAAACGAAAGTTTTGGGAGCTTAAACTATATAGACTTTCGGCAGACAACAAATTACTAATCGGAGCGCCTCCCTTCTCCTTCAGGAGAAGGGCCGGGGATGAGGTGCATTTCCATTCTCCACTACTTGTATTTGTATTTCTTCCGGACTAAAAATTCAGACTCTCCAAATCTCAAACGCCGCGGACTTAAATATCATAAACTCCGAAGTTCAAACGCTTCGGACTTCCGGACATAATATCTATCTCCCAAACGTAGCTTCCCACTCCAACATCCCGCCCTGCAAATTCTTCAAATTCGAGAAACCATATTGTTCAAGAACCATACATGCTTGTCCGCTGCGGTTGCCACTGCGGCAGTATACAATCACTTCTTCACCTTTCAGGTCGTCGATATCATCTATTTGCATCATTCGTACATTTCCGAGCGGAAGAAGAAGTCCGCCAATATTGAATTCGGCATGTTCATGCGGTTCTCTTACATCTACCAGATTGAGTTTTTCTCCGGCATCGATTCTTGATTTTAATTCTGCAACAGTGATATTTTGCATAATTGAGGGGTTAGTTTAATAATCATTTTTTGCAGGAACTGCAGTGGTATCGATGGGTTGGCGCACTGGTTTTTGTACACTAAGGAAAATATCCATCGACTGTCCTTGCCTGATGCGATTCAAACGCAGGTCGGGTGTAAATCGTTCAGGTTGCTGCTTATAAACAAACGCGGTTGTTGTATCAGCTACATCTGCATCTGGAATTGCAGAACCAACAGTAAGCCCATTCGATTCTATGATGATCTTTGCTTCTGCATAGGTCATACCAATAAGATCGGGTACGGCGAATTCACTTTGTCCCAAACCGCTACCCAATACCAATCCGATAGAACTACCCATACTGATACGAGTACCAGGTTTTATCCTTTCGCCATTGTATTGTTGTTCGAGAACGGAGTTTTTCGCATAATCGGCTCTGTAAGAGGTATCTCCTATCCTTAAGCCATATTGTTTCATAACCAGTTCTGCATTCCGGAAACTTAATCCTTCCAATAAAGGCATTTCAATAGTGGGTGCTACGGAACGGTTGATGGTAAGATATACTGTACGGTTTACCTTCACAATTTCGTCGGCTGCAGGGAATTGACGCAATACGGAAAGTGCTGCTGCTGTATCGTTATAGATAGAGTCCTGTATTTCCACATCAAAGCCTTCTGCTTCCAGTACTTTCTTGGCATCCGTAAATGATCTTCCTGTTACAGAAGGGATCGTGAGTGTTTTTCCGTGATGGGTAAAGAAATTAAGTGACACGATGAAAAGTAGCAATATCACCCCTATCAATACAAAGGCGAAAAGGATATTCATCCAAAGAGGCTTACCGGTTATGAATTTGAACACAGACAATTATTTATTAGTTGATAAGGGGGCTGTCTTTCTTGAAAGGGCTTCTTCTACCAGTGAACTGTAGAAATCTTTGAGATTCCATCCCATCGACCTAACCTGTTGTGGTATGATGCTCATTTCACTTTGTCCAGGAACTGTATTGATTTCCAGAATGAAAGGCGCTTGCCTGGCTTCATTATAGATGAAATCGATCCTAACAACTCCGCGACAGTTGAATACTTCATACACTTTCCGTGCCGTATCTCTTATTTTCCCTGCCATTGTTTCATCAATTTCGGCTGGAGTAGTTTCGTCGCTTAGCCCTTTTTGATATTTGGCTTCGTAATCGAAGAAGTCATTCTTTGTGAATATCTCGGTTATAGGCAATACGATGATTTCTTTTGTAGTACGGAAAACACCAACGGTGAATTCACGACCGGCAATGAATTCTTCCACCAGCACCTGGGCATCTTCCTTGAAAGCTTTCTCTAAGGCAGCGGGTAATTCAGAAGCGATATTCACTTTACTCATACCGATACTGGAACCGCCATTATTGGGTTTTACAAATACAGGTAACTGTAATTGTTGAAGGATAGATTCGGCTGATACAGGTTGATCCTTGAAAAGGTGCAATGATTTCGCTGTATTGATACCTCCAAATGAAGCAACCGCTACGGTATATCTTTTATTGAAAGTAAGTGCAGATGTTGCAGCATCGCAGGAGGTATAGGGTAATCCCATCAGGTCGAAATATCCCTGTAATTTTCCATCTTCACCGGGCGTTCCGTGAATACCGATGAAAACAGCATCAAAACGGATTTTCTTCCCTGAAACCGTCAATGAAAAATCATTACGGTCAACCGCTATCTTTTCTCCATTCGATTCATAAAACCAGCCACTGGGAGTAATATCGATCTTATAGACTTCAAACTTAGAGGAGTCGAGGTTATTTCCAATTGTGATAGCGCTTTTGTAAGAAATAACGGCTTCACTTGAATAGCCTCCTGTAACGAACGCAATAACTGGCTTCATGTGGGATGTTCAATTTTAGCAAATAAACGAAAAGGAATTGGAATGTTAAGTACCCGGTCGTGAATGTTTTCTTAATGAGAGTCCGGAAGTCGGGAAGACAGAAAGTCCGAAGCGTTTAATAGCGTCACATTTGAGCTGTGGCTTTGTGAATTTAGAAAGCTAAAAGTCCGAAAGAAAATACAATACAGAATACAAGTCGAAGACGCAGCACTTGAAAAGTGAATACAATCTTTAAGAAGGGGTTGAATCGTTTCCAATCAAGGTTGAATCCCTGGTGAAAACCGGGGGAAGACTGAAGAGAATACAGTTTGAGTTTAGTGAATATGAATTTCAAACGCCCAACCCCAAAGGGGTTGGTATATGCCGTGAAACCCGGGGGAGGCAGTCCGCTTCTACGCCGCGGCCCCTCCCTGAAGGTGTCTCGTTCCTGAAGAATGTTAGAGAAATAACGAATGTTTTGTGACTATGTCTTCTATCAACTATCGACTATCGACAATCAACTATCGGCAGACAACAAATTATTAATCGGAGATCCTCCCTTCTTCAGGAGAAGGGCCGGGATGAGGTGCGAAAACTAACTTTCAAAATGTATCGGTAACTCCTTCCGGATTTGTATTCTGTATTTGTATTTTCTTCCGGACTTAAATTTAAGTTCTTTAAGACACAAACACCGGGTGACTGTATCACCCACCGCGGTACTCAAATATCTTCAGCAATTCCAAATCTCAAACCAAACGCGGACTTCGGGACATGCGTTATTATCTGTATTTTCTTCCGGACTTGAATTTCAGGCTTTCCAAAGCTCAAACGCCGCGGACTTAAAATTCAAACCTCTAAACCTCAAACACTTCGGACTTCGGACTTTTTATTCTTAAAAAGATTGAAGGACGTTCGTCGCTTCACCTCAATTCGACGGGAAATATCACCTTGCCTAAATGGAGTAGCAACAAATGCTACATCTACTATCTGATGGTATAAAGTTAGTTTTTGAAAAAGCCGATTCCAAATTTTGGAGCCGGATTTTATGCACATCCAATTAAATATGCAGTTTGCCTTTTTTAGCCATCAGTTCGTCAACTGTTTCCTTGTACATATCGTCAGGAACGCAGCAATCAACAGGGCAAACAGCTGCGCACTGGGGTTCTTCGTGGAAGCCCTGGCACTCTGTGCACTTGTTTGGAACAATGTAGTAAGTGTCAACGCTTACAGGAGCGTTCTTAGCATCGGCATCAATGGAAGTACCGTCGAGCAGGGTAAAAGAACCTTTAACCGTTGTGCCATCAGACAAAGTTCCATTCAACACCACCTTCGTAAATCGCGTTATTAGGACATTCTGGTTCGCAAGCGCCGCAGTTAATACATTCTTCTGTGATCTTAATAGCCATAATCAAAGAATTTAATTGGAATGAATACAATTATTTTTGCCCTACAAATTTAAGCGAAATGATTGTACAACAACGCATGGAAGTGGCAGAAAAACTGGGAAATTATATTTTATCTGCCGATGAGCAATGGATAGCCGCAAAAGACAGGGCCGCCAGAGAGAACCCCTGGTTCGCCCCAGAATTCATTGAGCTTTCTCTAAAGAATATTGCTGATAACTACTTACAGCCATCAGCTCTCTCTATTGTCGTTTCCCGATATGGTATCACTGATAACCAAAAAAACACAAAGGAAATAGGTATCATAATGGCCGGCAATATTCCATTGGTGGGATTTCACGACCTGTTATGTGTTTTCCTGAGCGGACATACTTCTGTGGTTAAACTTTCTTCCAAGGATGCTGTTCTGCTCCCCCATCTGGTAGAGAAAATGAAAGAATGGAATCCAGCTACAGGAGACAGAATACGATTTGCCGACCGGCTCAATAACTGTGATGCCTATATTGCCACAGGAAGCTCCAATAGCTCCCTTTATTTTGAACAGTATTTTGGCAAATACCCCTCATATTATGCAGCGTAACCATGCAATGCTTCTTCTTGACGGTACAGAAACAAAGAGGAACTGGAGATAAGTAGCAGATGACGTTTACCAGTATTTTGGATTAGGATGCCGGAATGTGACCAAGATATTTGTTCCTGAAGGATACATTTTGTGCCTGCTCCTAGATGCCTTTGATACGACTGGCTGGCCGACCATAACAAATACAAAGCAACTACGACTATCAATTGGCCATTACTCATCATCAATAAAGTTCTATATGACCAATGGGTCGATAGTATTGTATGAACCCTTCCGTTTTCTCTCCTATTAGCCAGTTGAACTATGGATTCTACAAGGAAAAAGCGGCTCTTGTAGCGGAATTAGAACAAAATTCCGATATTCAATGTATTACAGGAAAGGGGTTTATTCCTTTTGGAAGCGCCCAATGTCCATCGATAACTGACTTTGCCGACGGAGTAGACACACTGAAATTTTTACTGGAGCTCTGAAAAACTGACAATCAGGAGGCAGCAAGAACAGGACGGAAAGACAGTTGAATAAGTCAAAAAAGGCTGCTAAATGGGGCAAATTACCCCTGGTTAAACCATAGCTGGCTTTTGATTTACATTTTTGAATAACAAGTACGAAGACTTTAGTAAATTTATTGTTAAACTGAAAGGACGGTTGCTGAAAAGCAAAATTGGGTTGTTATTTTGTTATCCATCAGGCATAGAATTTGAAAGATTCACAGAACGTAAAATAAATCAAGATGAAAATGAAACAGGTATTAGCCATTGTACTCATCAGCGCCGGCACAACGCTGGCTACTATGTGGGGTTACAATCGCTTTGTGAAAAGTGATACTTATTTGTACCCCGGCAACGCCCCAGTAACAACTGAACAGGGAAAGACACCAGCAAACTATGCAGGGTTTGATGGTGCTACCGGAGCAGCAGCTTCGATTGATTTTACACAGGCAGCTTCTGCAGCTGTACCTGCTACGGTTCACATCAAAACAAAAGTGACCCGGATGGCAACAAACAATCTTCCCCGAAGAAGTAGTCCGTTTGGTGATATGTTCCCCGATCTGGATATGGAAGATCTTTTCGGAGACCGTTCCCGTTCCATACAAGTGCCTCCGGCTCAGGAGCTATCATTAGTGAAGATGGTTATATAGTAACCAACAATCACGTTATTGATGGTGCTGATGAAATCAATGTTACCTAAATAACAAAAAAACATTCGAGGCCAAGTTGGTGGGAACTGACCAAGCACTTGTCTGCTGTAATAAAAATCGAAGCTAAGGGATTGCCTTTCTTACTTTATGGCAATTCTGATGATATTAAAGTAGGTCAATGGGTTTTAGCTGTAGGCTATCCTCTTACACTCGAAACTACTGTAACTGCTGGTATTATCAGTGCTAAAGGTCGTACACTGGAAATCAACCGCCGTCAAAGCACAACACCTGTAGAATCATTCCTGCAAACAGATGCAGCAGTTAATCCAGGTAATAGCGGTGGTCCATTGATTACTACTGAAGGGAAAATGATTGGTATCAACTCTGCCATTGCATCTCCAACAGGAGCATTTGCAGGATATTCATTCACTATCCCTGTAAATATCGTTAAGAAGATCATTGCTGATATCATGAAGTTCGGTACCGTTCAACGTGCTTTCCTGGGTATTCAATATCCAAGAGAGAACCTGAGCGAAGAAGCCAAACAACAAAGCGGTATTAAAGAAGGTGAAGGTGTGTATGTAATGGAAGTAACTAAAGATGGTGCTGCTGCAGCTGCTGGTATCAAGAAAGGTGATATCATCACAAAAGTAAATGGTATGGCTGTTACAAGCGGACCAGAAATGGTTGGACAGATTGCAACTTACCGTCCTGGTGATAAAGTGGCCATCAGTTATCTCCGCGATGGAAAAGAATCTACCATCAACGTTGTATTGAGAAATGTATCTGGCAATACGGATGTAGTAAAGACCAGTGTATTGGATAAATTAGGAGCCGATTTACAAACCATCAATAAAGATGTTGCCAAAGAACTGGGCGTTAATGGTGGTGTTGAAGTTCGCTCTATAGGAACAACTGGTTTATTTATTACGTGTTCGGATCCAGGAAGGTTATGTAATCATCAAAGCCAATGGTAAGAAGTGAAAGATGTTGCTGAATTCAGAAAGATACTCGAAGAAGCTTCCGGAAGTATTAAACTGGAAGGTATGTATCCAGGGTATGATGGGGTGTATCGATTGTGATTAATTTGAATGCCGCATCGAATTAAAGCTGGAAGCTGAAAGCTAAATACAAAAAGCCTACTTCATTAATTAAATGCAGGAGGCTTTTTGATGTGCTTAATTTTAATGCTTATTTTTCGTTTAAATGAAGAAGCCAGTCTTCGAATTGAATTCAGCAACTGGCAAAAATATTCGTAGTGATACTCTTCACTTTAGCATTGAGCCTCAAGCATCTAGCATTCAGCATATTTGCGCCTTCAGCAGCACCAAATAATCAAACGGCTTCAACTCAAAACTCTGTTGCGGTATCACACTAACGGTTTGCTTGGTGAATACATTGGTATAGTCACCATATACATACCCTTCGGCGAATTGAACAAAGAGATGATTGGGTGAAAGGTTGAGAAGAACGAGTATTTCCTTTCCTTCTTTTCTTCTTACAAAGCTCAGGATATAATTATCGGCATTAGTGGGTACCCATACCGGTGAGGCTGTATTATCGGCTGATAAGGCAGGATGATTTTTCCGAAGGGTCAATAAGTTCTTATAGAATTCCTGTAAAGCCGGTGTGCCTTTCCATTCAATCAAATCTTTGTCGAAAAAGGCGAGGCGTTTGTGATTGGGGATTTCCTGTCCGCTATAGATCAATGGCATTCCTTTCCAGGTATGGCTGAGTATAGCTAATACAGGAGCCAGTTCACCGAATTTTTCATACTCAGTTCCATTCCAGCTATTCTCATCATGGTTAGATGTAAAGAAAAGAGGGAAAGTTCCTGCAGGCCATTCGTTACTATATCTGTCCAGTAATTCACGAAGCGACTGCAGACTGTTTTGACCACGGGCATATTTCTCGGTATCGTGCATCCACTGCCAGGCATAACAGGTATCAAATACATCGAGATAGTGCATGTCTTCTGTTTCTGCCAACCAGAATACAGGTTTCAACTTATCTACGGCTTTACGGGCATCGCGCCAGAAATCTAATGGCACCAGATGCGCCATATCACAACGGAATCCATCTATATCGGCATCTAAAACCCAGAACTGCATGGCTTCAATCATAGCCTTACGCATTCCGCCGTCATAATAGTTCAGGTCAATTACATCGTGCCAGTTATTGGTATCATAGAATTTCCCTTCTGCTGTCTTCTTATAATATTCTGGGTGAGTTTGTGTCCATATATGATCCCAACCGGTATGATTAGCCACCCAATCAATGATCAGCTTCATCCCCATATCATGACTCAACTTAACGAGGTCACGGAAATCATCAAGGGTTCCGAACTCAGGGTTGATAGCTGTATAATCGGAGCAGGCGTAATAGCTACCAAGAGTTCCCTGACGAACATCCACACTGATGGGTGTGATGGGCATCAACCACAAGGTCTCCACTCCCATTTCTTTTAATCTGGGCAAATGTTTTGCAAAAGCCTTGAAAGTACCTTCAGGGGTATATTGGCGAATATTTACTTCGTAAAGATTAGTGCGGTTACACCATGCCACAGGACTGAAATTTCGACTCATGCTTGGAGATTATTGGTATAAAATGTACTATGGCAGGCAATGCGTTCTGAAAACACAAAGATACGCAAAGAGGCAAGAATCGCAGCATTCTGCTACAACTTTGTACCTTCGCCGCTGTTATAACAAGCATGAAAACCTTCAACGTCCCCACCACCTATAGAAGTCCCCTTATTTCGGCCATTAAAAGCCAACGGAAACAAGAGGATAAACTGAAGAAAGATTTCAGTCCTACCCTTGTGGACCTGGGCCCCTTACATATATATCTAGCCCGACATTTCGGGTTCTGTTATGGAGTGGAAAATGCCATCGAGATCGCCTTTCGAACCATAGAAGAAAATCCAGGTAAGCGTATTTTCTTATTGAGTGAGATGATCCATAATCCACAAGTGAATGCCGACCTCATCGCAAAAGGAGTACAATTTCTTCAGGATACTGTAGGCAAACAAATAATACCCCTTGAAAGTATTACATCGGATGATATTGTTTTGATTCCTGCATTCGGTACCACATTACCGATGGAAGAGAAATTACGTTCCATGGGTATTCCTGTCGAGAAATATAACACTACTTGTCCCTTTGTAGAGAAAGTATGGAACCGTGGAGAACAGATTGCAGCAAAAGGATATACCATCATTATACATGGCAAGCCAAAACACGAAGAGACAAGAGCTACTTTCTCACATGCAGCCGCTAATGCACCTGCCGTGATATTGAACGATATGAAAGATGCTATTGCTCTCAGTCGCTTTATTACCGGAGAAGAACCCATAGAAACTTTCTATGAAAGATTCAAAGGTTTATACTCTGAAGGATTTGATGCTGCTAAACATCTTGAACGCATAGGTGTGATAAACCAGACAACGCAATTAGCAAGCGATACACAGGCCATTGCCGATTTCCTTAAGCAGACATTGATACAACATTATTCATTGGATGCTGCCTCTATCGCAGACCGCTTTGCCGATACAAGAGATACCCTGTGTTATGCTACACTCGATAATCAGACAGCTGTAACCGGCATGCTCGAAACGCCAGCCGACCTAGCCATTGTAATAGGTGGTTATAATTCATCCAACACCACCCATCTTGTTGAATTATGCGAAGAGAAATTACCGACCTACTTCATAAACGATGAAGAGAAATTGATTTCAAAAACCGAGATAGAGCATTTTAATTTTCACACAAAAGAAGTGCTGACTACTTCTTCTTATTTACCTGAAAATAATCCTACACGAATTTTAATCACTAGTGGAGCTTCTTGTCCGGATGCGTTGGTTGAGGGAGTGATAAGAAAGTTGGCCAACTTTTTTGGGGTGGAAGGGAGAATAAAAGTTTAAGGGTTTAAGGTTTAAGGTTTTGTTCAAGAGGTTCAAGAAGTTCAAGAGGGCTGACTAATAGTTGGCCTTTTTTATTTTTTAGATTTTGTTACTGCAGAAACGCAGGGAAATGGTTGCGGGTTGCGGGTTGCGGGTTGCGGGTTGCGGGTTGCGGGTTGCGGGTTGCGG
>JBGAQE010000125.1:0-12712 GCA_044220885.1 Chitinophagaceae bacterium
GGTAGTTGTTTTTTAATGGATGCAGGCTTTTAGTGCATTACATAGCCCATCAAAAAATATTTTACTATCTTGTTTCTGGATTATCCTAAAACTTGGCGTTTCTTAAAAACATATCACAATCAACCCTCTCCGACAAGGAGCTTGTACTCAAATACAAGCAAACGGGTGATATGGCCATATTAGGCGAACTGTACCAGCGCTATATGGACCTTATATTCGGTGTCTGCCTAAAATACCTCAAAGAGCCAGAAACCGCCCGGGATGCCGTAATGCAGGTTTTTGAAGAATTGGTGGAAAAGCTTAAAAAGCACGATGTCGACAATTTCAGGAGCTGGTGCCATACAGTGGCTAAGAATCACTGTCTTATGCAGCTCCGCACCCCCAGAAACCTGAAAACCACAGAATTCAAGGCAGATATTATGCAATCTGAAGAAGATACGCATCTGAATGGCGTAATGAGTCGTGAAGCCAACCTGCAGAAGATGGAAGATTGCCTGCAGACATTGTCGCACGACCAGAAAATTACCGTAGAAATGTTTTATTTACAGAATAAATGTTACAAGGAAATAACCGAGGCCACCGGGATTGAATGGAATAAGGTAAGAAGCCATATCCAGAACGGGCGACGAAACCTTAAGATATGCATGGAAAAAAATGAAGAGGCCACTGTAATTCCAATAACAAAAACATCATGAGCCAGTCAGCCGACCATAGCAAGAATTATACAAGCGCCGACATCCAGCAATACCTCGATGGTAAGATGGATGCAGCGGAAATGCATGCTTTTGAAAAAGCGCTGATGGATGATCCCTTCCTGGCAGATGCGATGGAAGGTTTACAAGAAACCAATATTCAATTCGGAAAAGAAACATTTAACAACGAATTACAGCAACTCGAAAAGCAGCTTGAAACAAGGATTGCTGATGAAAAATCAACCCCTGTTGTACCTATTTCTGGATTTAAATGGTGGAAAGTAGCGGCAGCAGCAGTTGTGATAATAGTCGCTGGCGTATTTGCATTTAATTCCTTCTTTTCCCCTTCTGAAAAAGAAGATGCAACAATTGCATTAAACGACGATAAAGGAAAGACCGCTCCAACTACCAATTCAACAATAGATTCTTCAACTATTGCATTTGATACTGTGGCGAGAGGGGCTGAAGCCGCTCCTTCTCATCTCACATCAGGAGACAAAAAAGAAGATGATAAAAAAACTTTAGATATAAAGAAACCAATTGTAATAGAAGATAAAAGAGAATATTTAAAATCTGAAGTAGCTGACAATTCAGCTCCTCCAACAACAGCCTCTTCAAAAAATATCGCTTCCCAAAAAGATGAAGTGGCTATACTCAGAAAAGAATCGGCTGCTTCAGAAGCAAAAACTGATTCAGTAGATGCTGATTATGCAGCAAGATCAGCAGAGAAACAAAAAGATTTAGAAGCCAGGCAAAAAGCCGCACCACAAGTCAGTGGTTATTCAAAAGGAAATGGATTCAGCAATAACTATAAAGGGCTACTAATTACACCAGATAACAAACCTGTTGGTTTTGCAGAAATAACCATCAACCAGCAGTTTAAGGCAACTACAGATGCAAAAGGGTATTTCAATTTTGCCAACAAAGATTCTCAAGTTTCAGTAACTATAAATAGTCCTGGATTCAAGGCAAGGAATTTTACTTTGAAGAATAGTTATGCATTTAATGAATTGCAGATTGAGCCTGCCAATGATGGCGATAAATTAGAAGAATCTGTGACCATAAATAAGAAATCGGGCAAAGAAAGAACAAATGCTTTTCTCAACTATCCCAAAGTAATGGTGCAGGATGCCGAACCTGTAAAAGGATGGATTGATTTTGAAAATTATATTGATGCCAACCGGAAAAATATCCAGCATCTCGATAGCAAGCCCGGAGACGTGGTGATATCCTTTGTGGTAAATGCCCAAGGCGCCCTCTCTTCTTTCAAAGTGGAACAATCCCTTACCGATGCCCAGGACGAGGAAGCTCTAAGATTGATTAAAACAGGCCCCTCATGGCATGTTCTTAAGGGCAAAAAAGCCCGGGTGGTGGTCATCATCAGGTTTTAGGCCAAATTCGGCGACTGCTACGCCGTAATACCCTTTCTCCCTACCTTTGGCCAAATATTTTTTGTATGAGAAAATCACTCACTGTATTGTTTGTTCTAACCTTATTGTATTCAACCATCCAGGCTCAAGGCTTAAAGACGCCAGCCCCATCAACCACCACTACTGTTAAACAGGAGTTTGCCTTATCAAGCATCGAACTTTCCTACTCCCGTCCTTCTATGAAAGGCAGGACTATCTTCGGGGATCTCGTTCCTTACGGAAAAGTTTGGCGTACTGGTGCCAATGGTGCCACCACTTTAACTTTCGGTGAAGAAGTAACTATCGGCGGAACTAAAATTCCAGCTGGTAAATATGGTTTGCTTACCATCCCTGGCCAAAGCGAATGGACCATCATCATCACAAAACAATTGGATGTAACTAGTCCTGCTGCTTACAAGCAAGACCAGGATGTAGTTCGTTTAACAGCTTCCCCAATTGATGTACCATTCTCCCTCGAGAATTTCACCATCATGTTTGGTAATATCACTGCCAGCACTTGCGAAATCTGGATCATCTGGGACAAGACCATGGTTACTGTTCCTATCAGCGTAGATGTTGACAAGAAAGTAATGGCTCAGATCGATGACGCCATGAAGAATGACAGTCGTCCTTATTTCAATGCTGCCATGTACTATATGGACAACAACAAAGACCTCAACAAGGCTTTAGAGTGGTTCAATAAGGCTGCTGATCAAAATCCAGAAGCATTCTGGGTATTGCATCAAAAAGCAAAATGCCAGGCTAAATTGGGTAAGAAAGCAGAAGCTATAGTAACTGCAAAAAAATCAATCGAATTAGCTCAGAAGGCGAAGAATGATGATTATGTGAAGCTGAACGAAGATCTGATCAAGAGTCTGAAGTAAGTAGTTCTCGTTACGTTTAAGGTTTAAGGGTTTAATGTTTAAGGTTGTTCAATTTTCGAAATTAAAGATCGAATGGAAGAACCTGAATCTTTAAACCCTTAATCATTTTTAACCGCAGAGACGCAGAGACGCGTAGGTATTCCTCTGCGTCTCCGCGCCTCTGCGGTTAAAATAATAATCAATAGAAGAGCAATATTTAAGAATAATACTTTAGTTGGCACAGGCTTATACAAGCAAACTTATAAAAATTAAAGGATTTAAAGATTAACGTTTAAGGTTGTCCGATTCCCATCAGGTAAAATCGAATTGAAGAACCTTAAACCCTTAAACTTTAAACCCTTAAACTTCTACTCCGGACTTTCGGTCTTCCGGACTTTTCAGAGCCAACTGAATCAACCCCGCCAGCACCATCACTCCCACCGCCCCAATTACGTTTAACCACAGGAAGGAAATGATATCAGCAAAGTAGATGGCAACAACCCCAAGTTCGGTTATGACAGCCGCAATGAATACAGCATGCCCCTTTACCTTCTTCATATAGAAAGCTACCAGGAATATACCGAGGATGGTTCCGTAGAATATTGAACCGAGGATATTAACGGCTTCTACTAAGCTGTTTCCGAGATTATAAGTGAAGAGAGCAATCACTACTGAGAATATACCCCAGGCAACGGTATATCCTTTTGACCAGTTATATTCTTGTTGGGGTGTGAGTTCCTTTTTGGAGAATTTCTTATGGAAATCTATCATCGTACAAGATGCCAGTGAATTCAATGCTGCGGCAATACTGCCCCATGCGGCGAGGAAGATGATCGCTATTATCAATCCCACCAAACCCGTTGGCAGAAAATCGCCAACAAAACGAAGAAAGATATAATTGGTGTCATTGGCATCGGTACCGGGATTGGCTTTAACCACCCAGATTTTTGCAGAATCCTTTATAACAGCTGCCTGCTTTTCCTGTTGATAGAATTGCTGCTGTAATGTTTCCTCTTTCTGAGCATCCTTTTCCTTTATGGCTTTGGCAAGAGATATGGCTGTCTCTCTTTTTTCTCCCTGAATGGCATCGTAGCGCTGCGCCTGCTTATCATATTCAGCAGCATAAGGACTTGCCTTCACTATAGTCTCCTGCACAGGATTGAAAAACACAGGCGCCTTATAGAATTGATAAAAAGTGAACAAGAAAACACCAATCAGAAGAATAAAGAATTGCAAAGGCACTTTCACCAATCCATTCATCAGCAATCCCAGCTTACTTTCATTCTCGCTTTTGGCGGTGAGATATCTTCCTACCTGGCTTTGGTCGGTACCGAAATAACTAAGGGCCAGAAAGAGTCCCCCGAGCAAACCGCTCCATATATTAAAGCGGTCTTTCCAATTGAAGGATCCGTTTTCAAAACCGGTGGTGATCACATTCATCTTGCCCGACTTACCACCGATATGCAGGGCATCCATCACTCCTATTCCTTCTGGCAATTTATGGATAGCAAACCAGCAGGCAGTGAACATGGCAGCATAGATGATGATGAATTGTAATTGCTGCGTGTAGGCTACGGCTTTAGCACCTCCTGTAGTAGTATAAACAATCAACAAACCGCCCATGGCAATATTGGTGATATAATAATCCCAGCCCAACAAACTATGTAAAACAATGGAGGGGGCAATAACACTTATCCCGGTAGATAATCCTCTTGATAATAAGAACAGCGCTGAAGTAAATGTTCTTGTTTTCAGGTCGAATCGGTTCTCCAGATATTCGTAGGCTGTATATACTTTTAACCGATGGAAGATGGGTACAAGCGTCATACAAAGTATCACCATCGCTATCGGTAATCCGAAATAATACTGCACAAAGCGCATCCCATCTGTATAAGCCTGCCCGGGCACCGTAAGAAAGGTTACAGCACTGGCCTGCGTTCCCATCACACTCAACAAAACCAATCCCCATGGCATCTGCCTATCACCCAGAAAATACCCTTCCAGGTTCTTCGACGTCCGGCTCTTATAAATGCCATAAGCAATTATAATCAGCAATGTGCCTATCAGAACCGTCCAGTCTATCCAGGAAAAATTCATTTGAAGGTATTGGTGATGATGGTGAAGAGTATTATTAATACGGCGAGGACTCCAAGCACTAATAGGTACCAGGAGGTCCAGGAAGAGAAGAGAGGTATTTTTTGTTTTGACATGTTTCTATTTTGCTTGATGCTAGATGCAAGATGCTGGATGCTTAATCAGGTTTTTGACCCGAGAGCTTTAGTCTTCGCTTGGCGTCACTTTTGTAGTCCTAAAATTTCGGCTAGAGGCTGATTAAAGCATCTAGCATTTAGCATATAGCCTCCTGCATCTAGCATTCAGCATCAAGCTATAACATCAGGCTTTAGGCTTTCTCTTAGATTTCATCATAACATACAACAAACTAATAAAAACCCCAATCAACAACCCAAACGCAAATTTCTTTATCAGCTTGCCGATGATGACACCACTAACAATGGCAATTATAAGCGCCCACTCGGTTCTTGTCCGTCCTTTTTCTGCCATTAGAAAGCCTTCTTTCTGTTTAATGCAATGATGTTTGCTAATAATCTGTATGCTCCGGAAACGCCAGCAGGCAATTCACGGAAGAATACCAATCCAGTATATACGAACTTACCCTTGCCATAATCTGCTATAACCAGTCCGCCTTTTTGAGCGGGCTCATCAGGGTCAGCCATTGATAAGGGAGTGACATAATTGGCATCGATAGGATCTGCATAGTAGATGCCTCTTTCCTGTATCCATCCATCAAAATCAGCATCTGTTATCTTATTGGGATAATTCAACACGGGATGATCCGGTAGCAGGAAATTCACTTTTGCTTTTTCGTCTGTAATACGGTTTCTGGAAATCGTCAATGGGTAAGGACCGATCTTCGACTTCACATTACTGATGAAGTTATTGGTATTATACTGCACAATCAGGTTACCTCCCTCTTTCACATAGTTCATCAGTATCTCATATTTCTCCGCCATATAATCATTCACATTGTAGGCCCGCACACCTGTAATGATGGCATCGAACTGGGAGATATAGGATGTAGTGATATCTTTTTCTTTCAGAATTGTGACTTCATACCCCATCTGCTTCAAGTCTTTTTCTTTCAGAATTGTGACTTCATACCCCATCTGCTTCAAGGCAATGGAAACTTTATCCCCCGCTCCTTCAATATATCCTATTTTCTTACCTGCTGTCTTCAAGTCGATATTCAATACCCTGATAGCGTCCTGATAGAAATAATGGATATGAGGAATATGATCATACCGGATACTGGTAATATTATTGTAAGCCTGCTGCTCTTCTTTTCCTTTTTGCAACTCTACATAAGCCTGAACAAAATCCTTATCCGTTTCTTTCAACAATTCATTACTGATGGTGAAAAAATATTCCTTGTTCAAGCCCTTCATCAAATTGAAACTTGTATCAGTTTGATCCTGTGCCGTTGTGGCCATACGTCCGGTTACATGTGCCTTATAGTTCAATAGATTGCGGTGCGCAGTAACTCTTACTCCTATATCCTGCTTTTGGTTTTCCTTTTTTCTGAATATTACAATACTTGGATCAGTAGAAACCGCTACAGAAGGAACTACTACCAGCGGTTGGTACAACTCCCCTCTAACCGGATCCGTTGTTTTATAAACAACAGGCTTTTCAAAATCAAAAGATTCACCATCAATTGAAATCTTGAATTTCACTGAATAGGCTGCTGGTGAAAGGGGAAGTCCGATAAGGTTTTGATTATTGACAGTGAACGAACCATCCACCATCTTATCTACCATCCAATATGGTTGTGATATTTCCCTTGAAGGATCAACCAAAACGGATTTGGGATAATTATAATTCTTGTTCTTATCAAGATTTTGACGGATGGTGGTATCGACTAATTTTTCTAACCAGAATTTCTCTAATTGGGCAGGACTTCCCAACCTGTTATTTACGGAAATAGTTACCCGAAGCGAATCCCCTTGCACTGCATATTCCGAATTGGTACTGGCTTCCAGCCATAGTCCGCTGCAAACTTCAACCAGTTGTTGTACTTCCAGCAACTTCTTCTTTTTCCAATTACCCTCTGGAAGCGACTTTATCGATTTATATAATTTCACTAATCCAGGAACAGAAGCTTCAGGATTAGATAAGGAATAACTATTTATCAACTCATCAACCTGTTTTGAAATGGCTTCACCACCGGGTATTCTTCCCCAAGTGGTAACCACATCATCCATCAGGTCGGTTTTTGCAGGTGCGCCCTGAATAGGTACAAAATATTCAAAAGCGGCTCCCCTGCTTGCTGGTACACCAAATCCCTGGCTCTTATGCTGGCTTCTGCTTTCCGCTGCAATTTCTCCATAACTTTTTCCTAATACAGGATTATACCCTCCAACGTCAACTTTCAACTGATCTTCACTGGTAGTATTGGTAGTTCCGAAATTGAATGTGTTCCATACAACACGTTTTGCCTGCCAGGGTTGTACACCGAAAGCAAACTGCTCTGGATATTTGTTTGGATCAGCAGCAGCAGAGAAAGCTTCATGAGCTAATACTGCAGAACCTGAATGGTGACCGTGACCTGCCCGGGCATCTTCCGGAAAACGGGCAATGATAACATCTGGTTGGAACTTACGAATCATCCAAACTACATCCCCCAATATCTTTTCCTTATTCCATTTAGCAAAAGCTTCTGAAGTGGATTTACTGAAACCAAAGTCAAAGGCACGGGTGAAAAATTGCTCAGCACCATCTGTCCTTCGGGCAGATAATAATTCTTGCGTACGTATTAAACCCAGATCGATTCCTTGTTCATCACCAATAAGGTTTTGTCCACCATCTCCTCTTGTAACCGATAAATACCCGGTACGATATAATTTCTCCTTAGATAACCAGGCCAGCAATCTTGTATTCTCATCATCAGGATGTGCAGCCACATATAAAACAGACCCTAATACTTGTAATTTCTTTAGTTGAAGATAGATATCGGCGGATGTAGTAACAGGAGGCGCTTGTGAAAAAGCTCTTGAGTTTATTAATAGTAATAAAGAAGCGAATAGCAGTATTCTCATGCAAGCAAGATTTTTTTATAGAACAAATAGCAATTTACTTTTTACGAAGCACTCTTTTGAATTGATACGGGCCTTTTTTGTCTTTGCTACCAGAAATTCGGTTGTCGAATAACTGGCTCCCTTCACTGCACTGATACATTCATTTCCATCTGTCGCTCCAATGAATTGACCCAATGTGTCTTTCCGAAGATACACTTCACAGCCCAGCCTATTACTCAAGGCTGAAAATTTAACTGAATCAAAACGATTCGGATTCGCCCACCAACCCACATACAGAGAAGGCTCCTTGAATTCAAATTCCTGGCAAATCAATGTGCTATCGTCCTGCACATAGATATGAAACATATGTTGAAAAACGGGTTTGTTCAGATCAGCAGGATTCGCCTGTTCTGCATATAACCAGTAGCCATCCTTTCTTTTTGTCCAAACCTGCCGAACCTGCATTTTGAGCAATGAAAAGGAACTGTCCGAACCAGCCTGTTCTGCATTATCAAAACTACCTGTCATGTACTGTTTCAAAAGCCCCAAATTTTTCGCGCTTTTTTGCTGACCGAAAGCGATTCCAGCCAACAACATAAACAGTACCCCAAAAATGCCCTTTTTCATATCACAATGTTCGGTAAAATGATGCTGCCTTCAAAGTGAAAAGGAACAGCAACCTTCTATTTGATTTCAGCAACCCAATTATTGGCCTACCATGAATACGGCATTACAGAATAAGAGTTTGCCATTCTCCCAAAAACTTCTGAACAGCACATCATCTGCCAGATACACCACTTTTCCTCTTCCCATATCCTGAACGCCAATTAAAAGGCCATCCTTCATTTTCTCTTTCAGTTTTGTACCAACAAATCCGGATACCTGAGCTTCTTTCTTTATGACTCCAACATTCCAGCCGCCTTCTTCTTGCTTAAGAGTATAATAAAAACCAGGATAGCCAAATGCAAGAGGATGCGAATTGTCAAGTTCTGCTTTATAAATAGAACCAGGGTTGGCGTTCACAAGCATATCCCTTTCGCGGTTCTCGTATTTACGCAAAGCTGCATACTCATCTTTCTTGTCATCTTTCTTATCATCCTTCTTGTCGTCTGATTTCATTTTGATGCCCCAATCATTCCTCGATAATTGGGCTACGGCATTCTCAAGAGCAATTATTTTTCCGCCAGTACTTACCCATTCTTTCAATGTTTCATTCATTGATTTATCGGATAGCAAGCGATAGTTGCCATCGGGCAGAATCAATACATCGGTCTGGCGAAGTGTATTCTTATTTATATCGTTAACATTAATAAGATGAATTGGATACTGAAGTTGAGTATCAAAGAAATGCCAAACTTCACCCATACCGAGAGATGAAACGCCATCTCCGGTAACAAGGCTTACTCTTGGTGCCTGGATAATTCGAACTCTGCCTGACCCAAAATCATATCCTTTATCAACAAAGCTGCTGCTTAAAGGATAATAACCAATACCAGCAGCGGCTGTCACTTCCTGTAAAATCCCATCTAATTTCCCATCCAACGATTGATTGCTGGTACGTGTCACCAATATCGTTCCTTTCTCAAAATTCAATCCCTGAGTACTGAAAGGCTGTTCAGCGTAACGAACCTTAACGCCTTTCTTTAATAAAGCGGCAAGAGCTTTGGCGCTATTCATGCCATTCCAACGAATAGCATAGGCGCTTGCTGTTTGAGATTGCACAGCAACAGCAGCAGTGGCAGTTGAAACAGTCCTTGAAACCTGAGTTACATAAGTTGTAAGTCCAAAAGCATTCACACCATAAACATAGGGTAATGACCAGGCTGTGATATCATAAGTAGCAGAGTCTGTAACTTTTGAATTCCTTTCAAGTAGTACACGAACGAGGTTACTGTTGGGCTGATTGGCATTTACTACAATATCATTAGGCTCTGCCTTGAAAACCTCAGATTTATTACTGAAGTAATTCCATCCGGTATAAGAAGCACTATTAGTATAACTCCACTCAATGCCATTCCTGTCGAAAAGTTTTTTAAGTCTGTCTAACCGATCGCTTTCATCGTATTTGATGATATATGATTTGAATTCTCCTCCTGGCGCGCTACGAGCCTTATCATAATAGGATTTGAATTCTTTTACCAATTTGCTTGATTGAAGGGCACTTACTTCCAGAGTAGACATACCAGTAGTGAAGTGATGATATAAGCGATCATACAGAGTAAGGGTGTCTCCATCTTCATTTATTACAGCAGCACCACCACGGCTATGTCCACCTTGTTCGAATGTCATACCTATAGCTCCTTTATACATCGGGTAGGTATCTCCGTAACTAGGATATAAAAGATCGAAACGTTCTTTGGTAAAGAAGAGCCAGCCGTTGGCATCAAAATGTTTTGCATTATTTTTCCCGATCAACACCTGGAATTCGCGTTGCCAGGGTGTAACTACTTCGTGATAAGGTTCTGCAGCAGGAGCAAAATAATAAGGTTCATTATACCCTTGTTCGTGGAAGTCAACATGCACTTGTGGCAACCATTGATTGTATTTGATGATACGCTGTTGTGTTTCTACCTGTGATTGCCAGGCCCAGTCACGATTCAGATCGAAATTATAATGATTAGATCTTCCTCCAGGCCATGGTTCAGCATGTTCTCTAGTGAACGGTAAAGGATCGGCTGTTTTGCCTACAACAGAATTAAACCAGTTTACATATCTGTCCCTTCCATCAGGATTGATGCAGGGATCAATAACCACTACGATATTCTTAAGCCATTCTTTTGTTTTTGTATTGGCTGGATTCACTAATTCCCAGATGGTCATCATAGCTGCTTCAGAGCTTGATGTTTCGTTATATGAACATTATAACTGAGCCAAACTATGGCTGGCATATTCTCATTCGGAGCCATTCTGTCAAGGGAAGTTCCTGCCAGACGAAGGTTATTCTTCCGAATGTTTTCGAGGTTTGCCATATTCTCCGCAGTGGAAACATAGGCCAATAGTAAGGGACGGCCTTCATTTGTTTCTCCATACTGCTCCAGCTTCACCATAGAAGGGTTGTTCTCAGCCACCTGTCTGAAATAATTCACCACTTTGAAATGGGGTGAATACCTATCCCCCAACTTATACCCAAGAAAGGCCTCTGGCGATTTAACCTGAGACATAGCAACTAATCCTAATAAGGCAAAAACAAGAAGAATACCGGTCTTTTTCATATAAGAAGTATAATAGGCGAATTTAGTTTAAAAGGCCGGAAGAAATACAAAGCATGTCCGAAAGACCGGAAGACGGAAAGTCCGAAAGAAATACAGTTGATAAGTTGGATACACTAAACAAATAATTTGTACCTTATAAAGCCAAAAATTTATTCGGACTTCCGGACTTCCGGACTTCCGGACTTCCGGACTTCCGGACTTCCGGACTTCCGGACTTCCGGACTTCCGGACTTCCGGACTTTTACCCTACTTTCGCTGCATGCCAATAACTCTCTCCTCCCTCAACTCCGGCAGCAACGGCAACTGCTATTATATCGGTAATGAAAACGAAGCAGTTTTCATTGACGCGGGCATATCGTGCAGGGAAACGGAAAGGAGGATGAAGAAACTGGGACTGGAGATGGAAAAAGTGAAGGCTATTTTCGTTTCACATGAGCATTCTGATCATATAACTGGCATTCCTGCCCTGTCAAAAAAATATCAACTGCCTGTATACTTAACGGCAGGCACCCACAGAGGGCTTCCCCTTCCGGTAACACCTGAGTTGGTCAATATCATTGATGCGCCTGTTACGGTTCATATTGGGGGTCTGGACATCATCAGTTTCAAGAAGCATCACGATGCAGCCGACCCAATCAGCTTTGTTGTTTCAGACAGCAAAACACATGTCGGGATATTTACAGATATCGGCCATAATTGTAAGGAAATGATCCGTCATTTCTCCCAATGCCATGCTGCTATACTGGAGAGTAATTATTGCGAAACCATGCTCGAGAATGGTAGTTATCCAAGGCACTTGAAAGAACGTATCAGGGGGAAGAAAGGACATCTTTCAAATGATCAGGCACTGGAGCTTTTCCTGAAGTACAGAAACCCTTCTCTCTCACATCTTATATTAGGGCATCTGTCTCAGAACAATAACAGCATGGAAAAAGTGAGACAGGTATTTGCGCCACATGCAGGCTCTACTGAAATCATAATAGCATCCAGGTACAAGGAAACAGAAATTATTACCGTTGAGAATACTGCTCCTGCACAAAAAATAAGGTTATCTCCAAATCCGAAAAAGGTTACCAATCAATTGTCCTTATTCTGATGATTTCAATAGTTTGTAATAATTCGAATTGAGTTTTTCAAATATAAGTCGGTGGTTTTAGAACTTGTGGTTGTATAAGGTCTCCAACCTTATAAGGTTGGAGACCTTATACAACTACTACAACCTTTCATACAACTTTATTTCAAAAAACACTACTCTTCCGATTCATAAACAAGCCACCCCCCTACTATTCTTGCGCTTAAAACAGCTTAATCGCATAACAATTCCTTTCGAGTTTTCCAAAAATCAGTCACTGGTTTTGAAACTGGAGGTTGTATAAGGTCTCCAACCTTATAAGGTTGGAGACCTTATACAACTACTACAACCTTTCATACAACTTTATTTCA
>JBGAQE010000126.1:0-12710 GCA_044220885.1 Chitinophagaceae bacterium
ACTATGTTGGTACAGGTGTCCGTCCAGGAAACTTGTACTGCGGTAAGTGGCGTTCATTCAGCCAAAACCTTCCTGTTATCCGTATTGCAGAAATGTTTCTGATACGTGCTGAAACTAATCTTCGCTTAGGAACTACTCTTGGTGATACACCAGAGAACGACCTGGCAGAAGTGAGGAATCCAGTTCGTACCAACCTTCCTGTTATAGCCGCCCCAACTTTAGCGAATGTACTTGCTGAAAGAAGACTGGAGCTGGCCTTTGAAGGATTCAGGATTCATGAGATTAAACGTCTTCAACAATCTTTCTCAGTATATAACTGGAATGATGCGAAGCTTGTTTATCCAATCCCACAACGTGAAGTTCAGGCTACTGAAGGTATACTGGTTCAAAACCCAGGATACTAAAAGGAGATTAAGCCCTATATAAATTGGAAGCCGTGGTTGAAAGACCATGGCTTTCTTTTTTTTACCGGGGAGGAGGGAAGGAATTTTTCACGCAAAGACGCAACGTAGGAATGCTTCTTTTGTTAGTGTTCCTTTTTGCTTTAAGGGGCAAAGGGTCGCTCCACGACGAATACAAATACATTGCTAAGAGGGCAAAAGAGAAAAAGGAGAATATATTCTCCGCGTCTCCTATGTTTGTTTTCTAACCACTAAGGCACAAAGAGCACGAAGGAACACAAAGAGAGCCTGTATTTGTTAGATCAAAATTTGTTACTTACAGTAAGGAATCCCTTCGTGTAACTTCGTGCTCTTTGTGCCTTAGTGGTTCAAGATCAAGAATGAATTGTACTCAAAAAACTGCGTCTCCGCGTCTCTGCGGTTATTGTATTTAAAACGTATCTCTCAGGCTCCAAAACAGGAAAGGAACCCTATAACAGGAATAAAATTCCCGTCTTGGGAAAAAACATATGCCACTCGTTTCATATAAGAGTTTGATTGATAAGGGTATAGCCGCTTGGCACAGCTATTGAAACTATACTGGCATACCTATAATCAGTACTATGAAACAAATTCTACCCTTTATACTCCTCCTGATCGCTTTTACTTCAAAAGCGCAAATCATCAGCCAGTTTACCTGGGATACTAATCCGGTTACAAAAGCAGCAGTTGGGCCAAACGCTCTTTCGAGCAGCGCTAAAGCTACTTCTTCAACTGGTGGTTTAAATGGTACTAATGGATTGAATCCAGGTACTCCAAGTACCAATGTGGATCTTACATTAGATGGTTCTTATTATAATGTACCAGGACTTGAAATCAGTCTTAATTTCAAAAGAGAAGAAAGCGAAGCGAGTTTTTTCCGTCGCGGTTCTAATTTCGATTTTGGAATGTCTGGTGGTAACCTGTATGCAAATTTCAAACTTACTTCAGGTGCTTCTACTATAACAGTGAATTCTGGTAATGTATATTCTATTCCTAACGATCATGCTTTCCATGCTTATAAGTTCAGGTATGATTACGCAACAGGTGTTGCTAACATTATGGTAGATGGTGCCATTGTTTATACTTATACCGGAGTTGCTGGTCGTCCACAAAACTGGACAGGTGCTGGTAATCCTGTTATTGGTGCCAATATGGATGCAACGGGAAGAAACATCCCTGTTCTTGATAATTTTATCATACAGAATTCTGCAAATCCGGTTGCATTGCCAATGTCTCTTTTATCATTCGACGCTGTTGCTAAGAAAAATATCGTTCAATTGTCATGGACTACAACACGTGAATTCAATGTAGCAAGTATCGAAGTTGAGCGTTCTGCAGATGGAAGCAGTTTTTCAAAAATCCAGAAGCAATCGGCTGTTGGTGGTTATACAGTAACGAATGCCTATTCTTATAACGATATGGCACCTGTAGCAGGAACAAACTACTACAGATTAAAAATGATTGATAATGATGGTAAGTTCACTTATTCTGAGGTGAGGAAAGTGCAGTTCAGTGTTATATCTGCAGCACAAGTTTTCCCTAACCCGGCAACAAGTTATGTAATGATCAGTCTTAGTTCTGTTGAGAAAGCCAATTATACTTGTTCAATATACAGTATTGATGGTGCCTTGTTAAAGTCGATGAATCTGAGTGTAAGTGCTGGTGTTCAGAACAGCAAGGTTGACTTATCACAAGTGAATTATAAAGGAATTATAATGGTTCAATTAAAAGATGAAAAAGGAAACAGCGCTGGTTCTTTCAGGATCATAAAGAAATAATGGTTTAGGTTGTCTAGTAGTAAGAATAGGCCCCAACATGGGGTCTTTCTTCATTTTAGGAATGAATAAGCGTAAAAATCTTCAATTTTCCCTTGTACAAAAAACGCAGTTCCAAGTACAGATTGTTACATTTATATCCTGAAGCAGCCAACCAACTTTTAGAACTCGACTGTTATGATAAAAAACATAATGAATCACAAGGCCGTGATGTTATTCAATTTCATGGCAGCCTTTTTTGTAGCCAATGCGTTGATAGCGGAGTGTATAGGAGGGAAGATATTTTCATTGGAAAGGTTGTTAGGGTTCTCTCCGGCAGATTTCACGCTTTTTGGGGAATCGCATTTGTCATTTTCTCTTACCTGCGGGGTATTATTATGGCCAATAGAATTTGTGATGACTGATATAGTAAATGAGTATTACGGTCCCAAGGCAGTAAGAAGGATTTCCTTTATTGCAGTAGGCCTGATATCATACGCCTTCATCATGTTCTATTTTGCTATGAGTGTTACACCACCCGATTGGTGGCTGACAACAAAAACGGCAGAAGGGATTCCGAATATGCAAAATGCATTTGCTGCAATTTTTGGTCAAGGCATGTGGATAATCGTAGGTAGTCTGGTAGCGTTTTTAGTAAGCCAGATAGTGGATGTTACCGTTTTCCATAAAATCAAAAAAGTTACCGGAGAGAAAAGGATATGGATGCGTGCTACCGGTTCTACATTGGTATCACAATTGGTTGATAGCTTCATTGTTTTATTTATTGCTTTTAAATTGGGAGCCGATTGGACCTGGCAAAAAGTGTTGGCTATTGCTCTCGTGAACTATTCTTATAAGTTTGCAATGGCTATTATTCTTACGCCTTTGATCTATTTTGTAGAAGGGCGAATCGAGAAGTATGTTGGACATGATACTGCCATGAAAATGAAAAAGATGGCAATGGGACAAGAGGAGGAAGTGCTGCCAGATTTCCCTGTAGCAAGCTAATTGAAAACAACCATAAACTTCATACAATGAGAACAGTAGTTCTTGCAATGCTTGTATTAGCTACAGCATGTAATCAACAACCCGCAACTACGAAAGATTCAAAAGAAATTGAGTGGATCGACTTGAGTTATACGTTCGACAGCACCACTCTTTACTGGCCTAATAATGTAAAGTCGTTTGAGCATTCTACAGAAGCGGAAGGTAAGACGGCTCTTGGCTATTTCTATTCATCTTATTCCATTTGTACTCCAGAACACGGAGGCACTCATCTGGATGCTCCTATTCATTTCTCTGAAAACAAATTAACGGTAGATCAGTTACCTCTAAGCAGTGTAACAGGTAATGCCATAGTGGTAGATGTGTCTGTAAACGCTTTGGCCAACCGTGATTATCTTATAAGCATTGCAGATATAGAAAAATGGGAGAAGGAAAACGGAACTATCCCTGACAACTGTATTGTTTTATTCAGAACCGGATATGGTAAGTTTTATCCCGACAGGCAGCAATATTTTGGCACAGCTAAAAAGGGTGCAGAAGCTATTCCTGAATTACATTTCCCTGGTATAGCTCCTGAAACTACTGAATGGCTGTTAAGCAAAAGGAATATAAAGGCAATGGGTTTGGATACACCAAGTATGGATTATGGGCAATCAAAAGATTTCAAGACACATCAATTATTACTGGGAATGAATAAACCTGGTTTTGAGAATGTAGCAAATCTTGATAAGTTACCCAGCAAAGGTATTTATGTTGTGGCTTTACCTATGAAGGTGGGTCGCGGTAGTGGTGGTCCCTTGCGAATTATTGCAACTACATCCAATCTGTAATCTTCAGTTAGCTTCTTTGCGAAGCAATAACATTTTATGGAAGGAATCCTTTACTGTAGCGGTTGTTACTGTAAATCCTGCTTCTTTTGCCCAGAGCTTAAAAATAGAAATATCCGCTGGGTAATCATATCGGAGAATATGATCGATGATCGTATCCTTTTCATTGTCGGGTAAATAGTTCCAGTGGCTACGAATCCTGGATATATAATCGCGCTTATAAGTTTCTAGTGATACAGCATCCCTGAAAACGTCAATGATGATAAACAAACCTCCCGGAGACAATTTTTGAAAACATTTTTTTAAAAGTGTTTTCTTCCCTGAATCTCCAAGGTGATGGATGGCAAAGCTGCTATGGATGATGTCAAAAGATGAAGTAGTTGTATCCAATAGCATTTCCATAGCCCCCTGGCATAATTCGTATTCGAGTTTCTTTGATTCGAGATTTTTTGCAGCAAGAGCTAAGGCTGTGGCAGACAAATCATAACCTGTATAGGTATCAACTTCGAAAACACTTAATTGCTCACTGATTAATTGTGCATCACCACATCCTAAATCCAGTACGCTAAATGGTTCTAAGGATTTTAGCTTCTTGAAAGCAGTATTGCCTTTTGCTGCAAACTCTCTGTGAAGCATATAGTTCTGGTTGATAATCTTCTGATATATCTTCCAGTTATCGGTGAATAATTGAGTGGCAGACTGAAGCATTGTTTGGGGCATACTAAACAGATATACGTTATATGTTGATACCAGAGTTTCCTTTATTAGAAAATATAAATTTGACACAGCTGCTTATACATAAGCAGACTTGACAAAAATCAAATGAGGAAATTGATAAAAACCGATTTTATTTAGTGTAAGAAGAGGTCGATTGAGTAATTGAGTACCTAATAAAAATAATAATGTTTTGGATGGAGCAATTAAATAGAGCGCAGATTTTTCTGAATTTTTTCTTTTTGTATTAGGTTCTACTTATTTTTTTAGATAAAAGCTGATAAATAAGAAGGATGGATAATAGTGATATTCCTGCTATGGGAATCCAGGACAGATAAACACTTTTGGCATATTGGGCTTCGTGTATGCCCCAAAGCGCCCAGACTAATACGAGAGCAAAACTGAAAACCTTGTATCGAAGGGAAATAAAGACCCCCAGGAGAATAGCCACAATCATCATTATGCTGCTCCATGCTATACCACTTACTCCAAATCCGGCCCACTCCCATTTTACTAGTCCTGCAGTTATATTAGCAATTGTTGCTACGGATATCCATCCCAGATATACAACAAAAGGCGAATGTAATATGAGTCGATTATAAAGTGAAAAGGAAGGATAGAAAGCGACAGATCTGACAAACAAAACGGCTAATGTAACGAGGAACAATAGCATTATGATAATCGAGAGAAACGGTTGCAAGTAATGCCAGGCTAATATCCATGAAGCATTAAAAAGGCAGGTTAATAAGAATAATGGATTTACTGAATTTAAATATGCTGAAACCTGTTTATCTTTTTGAGGGTGCAGGATATAATAGGTAAAAGCGATATTATAGATGATGAGCAGCAGGTATATAACTCCCCATATGCTGAATGTAAAGCCTGCTGGAACAAAGAAGTTGGGATAAAGTCCAGATATCTCTCCTGTATTCAATCCGTTTATCGGTAAGATATTCGCTAAAGCGTTTATGGTAAGTACCAGCACCAGAAAGAGCCAGTTAATTAGAATTTTCATTTTGCGGGGTTTTGTGGTTTCTTAGTGTAAAGTTCCTCTTTTATTTCTATCCAATTTGATAATGCTTTATTTTAGGGATATGACAGCAACCATCCGATTCTTACTGTTTACTCTGGTGTTATTGCCGATTGCAGCCTATTTTTTAGGTACGCCACCAAATGATACTCAAATCAGCATTCTGAAATCAACATCATGGATAGTAGCCGGCGTAATTGCCTATACGTTTATTGTGGGTCAGTTAACTGGTAACAATTCGCAAGTTGATAAACTTTGGAGTATTGTTCCAATAGGTTATGTATGGTATATGACAGCGGCTGCCAATTGGAATACCCGAATGATATTGATGTCTGTGCTGGTTTCTCTCTGGGGTATCAGGCTCACCTATAATTTTGCCCGGAGAGGTGCGTATAGTTGGAAGTTTTGGTCGGGTGAAGAGGATTATCGTTGGGAGATATTGAGAAAGAAGCCGGGATTCAATAAGCCGTATGTATGGCTGCTTTTCAATTTGTTTTTCATTTGTGGTTATCAGAATATCCTGATCTTTCTTTTTACATTACCAATATTGGCTTCAATTGCGAACAATGTGCATCCTGTTGGGATATTTGATATTATATTAGGTCTATTGTTTTTGGTTTTGTTAGTTACTGAGTTCATTGCTGATCAGCAGCAGTATGATTTTCAAAAGGAGAAATACAGGCGTATAAAACTTGGATTACCAGCCGGAGAATATGAGGATGGGTTTGTTTCAACAGGGTTGTGGTCGAAAGTACGGCATCCAAATTATGCCTGTGAGCAGGGAATCTGGGTTGTATTCTATCTTTTTAGTGTAGTGGCAACAGGTGAGTGGTTGAATTGGACGATTGCAGGTTGTGTGTTATTGATATTGTTATTTAAGGGCAGTTCGGATTTTTCGGAGGAGATATCGGCGGGGAAATATCCAAAGTATAAGGAGTATCAAGCAAGGGTGGGGAGGTTTTTACCGAGGTTGTAAATTTTTGGAGATGCCATCCTACCCCCCGGATGGCATCCTGGGTATAGGATGACATCCGGGGGGTAGGATGACATCTCGATTTGTTACTTACATTTGCCCCTCCAATTCAAATTATATGGCGAATCAACAAAATATAAAGGTTTTAGTAGTAGGCTGTGGTAATATGGGAGCTTCTCATGCAATGGCATATAAGACATTAGATGGCATTGATATCTGCGGTATCGTATCTACCGGAAAGAGTAAGGAAGTTTTAAATGAAAAACTGGGAGGTGGTTATCCTTTGTTTGATGATTACTATTCCGCTTTAAAAGCGACCCAACCCGATGCCGTTTGTATCTCTACTTATCCCGATACACATGAAGCGTTTGCCATTGCCGCTCTGGAACAGGGTTGTCATGTTTTTATTGAAAAGCCATTGGCAGATACGGTTGAAGGAGCTGAGCGAGTTGCAGCTGCTGCAAAAAAGGCGGGGAAAAAACTGGTTGTAGGATATATCCTCCGCCACCACCCTTCGTGGGAGAAATTTATTGAACTGGCACAAACGCTTGGCAAACCATTGGTGATGAGAATGAACCTCAATCAACAAAGCCATGGTATTATGTGGAATGTTCACCGTAACCTCATGAAAAGTTTAAGCCCAATCGTTGACTGCGGCGTTCATTATATAGATGTAATGTGTCAGATGGTTCGATCAAAACCTGTTCAGGTAACGGCCATTGGGGCCCGACTTACAGAAGATATTCCACAGGGAAACTATAACTATGGACAACTTCAGATTCGTTTTGAAGATGGATCTGTTGGATGGTATGAAGCAGGATGGGGCCCCATGGTGAGTGAGACGGCCTTCTTTGTAAAAGATGTATTCGGTCCAAAAGGAGCTGTTTCAATAGTTGCAAAGGAAGCGGGCGGAAAAGGTAAATCAGATTCTGTAGAAGCACATACAAAAACCGAGTCCATTCGACTGCATCATGCTGATATTGACGCTAATAATGAATTTACAAAACCCGATGAATGGATCAATTTGTTAGATGAACCTGATCATCAGGAATTATGTAATCGCGAACAACGCTATTTCTTAAAGGCCATCAACGAAAATATCGACCTTACAGATCATATTGAAGATGCAGTAAACAGTCTGCGTATCGCTTTTGCCTGCGATGAATCTGTAAGAACCGGCCAGGTAGTTACACTGTAAAGCATGTTCATAAGATGATATTTTATTATATACTTAGATTATGGGTATATCATAAAATATCATTTTCTTTGGGTTCTATTCAACGATTCCTTATCTATTTAATCCTAACGATTGTTTTTTGTGATCCTTAAAGAAGAAACTGTCTTTAATTATCACAAATATGTCATATGAATGTTTTTTCAATTTGGCGGTTTAAAATGACCACTAAAGTTGATAATATTGCAGCAAGCCACTCAAAACGTCACAATAACCAAAGTAGTAACTAATGAAAATTCTACAACAAACTCTCTGCGTTGTTCTTATTTTATTTTGTGTCAATGTCTGTTTTGCACAAAAGAAATCAATCACTGGTAAAGTTTCTGATTCAAAAGGAGCCCCACTGGCAGGTGTATCCGTTAAAGTAAAATCAACTCCAAACGGTACTATCACTAATAACGAAGGATTCTTTAAGATAGACGCTTCCTCAAGCGATGTATTGGAATTTACGATTGTCGGCTATCAACCAGTAAAAATTACTGTAGGAGCGCAATCTTCCATCACGGTTACAATGACTGAAAGCCAAACTGAATTGGGGGAAGTTGTTTTAATCGGTTCCCGTAGAGGCGGTGGTAGAATAAAAACAGAAACAACCGTACCGGTAGATATTATCAATATCAATCAAGTAGCATTAGGAAGCGCCAAGATGGATATCACATCAGCACTTAATGCTGCAGCCCCTTCATTCAACTACAATAAGCAAAGCGGTGCTGATGGTGCCGACCATATTGATCTTGGAACATTGAGAGGTCTCGGACCCGATCAAACACTGGTACTCATCAATGGTAAAAGAAGACATCAAACCGCTTTTGTTGGATTATTTGGAACAAGAGGTCGTGGTAATTCAGGGGCTGATCTGAATGCATTCCCTGCAGCGGCTGTTGATCGTATTGAAATTCTGCGTGATGGTGCTTCTGCACAATATGGTTCAGATGCCATGGCAGGTGTAATCAATATCATTCTTAAAAAGGATGTGAATAAATGGAATATCACTACTGGTTGGTCAGGATATTATGATCATAAATACAATGCCCTGAATAGTTACGATCCAAGTCAGTATTATACAAGTCATAAGATTGATGGAGGTGCCCTATCTCTTCAGGCAAGTAATGGATTTGCCTTGGGAAAGAATGGTGGTTTCATCAATATCTCTTTTGATATATTGAATCAGGCAAAAACATTCCGCCAGGTTCCTGATACAAACGTAGCTACTAATCCCAATGCATTGCCTCTAAATTCTGGCCGTCGTGCTTTTGGTGATGGTTCAGTTACAACTGTTGGTGCTATGTTCAATATGGAAGTGCCAACCAGTGCGAGCGGAAAAACTACTTTCTATGCTTTCGGTGGATATAATTTCAAAGCAAGTGACGCCTTTGCTTATACCCGTAATGCAAGTGGTCGCCCTGATCGTTTCCCTGTTGATGCCAGCGGGGCAGTTATTTTTGTTCCTGAGATAATGAAAAAGTCAAGCGATGGTGAGATCTATTACAATCCACATATTCAAACAAAGATTACAGATATCTCATTAGCTGCAGGAATAAAAGGAGATGCTGGTAAGGATTGGACCTGGGATTTAAGTAATACCATCGGCAGAAATGATTTCCATTATTATGGAGACAAGACTTTTAACGCCTCTTTAGTTGGAGCTACCACCCCAACTCATTTTGATGATGGTGGTTTCAATTTCTTGCAAAACACACTCAATCTCGATTTCAGTAAGTTTATAAAAGATGCTGCACAAGGGCTTACATTAGCTTTCGGTACTGAATTCCGTTATGAAAAATACAGTATCTATAAAGGCGAAGAGAAATCGTACAAAGGATATGCAAACAATTTCGACCAGGCACCAGGATCACAAGGTTTCCCTGGTTTCAGTCCTGCAGATGAAATCAATAACAATCGTACCAACCAGGCCATATATGCCGATGTGGAATTGAATGCTACAAAGGCATGGTTGATTGATGGTGCTTTACGATTTGAAAACTATTCTGATTTCGGATCTGTATTAACAGGTAAGTTAGCAACCAGAATTAAGCTCGGCTCCAACTTCAATTGGAGAGCATCAATAAGTTCTGGTTTCAGAGCTCCTTCTTTACAACAGATCAATTTCAGTAATACATTAACTTCTTTCAGCGGCGGCCAATTGGTTCAATCACGTATTGCCCGTAATGGTGATGCTGTTACAAAAGCAGCAGGTATACCTGATTTGAAAGAAGAGAAATCAGTAAACATCAGTACTGGTTTTTCGTGGAAGCCAGCGAAAGGTTTGACTTTTACAGTTGATGGTTATATGGTGAAAGTAAAAGACAGGATAGTATTATCCGGTCTCTTTAGTGCCGATGATCCTTCTTTGCCTACAGCCCTTACATCGCAGTTACAGGCAATTGGTGTTTCTACCGCACAGTTCTTTGGGAATTCGGTTAATACCACTAACTATGGTATCGACCTCGTTGTTGATTATTATAAGAAATGGGATAACAAGAGCTTTAAATTGTTAGTGGCAGGAAATCTTCAAAGCATGAAGATCAATAAGGTGAATATTCCAACATTACTGGATGATTCTTATGTACATCGTAAAACATTCTTCAGCGACAGGGAAGAAGCTTTCTTAAAAGCATCAGCACCTAGAGCAAAATTCTCTTTGAATCTTGATTATACTATTAATAAAGTGGGAGTAGGCGTACACCTTACTTACTTTGGAAATGTAAAGACATTAGGTTTTGGTTGGACGGGTCTTGCTAGCGCAGCTGGAACAGGTGGTCCTGGCGATCCGGATATTTCTGGTAGCTTCACAGGTATCGATCCATATGTTGATATTGATGGTTTCAGCGATCAGGTAAATGTTCTTCCTGAAGTTTTCAATTACAAAGGAAAGGTTACCACTGATATTTATGGTTCTTATAAACTATCTAAGAAAATTACATGGTTTGCAGGTGTTGATAACCTCTTTAATGTTCATCCAGAGTTTGGTGCTGTAATGAGAGCTCGTTATGAGGCGTTTGATAATGAAGCTGGTGGTCCATGGGATTCTGTTCAGATGGGATTCAATGGAATGCGCCTCTTTACTAAGTTGGTTTTTAACTTCTAATACATCATAGTATTGAAACAGCCATCCGGAGATCTTTTCGGATGGCTGTTTTAGTATAAAGACAATTTTATGAAACGATATTTCAGGATTGCTGCCTTCGTATTGTTCTTGACAAGTATAAAGGCTGTATCATTTGCACAGATAAAGATCGTAGTATTTCAATCAGATTTCGGTCTTAAGGATGGTGCTGTTAGTGCCATGAAAGGGGTATCGATGAATGTGTCACCGGACCTAAAGCTTTATGACTTAACACACGAGATACCTGCGTATAATATTTGGGAAGCGGCGTATCGATTAGAGCAAACGGTTACGTACTGGCCTGCTGGAACCGTATTTGTTTCTGTTGTAGACCCAGGTGTTGGAACAGAGAGGAAATCGGTTGTATTAAAAACCAAAACAGGGCATTTCATAGTAACACCTGATAATGGCACCCTTACATTAGTAGCACAATCTTTAGGAATAGAAGCGGTACGTGAAATTGATGAAGTGGTTAATAGAAGAAAGGATTCCCAGAAATCATATACTTTTCACGGAAGAGATGTGTATGCCTATACAGCGGCACGATTAGCAGCTGGTGCCATCAATTTTGAACAAGTGGGTAAACTTTTACCAAATGAAGTAGTGAGTCTTCCATATCAAAAGGCCGAATTAGTGGGAAGAACGATTAAAGGCAATATTTCCATATTGGATGTTCAGTATGGCAATGTGTGGACGAATATTACCGGCGATTTATTAGCACAATTAAAGCCCGTGTATGGAGATGTGTTTCATGTTATCATCTTTCATAATAAGCAAAAAGTATATGAGGGGAATGCGCCATATAGTCAAACCTTTGGAGCGGTGGCAAAGGGAAAGCCTTTATGTTATTTGAATAGTTTGTTGCAGTTTTCGGTGGCGTTGAATATGGGGAACTTTGCTGCCAAGTATAAGGTGGAGAGTGGGAGTGAGTGGAGTATTGAGATAAAGAAGGTTGTAAAATAATAGTCGAGATGTCATCTTACCCCCAAGATGTCATCTTGGGGTTAAGATGACATCTCGACTTGTAAAAAACAACCTATTTTTCTAACAACCTGAATGTTCGGGTCTCAAATGGCAGCAATATAATTTCTCCTGAAATCGCCGGCAACAGGTCTTCATACAAATTGCTAGCCACCAACTTTCCAGATCTTGTCTTTAGTGAAACCTGTTGTTTCTCCTGACTCGTATTATACAACCGAACTACAATCCCATTACCGTCTTTTGCAGGGACTAAAGTACTTACAACCACTTTTTCATTGTTGATAATGAGAGGCGCTTGTACCTTTATTTTATCCGTTTGTATCAGAACCGGAGGCTGATAAATTTCTTCCGCTCTCTTATAAGCATCGGTGATGGAAAATTTTCCATGAGGTAAAATGGTATAGGTAAAACTTACAGGTCCTTCCTGGTCGGCTTTATAATTGGTATGCCAATAATTATTCAAAGCATAAGAAAACAACAACTGCGAAGGCGTCTGTTTGCTTTTCCAAACTTTTGCTCCCCTACCCGCTGGAATCACTTCACTGTTCATTTCGCCGAATTCTATTATTGGAGCATCAGGACTGAAATAAGTTACTCCCCAATCTTTGTTTGAGAGATCGGCCCATTTTCCACAATAAGTGAAATCCTTATTATTTCCTGGAAT
>JBGAQE010000127.1:0-12579 GCA_044220885.1 Chitinophagaceae bacterium
GCCCCTTATAGCAATAAGGATTCTAGAAAATATGAATTAATTCTTTGCGCCTTTGCGTGAAAAAATCCTCCCCTCCTTCCCGGTAACAAAAAAAAAGAGGCGCGTAAACTACGCGCCTCCCACATCTTATCTATTAGCTTAGAAATTATACTTCGTAGCCCCAGGTACTGCCACCGGATAGAAACCATCCTCATTAGGTAATACAGGAGGCGCAGCATTCCAGTCATATGACTTCGGTTGCAGGTTTAGCCCACTATTAATAGCTTTATCCCATTCAATTACCTGACCACTATATGTTGTAATCCTTCCAAGAATAGAAGTCATAGAACTTTTTGCACCATTCTCTGCATCGGCGAATTTATATTCTCCTTTTGCAATGGCTGCGAACAATTCATCGTGTTCTGTTTGATAGGGGTTATTCTCAAGTTTAGTATCATACTGATACAATACATTTCCTTTCAGGTCGGTGATGTTTGCAGCACCACATTGAATTTTTCCTTTTGTACCAATTAATAGTTCATCCACTTTACTCATAGTGCCTGGTATATGACGACACTGGCTATTAAGGATGGAACCATCGGCATAAGTAAATTCAACATAGTGATGGTCGAATATCTCTCCATGATCTTTTCCTTTTCTAACTTGTCGGCCTCCCATGCCTTGTGCTTTTACAGGATATCCACCTTTGAACCAGTTGATGACATCAATATTATGGATATGTTGCTCAGTGATATGATCACCGCAAAGCCATACAAAGTAATACCAGTTACGCATTTGGTATTCCATTTCAGTTTGGCTGTATTTGCGTTTGTTCACCCAAACACCATCATTGTTCCACCATGCCTGTGCAGATACGATATCACCGATCTGGTCTTTCCGCTTGAATAATTCACGATAGCTGTTTTGGTAATGGCGTTGAAGACCAACCACCACATTCAATTTTTTCTGTTTGGCTATAGCGGCAGCGGCCAATACCCTTTGAACACCAGCAGGGTCAGTTGCTACTGGTTTCTCCATGAAAATATGTTTGTTCTGCTTAACAGCTTCTTCAAAGTGAATGGGACGGAAGCCCGGAGGAGTTGTTAAGATCACCACATCAGCTAATGGAATGGCTTTGGCATAAGCATCAAATCCAACAAACTTCCTTTCTTCAGGAACATCTATCTTATCTCGCAAATTACCTTTGCCGCCAGATGATTCCATTATATCATCAGCCGAAAGTGTTTTTAAGCAACTGTCTAAACGGTCGCGGAAAGCATCGGCCATCGCTACCAGTTTTACATTCTGCTTACTTAATAATGCCTGCATAGCAGCACCCGTTCCTCTTCCTCCGCAACCAATCAATGCAACTTTAATTACATTATCCGATCCGGAGAAAAAATTAGTGGCTTGCGATAAGAATGGAGCAGCAATAAGGCTGCCTGCAATCAGTGAAGATTGCTTTACGAAATCTCTTCTGTTAGGTTGTTTATTATCCATATGGCTGTGTTTGAATTTATGTGTTTATTGGTTGTTTGTTTAGTTGGTAACTGGTTTGAAGAGAAATTTGAAAATTTGAAAATTTGGGAATTTGAAAATGAACAGCCAATACATAAGCAGACTTTACGAATACTGAATTTTCAAATTTTCAAATTTTCAAATCATCAAATTAACTACTCTTCCCCTAGGTACCTATCATAAAACGCCTCAATCTCACTCGTACTCGGTTGTTGTAATGGCCTAACAATTCTGAATCCTACTCCCATTGCATCTGTTAGCCACCATTTGCTTTTAGGTATCTGAGGATCGCGGCGATTCCACGAGGCTTCAGATTTCCAACGGTTGGCGCAACGAAGAATTTCAGGAGCATCAAGATAACTTCCGCCTCTCACAACCCTATTGTATTTTTTCTTTGCTTCATGTATTGGGTCGCTGTCTCCATCTTTGAGTGATTTATAGAAATCCTCATCGTATTGGTCTAATGTCCATTCAGCCACATTGCCCAGCATGTCATAGAGACCCCAGGCATTTGGTTTTTTCTGTTTTATTTTCTGGTATTTGTTTTTGCTGTTTTCTGCAAACCAGGCGTGTTCTTTAAGTTGTTTGTTATCGTCTCCAAAATAATAGGAAGTTGTTGCACCAGCACGGCAAGCATATTCCCATTCCGCTTCCGTTGGAAGACGATAAAAATGTCCGGTTTGCTTATATAACCAACGGCAATACATAAGTGCTGTTTGCTGGCTCATGCTGTTTACCGGGAATCCGCCTTGTTTACCCATACCCCAGCTGAGGTCGATATATTGAGGGGTAGGGCGTGTTACCGCGTCTACATCAGAATTACGGCTGGTAGTTTCATCGTTAAAGAATAAAAGGAATTCGTCGTAGGTAACTTCATGTTCCTCCATCCAGAAGGGGCTGATCTTTATTTTACGTTGTGGACCTTCATCGGCTTTGCGGTTGGTTTCAGATTCTGGGCTGCCATATGAAAACTCCCCACCTTTTACAGGAATCATCTTGAAGCTTATGGAAGAACGGGGGATGGTTGTTTCATAGCTCGTGAAATCAGGTTGCTGTGCCTTGGCAAAAGCGGAGAGCAGTAGCCCACAGATCGCATAAATACAGTGTTTAGCCATAGTCGTTTATCAGGATTGGAAAATTAGTGAATAAAAGGGTTCAGAATGCTGAAAAATATCATTTTCGAAAAAAAGGGAAATCGATTGCGCAAAAGAGTTCAGGTGTACCCAATTGTATTTATCTTGGGACTATAAAACAAACTATATGGAACGTCGCCAGTTTATGCAACAATCATTGTTAGCCGGAGCTTCACTTGTAACAGCTTCTTCAGTACTTGGAAATAATAACTCCACTTCTGAAGACATGGCAGATAAGCCTTTTAATCTTGATTATGCGTTTCATGATGGTATGTTTGGCAATTCTGCCGGTGCCAATTTTATAGACCAGATAAAATTCGCTTACGATAAGGGCTTTCGGTCTATTGAGGATAATGGTATGATGGACAGGCCTGTTGAGGAGCAGAAGAAGATCGGGGATACACTGGCGAAACTGGGCATGAGGATGGGGGTATTTGTGATTACTTCTGATGGATGACATTGGAGAACATCGCTTGCTTCAGGAAAAAAGGAATGGACAGATAAGATGGTCAAAGATTGTAAGATTGCCGTGGAAGTGGCAAAACGTTGTAATGCTAAATGCATGACAGTAGTGCCGGGCAATTATGAGCGGAGTCTGGGATTTGATATGCAAACGGCAAATGTGATTACAGCCCTTCGTAAAGGGTGTGAGATATTGGAACCGAATGGACTGACCATGGTATTGGAGCCTTTAAGTGATAATCCGGATCTTTTCCTCAGGCACTCGCAACAGACATATATGATATGTAAGGCAGTGGGCAGTTCTTCCTGCAAGATTCTTTTTGACATGTATCATATGCAAAGGAATGAGGGCGATATAATCAATAATATTGACAGGTGCTGGGACGAAATAGGGTATTTCCAGATAGGGGATAACCCGGGAAGAAACGAGCCAGGTACCGGTGAAATGAATTACAAGAATCTTTTCAAGCATATTCATGCTAAAGGCTATAAGTGGATATTGGGAATGGAGCATGGGAAAGCGGGTAAGGACAAGGAGGGCGAAGTGGCTCTGATTAAAGCTTACCGAGACAGCGATAATTTCCTGTAAACTTCCAACAAATCGTTAATTAGCCTGTTGTTATAGGAATCCTGCCATAAGTTTGCTGCAGGCCTACACCGTTTTTATGAAACACATACCTTTTTTGTTTTTTTTCCTCCTTATTGCCAGTCTTTCATCGACAGCTCAGGATGCTGGAATTCTTGCCCAGAAAGTAAAGGCGAAACTAGCAACTGTGAATGACTATACGGCTACCGGGGTAATGAAAACGGATATCTCGTTTATTAAAGTACCACAGTCTGATGTGATTGTATATTATAAAAAGCCCAATCGCTTCAGGATTAAGAAGCAGGATGGTATATCTATCACTCCAAAAGGAGGCGTAAGTGTAAATCTCAATAGTCTTTTTGCAGGAGATAATTATACTGCGGTATTTGCTGGGAATACATCAATAGATGGAATGCCTGTAGCCATCGTAAAATTATTGCCATTGGATGAGAACAGTGATGTTGTGGTATCAACCTTATATATAGATGAAAAGGAATTCCTGATAAGAAAGGCAAGTACAACCACAAAAGATAATGGTACCTATCAAATGGAAATGAGCTATGGCAAATTTGCCCAATGGGGATTGCCAGACAAAGTTGTTTTCATTTTCAGCACTAAAGATTATAAACTTCCAAAAGGACTGGCATTTGATTATGATGCTGGTGGAACTAAGCCCGCCGATAAAAAACTCCCTCAAAACGGAAAAGGCAAAGTTGAAATCAGCTATTCCGGCTATTCAATTAATAAAGGCCTTTCAGACGCTGTCTTCAATTAATTACAACTTACAATCAGTGTTTTAGTAGTTCTCCTAAATAAGAAATGGGAGTTTTACTAGTAGTTAATTGTACCTACTACTACAATAAATACTATGTATACTTACTGGTATTTCCATTAATCGAATAAATAGTAGCTTTTAACGAATAGTCAGAAAATATTTATGACCACTAAGCGTTAACTTATATATTTGACCAGATTTTAAATGGTCCGATCTAAATCCAAGCGTATGAAAACGGTAAACTTTACCCTTTATCCTTTTACTGTACTCCCCAATTTCAAGAGAATTTCTCTTGCCTTTTTACTGATTTTCAGTCAGTTCTTCATTGCTCAGGAGTCTCAGGCTCAATGCGCTGTTGGATGGAATGTTGCCAATGTAAACTGGGACAATCTTGATTACCTTATATCAACCGGTAACTATACAGGATTTGTAAGTAATGCTCAACGCGATACACAGTATTTCGCCCTCGGAAGGAACCGGGTAGGTCTAAGAGTTCCTGCGGCTATTACTAAATTAGGTGAAAACGCCACACATACTGGAGAAGCTGGTTCGTTTGGTGCAGGTATGGATGTGGCTTTTAATGGTAACGGAACTTTTACAATGACATTCGATACTGCGGTTAAAAATGTTCGTTTCAGCTTATATGATATAGACGCCCTTCAGGTAGCCACTGTTTCAGCGGTTGATCCATTAGGAGTTGGTACTGCCGTTAATATGGCAAAGATCGGAGGCTCGGGAATTGTAATTGTTGGTAGCGGTGGTCTGGCACCTACAGGAACAGCACCAGGTGGTGGTGTTGCTAATAATAATACAAACTCAGTTCTTAATATAGATGTACCAGGTGGTGCGGCAGGTGTAAAAAGAGTTACAATCACAATTTCTGGTACAGCTGGAGATTTTTGGTTAGGTGATATTGCTGCCTGTGTATTCGGTAGCTTTCCTACTAACTATTATGCAGCAGCACAGCCTTTTACTGGTCAGCCTTCATATGTTTTGGCAACACCCGACTCCAATACGGTTTCAATGCTAAACCTTAATAATGCTGTAGCTAAACATGTATTCAGAGATGCGGCCTCTATACCTTATGTTAATGGATTAGGGTATGATGTACACCGCCATAATTTATATTTCGTAAAAGACTTCACTGCTTCTCCATCAACTAATAGGGAGTTAAAGAAATACGATTTCAATACAGAAACTATTTCAACAGTAACCGGAGATATCAGAACACTTGGTATTCCTGTTTTTGACAGGGGTGTTGAGTCTGCTGGTTCTGCTTTCTACGATAGCTGTTTGTATTTTGGTATTGAAGGTACAAATGGTGGCAGAAACTCGAACAGAGAGACTATTATTTGGAGAATCAGTTTTGATGCAGCCGGTGTGCCCAACGGAATTGCACAGGTGTTTGCATTACCTGCCGACAATGGCGGCGGTACCATCCTGAAAGACTGGGGTGATTTCAATATCTACAATGGTATTTTATACGACTTTAATAGCGGTAATGGCGGATCTACAGCTGGTTTCTTCCATTTCAATTTGCAAACTTGTAACATAGATAATACATATCCAACAGGTACAACGCTTATTGGTAGACAAAGTGGTTTGAGATGGGATGGTACTATGTATTGGATATATGACTCTATTGCAGTTTATAATAATGGTACCGTAGGTCCAAAAACAAGAATAACGGGTGCGGCAAGGGTTGACTGGGTAGGTTTTAGTGGTGATGGATCAGATCCATTCAAACCAAAATCCGATTTCGGTGATGCCCCAGCTTCGTACGACCCAGTTGCCTTATCACCTGCCACTCATGAATATGATACAACACTACGCTTAGGTCTTACTTTCGATAGAGAGTGGAGTAAAACCAGTTCCCTTTCTGCTAATGCAGATGGTGGAGATGAAGATGGAATAATGACACCATTGCCCATTTTCACCCACTACCAAACGGGGTATACTGTTATAGTTCAATTGTTGAATAAAAGTGGAGCGAATGCAACTGTTGGTGGCTGGATTGATTTTAATAATAACGGTGTATATGAAACCAGTGAAGGAGTTACTGCTACTGTGCCTTCAAGCCCGGTTATGCAGAATGTTCCTTTAACATGGACGGCATCCACATTGCCAATAGGTCTTACTGCAGTTTATACACGTATCCGTTTAACATCGGCTTCAAATGGTATGACCGCAGCAAATCCAACGGGATATTATAGTAATGGAGAAGTTGAAGACTTTCTTCTGCTTGTAGATGATGTGCTTCCAGTTAAACTTATGGCCTTTAATGCTAAAGCGGTAAATGGGCATACTGTAAATATTGATTGGCAAACGACTGAAGAATCTAAAATGAAATTCTATACAGTGCAAAGAAGCATTGATGCCACCAATTGGAGTTCTGTAGGAGTAGTTGCAGCTTCTAATGATGGAAGCTTGAAACAAGAATATAAGTTACAGGATAAGGACGCGCTGTCTGGAGTATCATACTATAGATTACAATTGACCGATCTTAAAGATAATATTACATATAGTGCAGTAAGGATGATAGATTTCAGAAAAGATCGTCCTCTCGCCCAACTATATCCCAATCCGTTTACATCTTCCATACAGGTAACTTACCAGTTGCCGGCAGCTGGAAATGCAGAAATCAGATTGTTAGATTACAGTGGAAGGACTATCAAATCGAATATAGTTCAGGCAAGTGCTGGACAGCAATCAAATACACTTGATGGTTTGGGCAACCTTCCAAAAGGATATTACCTGGTTGAGATCATCCAAAACGGAAAGAAGATATTCAGTGAGAGAGTGAGTAGACAGTAATAGATAGAAGGGAAAGTGAGTAGTAAGTAAGTATCAAGAGCATCGAGAGCAACATATATTAGTTTAACCAATAGAAATCCATGAAATTCCAGAAACACAAGTGGTTACTTGTACCACTATTTATTGCCGGATTAACGACTGCATTTTTAGCCACTGATAAGAGAGAGCGCTTTTTTGAGACTGAAGAAAATGAGGAGATGGAAGAAGCGGAAGAGCATGAACGGGAAAGCGGAGCTGATAAGCAAATGGAGATGCTTTGGCAGGCCAGGGCATATCCCGACCATCAGTTCCTTAATGATAAATATATGGCCGCCTGGCAGCAAGCCAAGGCCATGCAGAACCCCGAACAGATTAGTGGTGCTGCAGGAACTTCCGGTTCTCAGGGAATGAATTATGGAGCATGGACCGCTGCAGGAAATCTGCAAGTAGGACGTGTACTCGCAATAGCAATCAACCCTACTACACCAACAACAATTTTTATCGGAAGTGCCAGTGGTGGTATATGGAAAACTACCAATAGCGGTACTTCATGGACCTCTGTTACAACCGGGTTCCCGGTATTGGGAGTGGCAGCCATTACTTATCATCCTTCAAATGCTAATATATTACTAGCAGGTACAGGTGAAGTTTACAGAGCAGATACATCAAACATTGGTTATAATGTTTGGAAAGCCCGTGGTACTTACGGTGTAGGTATTCTGCGTAGCTCTGATGGTGGCACCACATGGACACAAGTGATGACAAAAAGTTTCAGCAACCTGTTTGGTGTTCAAATGATAAAATTCGACCCAAACAATGCTAATATAGTTTATGCTTGTACAACAAATGGTCTGTATAAATCTACAGACGCTGGCGTAACATGGGGTGGTAGTCCCATATTAAACAAGATTTATGTTTCTGACGTTGTAATCAATTCCACTAACAGCAATCAGATGATGGCTGCAGTTGGTAATCTGGTAAACCCGGATAAGGGCATATATCGTACAACAGACGGCGGTGCTACCTGGACAAAAGTGGTAAGCGCAGCAGTTCCAACTAACTCTGGTGGTTTTAGCCGATTTGCTTATCTCAGTGGCAATACTGTTTATATTAGTATGGGAATGAATGATTCCAATGAAAACGAATTGATAAAATCAACGAATTTCGGAAGTACCTGGTCTACTCAGGCCAGCTCACACCATAGTCAATACCAAACCTGGTTTTCACATGTTGCTGCTATCATTCCATCAAGACCCGACTCACTATTAATGGGTGGTGTTAGTTTCTATAGGTATCGCTCATCTACTGCCACCAGATCTGCTATTGGATCTATGCATTCAGATTTCCATGATATCAAATTCGATCCTTCCAATAGTAGTATCGCCTATATTGCATGCGACGGTGGTATGTATAGAACAGCCAACGCAACAGTAGCATCTCCTACATTCACTCAGATCAATTCAGGATTGAATATAGCCCAGTTCTACGCCAGTATTGGAGTATCAAGAACAACTGCTAACTTATTTATTGGAGGATTGCAGGATAATGGAGTTTGGTCGTATAATGGAACTGCCTGGACGAACAGGGTAGGGGGTGATGGGGGACCTTGTATAGGTTGGGTGGTGATGGTGGTCCTTGTATGATTGATCCGAATAGTAATAGTATTGTATATGCATCAAATGATGCAAGAAGATTGAATAAGTCTACAGGTGGTGTTGGAGGTGCTTATGGTACAGCTTTGGGAAGCTGGGCATTTACTGGTGACGATCGTGTAGGATTTATGGCCCCTATTGGGATGAGTAGAGCAAATTCCGCAATCATATATTCAGCCAGTGATAATCTTCACCGAACAGCGAATGCTGGAACAACGTGGACAAATAATGTAAGTATAGCAAGTGCAACTAATTATATCGCAAAACAATTCAATACAGGTATTGCGCTGGCAGTTTCTGAAACAAATGCTGATAAGTTATATGTTTCTACTTCACCATTCTCCCAAAGGGTAGACAATGCATTGAATGTTGTTGATAGTCCCCAGTTATTTAGATCAATAAATGGCGGAGCATCGTTCGTAAACATTAGCGCTGGATTGCCAAAGCGATTTGTTTTGGATATTGCAATTAGTCCAACAAATGATGATTCGATTGTGGTTGTATTAGGAGGCTATGGTTCTTCGCATGTATATGTAAGTGGTAATGGTGGCGGTACCTGGGTTAACCGGGGTGTTGGCTTGCCAGATGCTCCATACAATGCTGTAGTGCAGGATCCAACGAATGCCAATTATCTGTATGTAGGGGGTGATATGGGAGTTTATGTGAGCAACAATAAGGGGGTTACCTGGTATAGCTATAATGGTGGTTTTACAGATGGTACTATGGTGTTTGATCTTCAGATAACTGCCGATAATAAGTTATTGGCGGCTACCCACGGTAAAGGAGCTTTCCTTAGTGCTTTAGCAACTTATTCCACCCTGCCTTCTGCAAGTTTTGAGTTTTCAGGCCAGAATAGAAACGACAGAAATGAACTCAAGTGGGTGGCGACAAATGAAAAAGATGTAGCACAATATGAAATCGAAAAGAGTGTTGATGGATCCGCATATAGCTTTGTGGCAAGTGTAACGGCTAAGAATCAGGTTTCAGCTTTATATTCTTACAATGACCCGATTCCATCATCTGTATCTCAGGCTGTTTACTATTACCGATTAAAGAAAGTGGATAAGAACGGAACTATTACCTATTCAAACGTTGTGGCTATTAAGTACTATAAGTCGGCTACTATGCAGGTATTGGGTAATCCAATCACAAAAAATTCTACACTTCGTCTAAGTGTAGGAGCTCCTCAAAATATTACCATCAATTTATTCGATTTGAAAGGTAGTTTATTGATGAGCCAAAAGACGACTGTTTCAGCTGGCAATAACTATGTTTCACTGGAAAATTTACCAGTATTGGCCTCCGGAACCTATGTGCTGGAAGCTGTATTACAGAATGAAAAAATCAGAAAGAAAGTCAGTTACTGATTATTATAGAAGGAAAAAGAAGCTCCCTCCGGGGGGCTTTTTTTATGTCATCTCCTTTCAGTTATTAAGGGCTTTAGCTTGAGAAAAACTAACCGATGCCCTTTTAAAGGATTACTGGACCCATTGCTTGGGTCCTAAGAAAAAGGGGGAGCAACAGACTGTTATGAATACAGCCCAATATAAGGCCCTAATTGCCCTTTGTGATTAAGTGTACAAAAACTCTTTTGAAGTTATTGAAGGCTTCTTGTATTTACTATTTGAAGAGTTCTGATTTCTGCTTAATGTACTATTAGTTTCTCTGCCACTTTACTTCCGTTCTCATTTTCAATTGAAAGGATATAGTTGCCTGATGATATTGGGAAATGTATTTTATTATCGCCGCTACTTGCCTTTATATTTGATTGATACACTTCTGCTCCTGAAATATCAAATACACGAATGATAAGGCTTTGCTTCCTTACAGATTGGATGGTTACCGATACATCGTTATTGCGTACAGGATTGGCATGTACTACTACGTTAAAACCTCTGTAACTCCTGAAATTCACCTTTCTTATTCCCAATATGGAAGTTTTGCCGCTCTTGTCTTTCTGAATTAATCTATAATAGTTGATTCCTTCAACAGGTTTTGAGTCGATGTATTCATAGTTGGTTACCGACTGTGAATTACCGGCACCTTTCATTGATATCTGAATAGAATAATCAATTCCATTTGTTGATCTCTCAATGATATAATAATCATTGTCTACTTCATAGGCAGATGACCATTGCAGCAAAGCAGTTTCGTTTTTCTGATAAACATCGAATTTCAACAGCGATATGGCCAGAGAAGCCGCCACCTGAACCGTAAAAGTATCAGTAAGACAAGTTGCAGACGAGCCTACGCTATCTTTTACATACCAGGTATAGGTTCCTACAGCACTGGGTGTGAAGCTAAATGATTTGGATGTGCCTTCAACAGTTAAAGGGGCTATGGGTGTTGTAAACCAATTATAACCACCTATCCATGATGAAGTAAGATTTGTAGTAGTGTTCACAATCATATTCACAGAAGTGTTCCTGTTCACATCTTTCATTATGGTAAACTGGTCCCTTACTGTTCCACTCGCTCCCACGAATTTTGCATCCAAACGGTTATCTTCCACTTCCATATATAGAACACCTACTTCGCCTCCTGTAGTTCCACTGAAATTCCTGTAATAAAAAGCAGGTAAAAGAGCATTGGTTCCACCACCTATTTGTCCGGCAGATCCTGCAACAACATATACAGTTCCTTTATTGGATTGACCACCGACAGTGAAATAAGGACATGAGTTGGCGCTTCCATCATATTTTGCACTGGAACTGCTTTTTAGATTGCCGACAGGAGGTGCAGAAATATTAAAGGAAGCTGAATTTCCAGTATGTCCTTGTATTAAAAAGCTTCTTTCATATACATGGCTATGGCCTGATAAAACTACGTCTACTCCAAACCTTTCCAGTATTGGTGTTATTTGTTGTCTGATGGCAATTAGATCTGCTTCCGAATTTGATAGATGGGTTCCATTGGTATATGGGGGATGGTGTAAGCAAACAATATTCCATTTTCGGGTACTTGCAGCAAGGTCATTTTTTAGCCATACTGCTTGCGGTCCTGTTGAATCATATAACAGTTTACCACCATCATAACCATAAGAATCCAGCATTATGAAGTGAATGTTACCGTAATCAAATGAATAGTAATGTTCCGTGCCAGATGCTAAACCACCTGATTGCGCGGCTGTAGGCACAGTGAATACATCGAAATAAGAGATAGCGTGATCGCTGGCACGGCTGGCATTATTCGCATATTCATGGTTGCCAGGTACGGGGAATACTACATGGTTGTCAAACACATTATTGTCATAAATATCAAACATGTTTGTCTGGTGTTCTGCATCCAATCCATTGTCGTATGCATTATCACCCAATAGTAATGCTAGTTCTGAATTATTGACACCCTGTTTAAGGTTGAGGTAACTATTGCGGGTCGACTTCTGTGTACTGTTTCCGGTTCCGGCATCGCCAAAAACGCCAATACGTATTTTACGGGTTGTTGATGCTGCTGGAGAAGTTATGAAATAGTTCCTGTAGCTTCCTTTAATAAGAGATGTGCTGGTTCCAATTCCATAATAATATTTTGTATCGGCTGTTAAGCCAGTTATTCTTATTTCATGATCGGTAACCGATGCAGCATTTGTTGTATTGCTGGTAATATTGCTCTCTGAAGTTCCAATCCAAACTTGTGAATTTGAGGCTGTAGCTGTAGTCCATCGAATAGTGACGGCAGTTTCGC
>JBGAQE010000128.1:0-12523 GCA_044220885.1 Chitinophagaceae bacterium
ATGATGTAAACCATCGCTTGTTCTTCAACATGACGGCTTCTTATGATGCCACCAGTTGGTTGAACTTCACAGTAAGAGGTGGAGCCGACGTTTACTCAATGTTCGCCAACTATTTCTACCATCCTGAATCACAACTCAACAGGACTTACGGATCTACGGCTGGTCGCGTTGAAAATGGTACCGAGAAATACCGTGGTTACAGTGGTATCTTCCTTACCACTATGAAGAAGAATATCGGTAAGTTCAAGAGTACCCTTCGTGTAGGTGCTGCTAACGACGACTATACCTGGATGAACTTCAGTTCACGTGGTGATAGTTTATATAATAAAGAACTGAACGATATCAATAATACCAATCCAAAATTCTTCGCAACGAGCCGCGAAACCGGTCGTGATACCTTAACCATCCGCAGGGTTCAAGGTATTTTCGGAGAATATAACCTGAACTTTAACGATATCGTTTACCTGAACTTTACAGGAAGAAATGACTGGACCTCTACCCTGCCAGCTTCTTCCCGCTCCTTCTTCTACCCTTCAGCAAGTATCGCCTTTGTTTTCAGTGATCTTATTGCAAAAGGATCTAATGTCCTTTCTTTCGGTAAAATCAGGGGATCGTATGCTGAAACAGCTAAAGACGTATTGCCATATTCTACCCAATCGGCTTATACTACACAGCTTACAAGTGGTGGTGGTTATGCATATGGATTCACTAATAACAACCCGTTCATCAAACCTGAAAGACAAAAGACTTTTGAAGTAGGTGCCGAATTGCAGTTCTTCAACCGTCGTCTTGGTTTTGATGCGTCATACTATCGCACGCTCAACCTCGACCAGATCGTTCGTTTAGTTCGTTTGAGTTATGCAACCGGATTCGTTCTGAATACTTCCAATATCGCCGATACAAAGAATACAGGGTATGAAGTTTCAATGAATGCCATTCCTGTAAAGACACCAAACTTCCAATGGAGAATGCTGGTGAACTTTACCAAAATGCAGAACAGGGTAACAAAACTACCTGGAAACATTCCTGAGTTCTATAACTCAGATACATGGATCGGTAACTTCCGTGCCGGTATCACCCGCGATGGTAATATCACGCAAATGACTGGTCAGGATTATTCAAGAAATACAGCAGGACAAATCCTGATTGACCCGACTAATGGATTCCCATTGGTAAATCCAGATTACAAAAAGATCGGTGACCGTAACCCGGATTATACTTTAGGTATCACAAACGTTTTCAGCTATAAGAACCTCAGCTTCTCTTTCCTCTGGGATGTGAAAGTGGGTGGAGATATCCTGAACGCGAATGAAATCTGGATGACAAACGTTGGTCTCAGCAAACGTACTCTCGACAGGGAAAAACCTATTGTGTATGATGGTAACGACATCTATATAAGCCGTGCCCTTGCTGTTGATTATGTAGAGCATGATGTGTATTGGTGGAGGCTTAGAGATGCCACTCTTAATTATTCATTCCCTGAAAAAATGTTAAGAAGGTCGAAACTGTTTTCAAGTGCAAGAGTATTTGTAACTGGTACCGACCTGATTCTCATAACCAATTATACTGGTTTGGATCCTGCTGTGAATGCTAACTCCAATGCTACATTAGGAGCTGGTTCCTTCGGTATAGATTATGGTTCACTGGCAACGCCACGTGGTATCAACTTTGGAGTGAATGTTACTTTTAAAAACTAGTCCTAAATAATTAAGATATGAAAGCAAAATATTTCCTCATCCTGTTATCCGGTTTCATACTACTTGCTTCCTGCAAGCGCTATCTGGAAACAGCGTTTAAAAACCCCAACGCCCCTGTGGCTGTTGACCCTGAAGTAGTAATGCCTTCCGTGGCAGCTAACCTGGCAAGAGGTCTTCAATTTGATTCCCGTGGTTTGGGTGCTTATGTTCAATACTGGTGCCGTACCTCTTCCGGTGATATCTGGGATCGTATGGGCTATAACCCTGGTAGTGACTTCGGTGGTGAAAAATGGCGTACACATTACTGGAACCTCGGACAAAACCTGAACAATGTTATCAGGGATGGTAAGGTGCAAAACAAGCCTGATTATGTAGGCGTTTCTTATGCCATCTTCGCCTGGAGCTGGTTATTGTTAACAGATTACCATGGCGATGTAATCTTAAAACAAGCTTTCGAAACTGACCGCCTTACTTTCGACTACGACAAACAGGAAGATGTATACGCATACATACCACAACTCTGTGATTCGGCAATCAAATACCTTACAATTGCACAGAATCTGGGAACTGGTACACTAGCCAATGGTGATAAATATATCTACGGTGGTAATATCAGCCGCTGGATAAAATTCGCTCATGGAGTAAGAGCTAAATTATATCACAGGTATATCATGAAGCCAAACTATCAGCCAGACTCAGTTATAAAGTATGTTGACCTGTCATTTGCCAATTCATCAGATGATGCCACTATTAAATTCGATAACGGAACTTTCTCTGACGGAGCCAATTTCTATGGTCAACGCAGAAATAACCTCGGAACCTATCGCCAAACCAATTACCTTATCGGTTTAATGAATGGCACCACCTTTCCTGGTGCATTTGATCCAAGACTTTCTTATATCTTCAAATCAAGTGGTGATGGAACTTTCCGCGGATTGAATCCAAATTCAGGAGAATCTACTTCACTACCTACAGCTCAAAAGACGTTTAATTTCTTTGGAACCGTATCAACCACAGTTCCAGCAGTAGATACGGCAAGAACATATTTCAAGAATACATCTCCTTTCCCAATTCTTACCTATACAGAACTGCAATTTGAAAAAGCAGAAGCAGCTTTCAAGAAAGGAAATAAGAACCTGGCATTGGCAGCATACAGAAGCGGCATCTTAGGAAGTTTTGATCAACTTACTACTCAGTATACAGGATACAAAGCCATCACTACTACTGATCGTGATTCTTATCTCAATAACCCTGCGGTTTCACCTTCTGATGCAAACTTGCTTACGCTCCGTCATATCATGTTACAGAAATATGTTTCTCTTTGGCCTTATGGAATGGAAGAAACATGGGTCGATCTCCGTAAATACAAATATGATACAACAGTTTATCGTGGCTTTACACCAGTAGCATCATTATACCCCGATAACGGAGGTAAACTGGCACAGCGTGTTCGTCCAAGATATAACTCAGAATATTTGTGGAATGTAGAATCACTCAAACTGATCGGTGCCACCAATCTCGATTACCACACCAAACCCGTATGGTTCTCTGAATAATTGAACTAAAAAAAACTGAAACATGAAACAACTTCTCAATATTTCAAAATATCTCCTACTGCTTTTTGTTATCGCTTCCTGCGATGATAAAAACCTGTTGGACGAGAACAATAAATGGGTATACGCCGATACAGCAAGCGGTGCCCAGATTAAACTGATACATGTTTACCCATCCCTTACCCCTGCAGTAACAACAGGGAACGGTCCTGCCGTATTCATTTATCGTGGTAACCAAAAACTGAATGGCACTGCAGCACAGGCAATGGCCTATGGAAACGTATGGCCTGCCTCATCAGTCTACGGCGTTATTCCAACAGGCAATACCCCCTATTATCTTGTAATGAACCGGGTTGTGGGTACGGTGCCTACTCCTAATGCTGGAGATACTGTGGCAACCCTCACCTACGATTTCCAGGCAAATAAAAATTATTCGGTTTTCCTCATCGATACAGCCCCAAGTCCAAAAACATTTGTTGTGGAAGATGTAATTACAGTTCCTGCTGCCATGAAATACCGTGCCCGCTTCGGTAATGTTGGCATGAACCCAACAGATACATTTGATATATATTCTGTAAGAGCTGGTGCCAATGTAGCCACCGGACTTACTATAAAGCAAATGACCGGCTTCACCGAATTCGATGTACCTACCCTCTCCGATACATTCTATCTGAGAAAGAAAGGAACAACAACACCCAATATCTCATCAGTACTTGGTTTCTCTCCAACAAGTCTTAGAAGTTATACCTTCTTTGTAAGGGGAAAAACGGGGATTGCGACTTCGAGGAATACGACGTTGACGTTTTATACGAACCGATAGTCGGTATGTTCAAGAAGTTCCATTGAGTTCAAGAGGTTACCCCCCGACCCCCTAAAGGGGGAGCTAGTTCAATCTCCCCTATTAATTGCAGTTAGTATTTTTAATAAAGTGGAAGCCGATAGTTTTTCAACTATCGGCTTCCACTTTATAGTTATAACAGATATTTTTTAATTAGTATGATAGACCTAGCTCCCCCTTTAGGGGGTCGGGGGGTAACCTCTTGAACTCAATGGAACCTCTTGAACCTTCTAATGACTCCACGGCCAATTATACGCCACCAATATCGCCACAATAATCCCCGCCAAATCGGCCAATAACGCAGCAGATACAGCATACCTTGTTTTCTTAATGCCTACAGATCCGAAGTAGAGTGCCACTATATAGAAAGTAGTGTCGGAAGATCCCTGGAATACACAACTTAAACGACCTATAAATGAATCGGGACCGTATTGTTTCATGGCATCGATCATCATAGCCCGTGAACCACTTCCACTTAATGGTTTCATTAAAGCAGTTGGTAATGCCTTTACAAATTCCGTATCGATGCCTATGGATGCAAACAGCCAACTGATACCCTGTATCATATAATCGAATACGCCGCAATTACGAAGCACACTTATAGCCACTAACATTCCCACCAGATAAGGAATGATTCGTATGGCCACATCAAAGCCCTGCTTGGCTCCATCAATAAAAGTATCATACACTGCCACTTTTTTCCACAAGCCTCCTAACAGGAATGTAATGAATAATAAAAGAATGATACCATTGCTCACCACCTTTGAAAAGGCAGTAGCGTTTTCATTGGATAGATGTCTTAGATAATAACCTAATCCAGCCAAAATAACGGCTCCTGCAGCTCCTGCTACAACAATCACTACCCATTGCTTTCGTGTGAATTTTTGCCATATGGCCGTAACTCCCATCGCCACCATAGTGGCAGCAAAAGTGGCGATAAGGCAGGGGATGAATATCTCTGTGGGATTATTTGATTTCAATATCACCCGTTGGGCGATGATGCTGACCGGAATCAATGTTAACCCTGAAGCATGTAACACCATGAACATGATCTGGGCATTACTGGCAGTATCTTTCTGCGGATTCAATTCCTGCAAACTTTCCATGGCCTTTAATCCGAAGGGTGTGGCCGCATTATCCAAACCAAGCAGATTGGCCGAAAAGTTCATCATCATATGCCCCATGGCCGGATGGTTTTTCGGCAACTCAGGAAATAACTTATTGAAAAATGGGCCTACAATGCGTGAAAGGAACCGGATGGCACCTGCCTTCTCCCCAATATTCATAAAACCCAGGAAAAGGCTCATCACCCCCACTAAACCTATGGAAATCTGCACCCCGGTATTGGCCGAATCAAAGACCCCATCCATAAGGGTTTTCATGATTTCCGTATCTCCCATCAACAACCGGATAAGGGCCACCACAAAGGCTACCAGGAAAAAAGCCAGCCACAAATAATTCAGTACCATAGGTCTTTATTGATTCTTCGAATTTTATACCAATGAAGTTTCATCATTTTTACTAATCCCCCAAATAATAATACCACAAACAGCCTAATCCATTACCTTTGCGCCTCAAAAATTCGATTCATGGGATTGAAAGCAGGCATCGTAGGATTACCCAATGTAGGCAAATCCACCTTATTCAATGCAGTCAGTAATAGTGCTAAGGCTCAGGCCAGCAACTACAGGTTCTGTACAATAGAACCAAACGTAGGTTTGGTGGATGTACCTGATACCCGAATGGATAAACTGGCTGAACTGGTTTTGCCAAACCGAACTGTTCCTACCCAGATCGAGATTGTGGACATTGCAGGACTTGTAAAAGGGGCCAGCAAAGGAGAAGGATTAGGCAATAAGTTCCTCGCCAATATCCGTGAAGTGGATGCTATCATCCATGTAGTTCGTTGTTTTGAAGATGAGAATGTACTGCGTGAAGAAGGTGCTATCAATCCAATTTCAGATAAGGAAATCATCGATACGGAATTGCAGTTGAAAGACCTCGATACCGTTGACCGTAAATTATCACGTACCGATAAATTAGCAAGAACAGGCGATGCCAAGATTCGCGCTGAACTGGAAGTATTGAAACGTTGCCATGCACATCTGGAACAAGGAAAGAATATCCGCGAACTGGAATTGAATTCTTTGGAACATGTAGCTATTGCCGACCTTTTCCTGCTCACAGAAAAACCAGTTCTTTATGTAGCGAATGTTGACGAAGCATCCATGCATACAGGTAACAAATATTCACAGGCATTACAGGAAGCCGTGAAAAATGAAAAAGCACAGGTGATTGTAATGAACAATAACATAGAAGCACAGATCTCTGAAATGGAAGATCCTGCAGACAAGGAATTGTTCATGGAAGAATATAAGATGAAGGAACCAGCTCTTAATCGCCTCATCCGTTCAACTTACAAATTGCTCGATCTGGCCACTTATTTCACTGCCGGTGTACAAGAAGTTCGTGCCTGGACCATCCACGAAGGTTGGAAAGCCCCACAAGCCGCCAGCGTTATCCATACCGATTTCGAAAAAGGATTCATCAAAGCCGAAGTAATCGCTTACGAAGACTTCATCCACTACGGTTCAGAAGCCGCCTGCCGCGAAGCCGGTAAGTTGAGAATTGAAGGAAAGGAATATGTGGTGAAAGATGGGGATGTAATGCATTTCCGTTTTAATGTATAAGGAGAGTCCGGAAGTCCGGGGCGCTTGAGTTTTGGAGCGTTTGATATTTGAGTCCGCGGCGTTTGGTTGTTTTAGATTCCTTAGGCATAGTCCGGAAGAAATACAAATACAAGTCGGAAGTCGTGAGTCTGAAGTCGAGTTCAGATGAATGACGATAATTTACAACCAACCCTGAAGGGGTTGAATCATCGTATCCCCGGGTGATTACCCGGGGCAACAGAATGTCGGAAGAGAAAATACAAGTCGGAAGTCAGTAGTCAGAAGTCGGAAGTCGAATTTAGGTGAATGACGATAATTTACAACCAACCCCGAAGGGGTTGAACAATAATGACCCCGGGTGATAACCCGGGGATTGCAAGAGCAAGAGTAAGAGAAGAAAGTCCGGATCTCTCAAGTCGATAATATTGCAAAGCTTAATAAAATAAGAAAAGCCCTTTCAAATGAAAGGGCTTTTTCTATATCGAAATCTTGTATTTGTATTTCTTCCGGTCTTTCCGACTTTCGGACTTCCGGACTAATTACCTCTAGACTCTCGGACCCGCAATTAGAATACGTTATAAGCAAAACTCACATAATAAATCGCTCCAATCTCCGGATTTGCAAACGCGTTCTTATAGTATTTGTTGAAGATATTAGTACCACCCAACTTCAGGATAGAACGTTGTTGAGGGAACTTATAACTTACTTGTGCATCTACTACTGTAAAGCCTTCTACTTCACCCTGACGGAAATCGCTTTCATAGAAGAAGCCATCCTGATTACGCATCATGGCAGAGAAACCAAAACGTTTCTGATAGCCAAAACCTGAATTGCTTAATCCAAGATTCAGACGATAAGAAGGCGAGTTGAAGAAGGAAACAAATCCTGGATCAAGATTTCCAATCCTGTCGAAAGTAAGGTTAGCGGTTGCAGTGAAATTACGTGGCAGCATATAATCGATGCTGGCTCCATAACCGTATGTCTTAACTTTATTTTTACTGTTAACTGCTATTGATACTACACGATTAGGTCCGGTGAAAATAGCTCCAGGGTCTGTTAAACTTAAAGTTTGTACAACTATCTGACGACCCAGGAAGTTCTCATATCGACCAAAATAACCATACACATCCACTAATACTCTCTTGCCGAATAAACCCTTATAACCAAACTCAACAGATTTCATTGACTCCGGCTTATAAGTTGCAAATGTTGCTTCTTTCAAAGCAGCGAAAGCGGCTGGTGGATTGGCTGGTAAAAATGGAGCTGCTTCTCTCACGCTTTCTAATGTATAAGCAGGTAATCCACTTGGGTTATCATTCAATTCATTTACAGATCTGAAATTGTAGAACTTCCTCAAACTTGGCAATCCACCCAACAGGATAGTTCCACCACCCACTTGCAGGTTGATCCACTGATTCTGTGTTGTTGGGAAACGATACGCTGTTTGGTAAGAAGCACGCAAATTATGATTCTCTTTCACTTTGTACACTGCAGTGAAACGTGGAGTGAATCGACCTTCAAAATTTGTGTTCTTATCGAAACGACCGGCTGCAGATATTTTCAGCTTGTCTTTAAAGAAGGATTTAGAAACTTGAGCATAAGCACCAATTTCATCGATATTGATACGACCTGCTGAATCAGCGAAGAGGGTTCCTTCTGAATTCAGGCTATAACGCTTGAAAGAAGCACCAGCAATCAAATCGAAATATTTACCAGTAAGGTGACTGAAATTGTACTGACCTTCTGCATGATACAAATCAGAAGCATCCAGCAACAACCCACCACCTTGCTTGATTGGTTTTGACCGAACTGCATCAAAAATGGAATTAAAGGCAGCAGTACCAGCAACCGGACGACCAACATCGGCAGTAGCACGACCAGTGGCATGAAGGTTATAAACCGCAGCAGCAACCGCAGCTTGCGCCTGAGCTAATGAACCACCTGATGTCAAAACATTTTGGAAGATGGCGGCAGCATTACCTGCGAATCCACCTGCATATTGAGGATACCAGCTACCTGCTGCGTTAGCAGGATTGTAACTTGGCTTCCATGCTTCGTTGAATATACGGGTAGTGATGGTGGCATTATATGTTTCACCGGCATTTTCCTGTGTAGTATAAGCCCTCACAAACCAGTTCTTATGTTTTAATTCGAATTTGTATTGTCCTATTTTCAGGTTTCGGAAAGAATAACGGTCACTACCTGTATACACCGTATTACCTGTTCCCCAATAAGCAGTTAAGGAAGCTTCCAGATTATCTGTAAGTTTATAATGCAAGGCACCATTCAATTTAACATCGATAGTGTTATTGCTTATCACCTGGTTTTCGGCATATCCTGTACGTGAAACAGGAATAGCAGCACCAAGAAACTGATTAAGTATTGGAGCTAAACCTGGATTTTGAGCGATAGCTCCTTGAAGGAATGGACGGATATCTACTGTTGTTTCATCACCATAAACATTCACACCATCATAGTTTGGATCAGAAGTACGATCACCTGGAATCACCTTACCGTATTGGTTACGGCTTGGGTCTCCTGCCAGATAGTTGGAATAATCAGATAGTCTTTTGCCTGAATGAAATTTGAAAGCAAAACGATCAGAAATTTTCTGAGCCCAACGTACTGTCCAGTCGTAATGCTCCCATTTTGAAAGCAAAACGATCAGAAATTTTCTGAGCCCAACGTACTGTCCAGTCGTAATAAGGAGAAGCACTGGACCTTTGCTTTTTATCTGTATGCATGATACCAGTTTTGATCTGGTAGCTCAAACCTTGATATTTGAAGGGGTTCTTACCATTCAGGAGAATGGTTCCGTTCATACCACCTGGTCCATAAAGAGCGGATGAAGCGCCTGGCAGCAATTCCATACTTTCCACATCCAGTTCAGTTAAACCAACCACACTACCAACAGAGAAGTTCAAACCAGGAGCCTGGTTATCCATTCCGTCGATCAATTGGTTCAAACGGGCATTACCACTACTGTTGAAACCACGTGTACTCACCGTACTGAATGTAAGGCTCGATGTGGTCATGTCTACACCCTTGATGTTTTTGAAGATATCATAATACCCTGTAGCTGCGGTATTTCGGATAGCAGCGATGTTTACCCTTTCAATGGATACCGGCGATTCCAGGATCCTTTCAGGAACCCTGCTCGCAGATACCACCACTTCCACTCCAAGACTGGAAGAAGGGACAAAACTAATCTGTATATTTTCTGTAGATCCGGAAACACTCAATTCCTGTGGTTCATACCCTACAGAAGTGAATACCAGTGTGAAAGGAGGTTTCTGATTGGTTGTCAGTTTGAAATTACCTTTCTCATCAGTGAAAGTACCGCTATTGGTACCCTTGATAGAAACAGAAACAGCGGGAACAACGTCTTTATTAAGACTGTTTTTTACTGAACCTGTAATTGTCGTTGACTGGGCTACGGCAGCAAGCGAAATTACACTTACGATCAGCAAAGCTGCCAAAGAACGGAAGCTTTTTCTCATAATGGTAGTTTTAGTTCGTTAAATCGGGAAAAAAGGTGCGTTTATCAGGCAAAATACGGATTGTATATCTATAGTAAAAATTTAATTTTCAGACTGCTATCCAAGGATTTGTTGATATTTCCTGCCCTGCTTTTTTCCCATTTTGACAGCACCCACCTAATTTCGGGCCATGAATCAATTCCATTTCCCCAACCAGACAAACTATTACAAAGGAAAAGTAAGGGATGTATACAGCATCGGTGAGAATTGGCTCGTTATGGTGGCCAGCGACCGCATTTCGGCTTTTGATGTAATCCTGCCAAGACCCATCCCTTTCAAAGGACAGGTTCTGAATCAGATTGCCGAGCACATGCTGAACGCCACCCGATCTATCTGCCCTAACTGGCTGGTATCAGTACCTGCTCCCACCGTATCAATCGGGAAAAGATGTGTTCCTTTTAAAATTGAAATGGTGGTGAGAGGAAATCTGGTGGGACATGCCTGGAGAACCTATAATGCCGGAGGAAGAGTATTATGTGGAGCATTGATGCCTGATGGATTGAAGGAAAATGACTTCTTCCCTACCCCTATCATCACTCCTTCTACGAAAGCGGCTGCAGGACATGATGAAGATATCTCTCCAAAAGAAATCATAGCACAAGGACTCTGCTCTGCTGCCGATTGGGAAATACTTAGCAAATATGCTCTGCAACTTTTTGAAAAAGGAAAGGAAATAGCCACTTCAAGAGGCTTGATATTAGCCGACACCAAATATGAATTCGGAAAAATCGGCAATGAGATTTACCTGATGGATGAAGTGCATACTCCTGATAGCTCCCGCTATTTTTATGCCGATGGATTTGCAGAAAGACAGAAAACCGGAGAACGTCAAAAGCAATTAAGTAAGGAATTCGTTAGAGAATGGCTGATTGAAAATAACTTCATGGGTAAGGAGGGACAAACCGTTCCGGAAATGACAGACGAGTGGGTATCGACTATCTCCAAACGATATATCGAATTATATGAAAAAGTGATCGGTACTTCTTTCATACCAGCACCTTTAAGTGATGAGGAAACTATTTCCCTTATCAACGAAGCTTTAAAAAAATTACCCGAATAAACTTTAATAAGTAGCTTAGGCGTCATAAAACTTCTTTATGACGCCTGAAAAAATTTTTGAACTATCCAGCACTATTGCCTTGATCGGATGGTTGGTGCTTATACTGGCAAGCCCTTTTTGGTTCAAAGCTCCTCGCTTCATAATCGGAATTGCTGTTGCCTTATTAGCCTTCATATATATCTGGCTAATCCTTTCTTCATTCAAGCCTTCCGACATGAATAGTTTCGGTACCCTTGAAGGTGTGATGAACCTGTTTACGAATAAGACAATGGTTACAGGTGGATGGGTGCACTATCTTGCCTTCGATCTTTTTATAGGTTGCTGGATCGTAAATAATGCCCGCAAACATGGCATCAACCATTGGATTACAGTACCCAGTCTGTTTTTCACCTTTATGTTAGGGCCACTCGGATGGCTTAGTTACATATTGCTTCGTACTGCCGTAACAAAATCTTATTTTGCTGAAAATTAACTGCAGGCTCTATGTTATCATTCATTTCTGAATTAAGAAGAAGAAACAGCCTTCTTGCTTTGGCTGGTTGGCTTTGTTGGTTAGGCGCTTTCATTTGTATGCTCCTCTACCAGGCTGATCATACTTTTGTGACAGGCATAAACGCATGGATTAAACCAATTAAATTCTTTGGCTCCATTGCTATTGCAAGCTGGTCAATGGCATGGCTTCTCTTCTATCTTGACGCTCCAAAAAAAGTAAAAATATTCTCTTGGATGATGGTGATTACCATGTTCATTGAAATGGCAATCATTGTATATCAGGCCGCAAATGGAAGAAGGTCGCACTTCAACTTTACTACTCCTTTAAATAGTATTCTGTTTTCTATAATGGGGGTGGCCATACTTACATTCACTTTATGGACAGGTTATATCTGCATCCTATTCTTCAAACAGAAAAAATTCAATATCCCTGATACTTATGTATGGGGAATTCGTTTGGGTTTGCTTTTCTTTGTCATCTTTTCATTTGAAGGCGGACTGATGGTACAACGAATGGCTCATACTGTAGGTGGTATAGACGGCAGCCCCGGTTTACCTCTTTTTAATTGGAGCCGAGAATATGGAGACCTGAGGGTGGCACATTTCTTCGGAATGCATTCCTTACAGATACTTCCTCTAATGGGAGCTTACTTTACAAACTCAGTTAAACAACTC
>JBGAQE010000129.1:0-35986 GCA_044220885.1 Chitinophagaceae bacterium
TCAGTTCACTGCTTTATAGCTCTTCAGCCCATTCTCAAAAAACAGATCGCACTAGTTCTCCTAGTCACTTTACAGGATCAATAAGCAATAACTCATAATGGCATTTCGCTTATCCCAATATTCTCTTTGGGAAACCTGCCACTATCATTAATCTATCGATGGGAAAAGGGAAACTCAGTTTCGAGCCTGAAATGCGATTCGCCCTTGAGGGGAAACCCTGGAGCTTTCTTTTCTGGTGGCGTTACAGAGTAAAAGCGGATCGCTTTCTGCTTTAATTTCGGCGCTCATCCTGCACTCAATTTCAGAACAGAAACTGTTACCTCGAATGGTGTTTCAAAAGAAGTGATGGTATCGAGGCGCCATTCGGCAATAGAACTCTCTCCGAATTATATGATCACTGATAATATTAGCGCGGGAATCTACTATCTCTATTCAAGAGGGCTTGATATTGGAACTACAAAAAACACCCATTTTGTAACTATCAATAGTAATATTTCGAATATCAAGCTTTCAAAACAATTTCTATTCAGACTGTGCCACAGTTTTATTATTCCTAAGATGGATCAACAGGATGATTTACTTTACATCCACTTTTGTGCTAACGAAAAGAAATTTCCCTGTGTCGCTGTCAGCTATTATCAACAAGACCATAAAGACTAGGATCTGCCAGTAAGGATTTTGTATGGAATGCCACTCTTACTTATTCGTTTGGGCACAAATATGCAAAAATCAATTAGACCTTATGAAATCCGTAAATTTATGGTCCATGGGAAAAGTAGAAACCATAGAAGAGTTCTATAAACGGAAATTGATTGGATGCCCGATAATATCCGTAGTGAAATCGGGCATTTTAATGTAATCAAAATCGAGTCTCTAGTTGGCACAACTACCCCACCTGTTCCTTATAAACGTCGTGATTTCTATAAGATCATGTTAGTTATAGGTACATAGCCAGGTACATTATGCCGATAAAGTAATAAGAAGTACAGCAACAGGCACTCTCCCTTTTCAAATCCACAGATACCTTATAAATGGGAACACCTTGATACTATCCGAAGTGGAGTGTATTGCATTTTCGATAAACAATTCTTCCATGATTATGGACAATTGAACCAATACGAAGTTTTTCAACCTGACGGAACGCATGTATTTGAATTGACTGATGAACAAGTTGATAAAGTAAATGTAATGTTCCAAAGGATGTTTGAAGAAATCAAATCAGAATATGTTCATAAATACGATGTACTCAGAACCATCGTGTTTGAATTGATACATTTTGCCCTGAAGATGCAACCTTCTGCGAAAATAAATAAGCAGCCTATAAATGCATCCCAACGCATTTCAACTCTTTTCATGGAATTACTGGAGAGGCAATTCCCCATTGATGAAAACCACCAGTCGATAAATCTTCGTACTGCATCTGATTATGCTACGCAATTGAATATCCATGTGAATCATCTCAACAGGGCAGTTAAATCAGCTACGGATAAAACCACGACACAGCTAATAGCCGAAAGAGTATTACAGGAATCTAAAATTTTATTGAAACATAGTAACTGGAGCGTTTCAGAAATAGCCTTTGCATTGGGCTTCACAGAAGTGACTCATTTCAATAACTTCTTCAAGAAATATGTACAATTAAGTCCCCTGAAATTCCGGAATATTTGAATTTTGTAACTAATTGCTTTGATTTCATTAGATAAGCGATTTTTCTAGCAATAGCTTTGGTCTATTAAAAAACACAAATAAAAATCTTCAATATGAATAAGAGATTATTAGGCCCTGACAAACTGGAAGTATCTACCATCGGTCTTGGTTGCATGGGTATGAGCTTCGGTTACGGTCCGGCAGCAGATAAGAATGAGATGATTAAACTGATCCATAGCGCCGTAGATCAGGGCATTACTTTCTTTGACACGGCCGAAGTATATGGCCCTTTTGTAAATGAAGAATTGGTTGCAGAAGCATTGGCCCCATACAAAGGAAAAGTGGTGATTGCTACCAAATTCGGATTCGATATTGACCGTGTTCAGAATAGACATGTGGGTGTAAATAGCAAACCTGAAAACATCAGAAAAGCAACCGAAGAATCATTGAAAAGATTAAAAGTAGATGTGATCGATCTTTTATATCAACACCGCGTTGATCCAAATGTTCCAATAGAAGATGTAGCAGGTACAGTAAAAGATCTTATTAAAGAAGGAAAAGTAAAACACTTCGGTCTTTCAGAAGCAGGAGCAGCTACTATTCGCAAGGCGCACGCTGTTCAACCAGTGACAGCTTTGCAAAGCGAATATTCTTTATGGACAAGACAACATGAGAAGGAAATCATTCCAACAATACAAGAATTAGGAATAGGCCTTGTTGCATTCAGTCCGTTAGGTAAAGGTTTCTTGGCAGGAAAAATTGATGAGACTACCAAGTTTGCTGAAGGCGATATCAGAAATATACTTCCCCGTTTTACGGAAGAAGCCAGAGCTGCCAATAAAGCACTATTAGATTTACTTCAGCAATTTGCAGATAAGAGAAATGCAACTACTGCACAAATAGCATTGGCTTGGGTATTGGCGCAGAAGCCATGGATTGTTCCGATTCCAGGGACTACGAAACTTCATAGATTGACTGAGAATATTGGAGCTGCTGCTATTCAACTTACAGCTCAGGAATTGCAGGAAATTGAAAATGCTTCGGCAGAGATAAAAGTTGTAGGTACAAGGTATACTGAGCAAATGGAGAAGTCTACAGGGTTGTAATTTTTTTACCGCAGAGACGCGGAGACGCAGAGTTTATTAGGGTAGAGTTCTTAACGCTTTGATAGTTTGGAACTGTAAAATAAATAAACCCTGCGTCTCCGCGTCTCTGCGGTAAAATGTATTTGAATTCATATACAACCTTGGGATATTTAGTATAATTTAGAAGCAGCTACAAAAACCCAGCCCACATGCCTTTCCGACTCCTGATTTTGGCTTTTATCTCAAGCTTACTAATGCTTTCCTGTTCACCGGAATTACCCCTTGATGTAAAAGAAGCTTATAACGAATTACCTGACCAGATCGATTATAATGTTCATGTTAAACCCATCCTCTCAGAGAAATGTTTCGCCTGTCATGGCCCCGATAAGGCAAAACAGAAAGCAGGCTTGCGATTGGACCAATTCGAAGCCGCTACCAGCGAACTCATGGAAAGCCCAGGGAAATATGCAATTGTAAAAGGTGATGTTGCTGGAAGCGAAGTATTCCATCGTATTGTATCAAGTGATCCAAAATATACAATGCCTACCCCGGCAAGTCATATGAGCCTTTCTCCAAAAGAAAAAGCTATCATCATTAAATGGATTGAGCAGGGTGCTGTTTATAAACCCCATTGGGCCTTTGTTGCACCACAACTTCCAAATGTCCCACAACCCGATAATGAAAAATGGATGGTTCATAATGCCATCGATAGTTTTATTTATAAAAGACTGGAACAGGAAAAACTGGAACCCAACTCAGAAGCATCAAAGGAACTATTATTAAGAAGAGTTTCTCTTGATCTCACCGGACTTCCCCCAACTATTGAAGAAATCGATGCCTTCCTAAAAGATAATTCACCCAACGCTTACGAAAAACAGGTAGATCGTTTATTAAGCTCTCCCCATTATGGCGAGAAGATGGCGGTTGATTGGTTAGATCTGGCGCGTTTCGCTGATTCTTATGGTTACACAGTGGATAGATTGAGGGATATGTCGCCCTATCGCGATTGGGTCATCAAAGCCTTTAATGAAAACCAACCTTACGATAAGTTTGTGCAATGGCAGTTGGCTGGAGATTTATTCCCCAATCCAACAAAAGAGATGATTATTGCTACCGCCTTCAATCGAAATCATCCACAAAACATGGAAGGTGGTATCATTGAAGAAGAATTTCAAACTGAATATGTGGTGGACAGGACCAATACATTCGGCAATGCCTTTTTAGGTGTATCAATAGGCTGCGCCAAATGCCATGATCATAAATACGATCCCTTCTCTCAGAAAAATTATTACGAACTATTCAGCTTCTTCAATAATGTAAAAGAATCGGGACAGATATCATGGAACGATGCCACTCCTACTCCAACATTAATGCTGCCTACTCCTGAAAAGGAGAAAGTATTACAATTCATTCAGCAACAGATAAATGAGCAGGAGAAAAAAACAAAAGCTACAGCAGAATCTGAAGCGAAAACCGGATTTGAAAAATGGATAGCAACTGGTAGTTATAAGAAATTAGCTTCTCAGCCAATCTCAAAAGATGGTCTCCAAGCCATTTTCAATTTCGACAATGGCAATCTTTCAAATTCCATCAATCCGAAACAGCTTGGTAAAATGAAAAGAGAGATTGGTGAAATGAAGGATGCTCTAACATTTGAGAAAAAAGATAATGGCAAGGCATTAGTATTGAATGGAGATGTTTGGATGGATTGTAATCCAGTTGGAGTATTCAGGAAATCAGATCCATTCACTATCAGCATCCGCATATTTCTTCCCAATGAATTAAAAGAAGGCGTGATATTCCATAAGAGTGATGCTGAACGCTTGTATAATTAGAACTCTACCCTAATAAACTCTGCATCTCCCGCGTCTCTGCGGTAAAAAAATTACAACCACTGTAGACTTCTCCATTTGCTCAGTATACCTTGTACCACAACTTTTATCTCTGCCCGAAGCATTTTCAATTTCCTGCAACTCCTGAGCTGTAAGTTGAATTGCAACAGCTCCAATATTCTCAGTCAATCTATGAAGTTTCGTAGTCCCTGGAATCGGAACAATCCATGGCTTCTGCGCCAATACCCAAGCCAATGCTATTTGTGCAGTAGTTGGCATTTCTCTATCTGCAAATCGTTGAAGTAAATCTAATAGTGCTTTATTGGCAGCTCTGGCTTCTTCCGTAAAACGGGGAAGTATATTTCTGATATCGCCTTCAGCAAACTTGGTAGTCTCATCAATTTTTCCGGCCATAGAACACCAATGGACTGAATGCAACAAGGCCAATTCCCAATGCTTGTATTGTTGGAATAATTTCCTTTTCATGTTGTCTCGTCCATAAGGAATATTCGCTTTGCAGTGCTGTCACTGGTTGAACAGCGTGCTTTTCTAATAGTAGTCGTCTTTGCTTCTGAAAGACCGAAGTGTTTACTTTTCCTTCTTTAATAAGATCTTTACTGTACCTGCTACATCTTCTATTGGAACATTTGGATCTACGCGGCGTTGATATAAAAGATCGATCACATCTACTTTTAGTCTTTTCAAAGATTCTTCGGTTGCTTTTCTGATGTTTTCAGGTTTTGCTATTTACCCCACATGTCTATTCTGAACACGGTCAATATCGAATCCGAATTTAGCAATCACCACTTTTCCTTTGTATGGGGCCAATGCTTCTGCAACCAATTCTTCCATTTGCAAAAGGGCCATATACTTCGGCCGTGTCAAAGAAAGTAATGCCCCGATCTACGGCGCTGTGGATCAGTTTTATCATCTCATTCTTATCTGCTGCCGGACCGTAACCGAAGCTCATGCCCATGCAGCCAAGACCGATGGCTGATACTTCCAGTTTGTCAGGGCCTATTAATCTCTTATTCATATTGAAGATTTTTATTTATGTTTTTTAATAAACCAAAGCTATTGATAGAAAAATCGCTTATCTAATGAAATCAAAGCAATAAGTTATAAAAATTCAAATATTCCGGAATTTCAGGGGACTTAATTGTACATATTTCTTGAAGAAGTTATTGAAATGAGTCACTTCTAGCTTCCAATGCAAAGCCTTTTCTGAAACGCTCCAGTTACTATGTTTCAATAAAATTTTAGATTCTGTAATACTCTTTCGGCTATTAGCTGTGTTGTGGTTTTATCTGTAGTTGATTTTAACAGCCCTGTTGAGATGATTCACATGGATATTCAATTGCGTAGCATAATCAGATGCCGTACGAAGATTTATCGACTGGTGGTTTTCATCAATGGGGAATTGCCGCTCAGTAATTCCATGAAAAGCGTTGCGATTCGTTGTGATGCATTGATAGGTTGTTTATTTATTTTCGCAGAAGGTTGCATCTTCAGGCAAATGTATCAATTCAAACACGATGGTTCTAAGCACATCGTATTTATGAACATATTCTGATTTGATTTCTTCAAACATTCTCCTGGAACATTACATTTACTTTATCAACTTGTTCATCAGTCAATTCAATACATGCGTTCCGTCAGGTTGAAAACATCATATTGGTTCAATTGTCCATAATCATGGAAGAATTGTTTATCGAAAATGCAATACACTTTCCACTTCGATAGTATCAAGGTGTTCCCATTTATAAGGTATCTGTGGATTTGAAAAAGGAGAGTGCCTGTTGCTGTACTTCTATTACTTTATCGGCATAATGTACCTGGCTATTGCCTATAACTAACATGATCTTATAGAAATCACGACGTTTATAAGGAACAGGTGGGGGTAGTAGTGCCAACTAGAGACTCGATTTTGATTACATTAAAATGCCCGATTTCACTACGGATATTATCGGGCATCCAATCGAATTTCCGTTTATAGAACTCTTCTATGGTTTCAATTTTTCCCATGGCCCATAAATTTACGGATTTCATAAAGTCTAATTGATTTTTACATATTTGTGGCTAAAATGAATAAGTTAGAGTGGCATTCCATACAAAGTCCTTTACTGGCAGAGATCCTGGTCTGAATGGTCTTATTGATAATAGCAGAAAGCGATAAATAGAAATTTCTTTTCGTTAGCACAAAAGTGGATGTAAAGTAAAATCCATCCTGTTGATCCATCTTAAGATAATAGAACTGTGGCATTGTAATCTGAATAGAAATTGTTTTGAAAGCTTGATATTCGAAATATTACTATTGATAGTTACAAAATGGGTGTTTTTTGTAGTTCCAATATCAAGTCCTCTTGAATAGAGATAGTAGATTCCCGCGCTAATATTATCGCGGATCATATAATCTGAGAGAGTTCTGTTGCCAGATAGCGTCTTGTTACCATCACTTCTTTCGAAACACCATTCGAGGTTACTGTTTCAGTTTTAAAATTAAGTGCAGGGTGAGCACCGAAATTAAATCGAGGTCGTGATCCGCTTTCACTCTATACCGCCACCAGAAAAGAAACTCCATGGTTTTTCCCCGCGCGAATCGCATTTCAGGTTCGAAACCGATTTTCCTTTACCCATAGAAAGGTTGATGATTGTTGCTGGCTTTCCCAAGTGAAAATGTAGGAATAAGTGAGATGCCATTATGAGTTACACTTATTGATCCAAAATGGCTGGGAGAACTAGTGCTGTCTGTTTTTTGTGAGATGGGCTGAAGAGCAAAAAACAGCGAACTGAAAATGATGATATCTGATGCTTTGCTTCATGGCTATACTGTTGATTGATACTGCAAAGCAATTCTTATCCATTGTAAATCTTACGGGTATCAAAGGGATTGTTACGAATTTCAAACAAAGAGGGCCTATTTATGGGTTAAATTCGTGGTTGTAAGCAGAGACGTTTTGGCACAGAGGAACGCCCCTGCGTCTCCGAGTCTATGCGGTAATAAAATTACAAAACAAAATCGTAAAAACCGCAATTAGGCTTTCTATCTGTTCAAACCTATTGTTCTTTATATAGTATTTGCTTCTTTAATCTTTTGTTGTCCAATGGTAAGTACCAGCAAACCAAGAACAGCACAAGCCGCCATAATGCCTGTCATAGGTAAACTGTACCATTGTTGATGAATCCAACCATTGCAGAAGCAAAAGCACCAAGACCCATTTGCAAGGCACCCATAAGTGCGGAAGCACTGCCTGCTTCTTTTTTAAATAGTGCTAATGAAAGTGCGGCGGAGTTTGGAAAGCTGAATCCTGACGGCTTAGAAATAGAAATATCAAACCAATAGTTGCATATATATTAGCTTCAACCAAAGGGCACTTCCGGTAAACAAAAGCAAGCCAATAGAAGCTTGTACCAATAGAGTGACTTTGATAATTTGTGAACTGTTGAATTTCAGGAATAGAGTTTCAATTGACTACTGGTGATTAGACCAGCTATGATGGCGAAGATCCATCCATGCTCTTTGGACTTACTTTGAATAGATTCATGAATACAAATGGTGATCCGGCAAGATAAGCGAACAATCCAGCAGCCGCTATTGCTCTGCAAATGCAAACGTATAAAATTGTGGTTCCTTAAGTACTGTTAGATAGCTGATAAGAATCGTATTGGGTCGCAAAGAAAAAGAAGGATCAGGTTCTTTACTTTCTGGTAATAGGAATACAACTGCTAAAAACAATAATGCAACTATAATGAAAGAATTATAAATACAGCGTGCCATCCAAAAGCTGTAATCAGGTAACTGCCAAATGTTGGGGCAATGATGGGGGAAACGCCTAACACAAGAATTAAAAGCGGAAACACTTTAGCACTCTCATTAACAGGGAACATATCCCTTACTATGGCACCAGGCGCTACCATACCCACGCAGCCCCCAATTGCCTGAAGGAATCGAAAGGCAATCAGCATTTCTACAGTGTTCGACATAGCACAACCCAGAGATGCGATTATATAAATAAAAGCCCGCCATATAAAGGCCTTTTACGACCAAATCTGTCAAGCAATGGACCACAGATAAGCTGTCCAACGCAAATACCTATAAAAAGCTGGACAATGAATAAGAAACCATATCGACTGTAGTATTCAAATCGGCTGCAATTGCAGGGAATCCGGGCCAATACATATCTATCGATAAGGGGCCGATAGCAGATAGTAATCTAGTATCAGTACCAATAAACTGCGTCTGTCTTTTATTCATTATCTGGATTTTCCTTGACTTAAGCCGGGTTAAATTAGGCAAAAGATGTGGTTTTAGTTGTAAAGTGGTTGTATAAGGTCTCCAACCTTATAAGGTTGGAGACCTTATACAACCTCCACTTTACCTTTTCTCTAAATTGAGTTGTACACCTAAACAGAAAACAAATAAATTTTTCGTAATAGAGAATGGTTGCCAATAACAGATATTGAGTAAATAAGAACTATTCACTTGTATTACAAGAAATAAAATTTTTCATCGATTTGTGCAATTCTACAATCTTGGACTTATATGAGGTCTCCAACCTTATAAGGTTGGAGACATATACAACCTAATTCATATGTATTCATAAAAAATTACAGTGTACAACCATTCTCACTTTTCTATCCAAATGGAGTATTGCCATTAGTAGCAATAGATTGAAGTTTTACAAAAATATTTTCCAATCAATAAACCTTAGTATGAAAACATTCCTTATTGGAGCTGCTTTATTATGCCCATGATAATTTTCTCTTGTAAAGGTGACAAGACCTAAGTGTGCATGACAAGTTTGTAGGCGACACAGGCTGGGTGCGCTGCAAGTGAATGGAGCAGGTGCTCTATATAAGTTCAGTATGCTTATTAAATCAGACAATACACTCATTAACATCGATTCGGCATTCAGTAATCAGAACTTCCCTGGAACCTATACTTTCACCACCGATTCATTGCTGATGTTATAACAATGGTACTAAATGGAAACTGCGGTTTTCCGAATAATTACACTAACTGTTCCGGCACATTTCTGGGCTATTCTGGATCGGTAGGTACAGTGAGTATGACAAAAAAATGATAACTGGATGAAAATAATAGAGCCCTGAATTTCAGGGGCTCTAACTGCTCGCAAAACGTATTACTGCTCTTGTAGTCCCGACAGGGCTGGTATCGAACAAAATGTTGGAGTTTTTTGAGCGGATATGGATTTGATTTTCAATTCTAAATAACCATAAAAAGTTGGCCTAACCCCAATTTAATTGCTGCTGTGTTGGTTATGTGATCTCATTGCCGAATAGGCATGAGGAACACCCTATTACCTTGCATGGTGGGTCAGTGGGGCAAGAATGTGAGTTTATTTCACCGCTAAATTTTCATGTATGGAAAATCCATTTGAATTGATTCTTGACAAACTCAATACAATTGAGAACTTACTAAGAATCGTAAAAAAAGATGACAAGATAACTGTACCAATTGCAGAAGTATTCAATCTTAACCAGGCTGCCGAATATGTCAGCTTATCCAAATCAGCTATCTACAAGAAAACTTCGGAAAGAAATATTCCACACTTTAAAAAAGGTAAAGTTGTACCCAAACGAAGTGAATTAGATGAATAGCTTACTGAGAACAAAATTAGTACTCATGCTGAAATTGAGAAAGAGGCAGATAACTATATCATTCGGAAAGGAAGAAGGAAATTTTAATTATAAGTATAGCTAAAGAAATTGTTCAGAGAAATTAAAATCAATAGTTTGTAATTTACCACCTTTTTTTCTAAAACAATTCATTGAATCCATTCTTTCCAGTCATCATTACAACCACCAAAAGCAATCCGTAAATAATCTGCCGGACATTTGATGCAATACTGTCAGGCATACCAACAAATCGCAGAGCTTCAGGTAGGCACTAAAAAATACTGCTGCAAAAAAACTTCCTTTCAGATTACCAAACCCACCAATAATAACAGAAGAATGTAAATAGATTCATTAACAGTAAAACTGGCAGGGTCAATATAAGAGATATAATGAGCATACAAAGAAAGCACCAGGAATGGATGCAAAAGCAGCACTAAGAGTGAATGAAATTATCTTGGATTGATAAACATTTTACCAATGCTTTGTGAGTAAATCTCATCTTCACTTATTGCCTTTAGTGTATTCCCCATATCCTGACTTTGAAATGTTTTTTAAAATAAACCAAACTAAAACTGTCAGCAGAATTGAAAGAATGAGAAATGAAATTTTGCTATCTAAGCTCATTCAAATAAATTGATGAAGGGATACCTAGGAATACCTAATGGCCCTCTTGTTAATTCCATCCAATTATTCATGACAGAAAAAAGAACAACCTGTATCCCAAGTGTGCAAATGATAAAATAATCTTCTACTGTTCTCAATGCAATAAATGAAACCACAGGCGATTGCTCCTTTATTAAGCATTGCCAAAGGCAAGTTTAGCCAAAATGAAAAACCGGAGTGAGTTGATAAAATTGCTGTTGTATATACCTATGCCATAAAAACCAGCCTGGGCTAATGAAATCAGGCCAGTATAACCGGCAGAAAGATTAAGACTTTGCGACAGCAAAGTATAGAAGCTGATTAATATAAAAAGGTGTAGGATATACTCCATGCTATACCTCCACTTTTTACCGGTTGCCGCTTAAAACCAAGCGGTTCCAGATTAAGAAAATAATAAGGATAACATAATGGCTTTACATCATCATTTTGTGTCTAAGTAGTAAGCCGCAAGATGTTGAGCTGTTGCAACAAGTAAAGAACCGGCAATTAAACCTCTTGTACTACCAACGCCTCCTATAATCATTGCCACTGCTCTCGTAAAGCAACAAATTGAAACCAAAAGTCCAGGTGTCGTATTACAGTATCCATTGCTGAAAGTATCCCGGCTGTAGCTGCTAAAGCTGAGTAATACCGAAAGCAATCAAAATAATTTTGTTGGACGAGATACCATAAATATTGCATAGTTCAGAATTGCTTGCAACGGCACGAAGAATGGATTTACCGGTAACCGTGAAATTGAGAAGCAAACTAATTGCAATAAACAAAACAATTGAAACAACAATAGTGATGACTTGAATGGTAGTGATACTGTGCGCCAAAATATTGGTAACCTACTATTTTGCATCTGCATTGACGATGACTTTGGTATCGTCCCCAAAAAAAAGGAAATACAGTTTTGCAGAATAATATATACCCCAATGGATGCTATAGGTGATTGGGAAATTAGCAGTATTCGGCTGACACCAAATGCTTATAAATGAGTATTTCGCTTAATGATAATTATTGTTGAAATAGCAATCGCCCCGATAACTGAGAGAAAAAGAGAAGTTGTACAATATGTAAGCAAAAAAAAACAAGAGAATATGCGGCTGAAGTAATGATAATAGCCTGAGATATATAAAATGCCTTAGTGGTGTAATATATCAACGAAAATGAAATTGAGACTACGCAATAAAGAAACGTGCCGAAATAAGTGTATTAAAGTATCTGGTTCAATGTTTTTTACTTTCATCTTTAACGAACTGTCCATTTGAAAAAGGTATCTTTAATATTATTAGCACTTGTATCTGGATAAACGGTTATAGAGTCTTTTGAAAGGGTTTTATTATTTCAGGCGATGGCTCTATTACATTTTCTTTACTTGGCGCAATAGCCTGATGCTTTACACTATTTTTGCAAATGAATTTGGCTGTCGCTACAAACGCAATACCAATGAGAAAAGTAAGACCCTGTTAAAAGAATTGCGGGAAAGCTTTCTCTCTTTTACTTTTTATCATCCTATAAAGAAATGTTTCCCGAATGTTACCCCAAATTCTAAAAAATTGGAATAGTCTTTCTTTTTTTAAATCATCATTTTTTTCTAAGTCATCAATATGTATTGCAGCAGGGAGCCGTTATCTCCCTTTATATCATTAAATTGTTCTTACTTCTTGTTATTAGTTTTAAGTCGCTAAATTTTGATTGCTGCTTCTTTATAAAATTTCCTATTTTGGTGAATAGAAGAGCCGAAATAAAGAACGATATAATCCGGCTGAAAGTAGTAGCAATTCGGTCTTGTTCCATGTCTCCAGTTTTAAAGCCAGCGTTACTATTACACTTGAGCTTACTGACCAAGCTGTATTACGAAAATAATCGGAAGTAATTGAGGTCCCAATTACAAAACTTTTCCATAGATAATTAATTTTTTAGTTGTTCTTGCAGTCATTTCCATTTATTTAGCTGTTCTTGATAATACACTTGAGTTTCTGAACGGGCACTGCGAAATTCATCTGTTAAATATTTTATACGAGCTTGCATTTTAGCTTCATCATTCTTATTAAATGTGCTTGAAAGTCAGTGAGGAATTTCTTATTTATCTCCGTAATGGCACTATCTGCATTAGTGCCACTATCTTGCTGATTGTATTACTTAGGTTTATCAGTAGAGCTTTATTGTCAATTTCTGTTTTACGTAAGACAAAACATACCCATATTGACCTTTCATTGAAAGCTTTCACAAACTTCAAAGAAATCTTTGATTGATTCGTCCTCGAATTCATTGTAAACCTCTGTTCTTAAAAAATTAACAAGCTCTTCATACTTATACTTTGTGGACTGAGCAAGAGAAATATCAACTTTAGCATTATGTTTAATCGGATGAACAGCTTGTATAATTGGTGCATAACAAATTGAGAAAGACATCTGTAAGCCTTTTGTAAAGGGGTTTGGATTACCAGTATCTGAAAATGAGTTATAAGCACATCTTTAAGAGTTTTTGTCAAATATTTTTGAACATTTTGAACATTAGAATAATAAGGGTATTGGCTAATGGACCAACCATAAAATCAAGTTCCTGTTCCAGCTACATGATATTGATTGAAAATTCTTGTTTTCAATATTTATGTTTCCCTTGTCATCGTAAATATCAAATCCTAAAACTAAATAATCATCTGTTCGCATAAATGCAGAATATCTTTTAAAACTTTTCCCTATAATTACTGAGAGTAGACCCAAGCATAGTGAATACAAATGGATGACTGGAAGTAGCTAATGCAAAAATTTCAGTTGCTTTCTTTTATTGCATCCAAAAAATCTCCGATAGTGGTTTTTATTGTTCTTTTGTCGTCCTTCTGAAACCATATAAAAATATAATACGCCAAGTTGAATAAGCGTTAGTAGCACATCTATAGGAATCAACGTAAAATTGCTTGTTTATTTGTTTCGCAGTAAACCTTAACCAGGTAATTTCTTTGAAACAATTCATGAACCAAATGAAGAATAGAGTGAGGTTATCAGTTTTATCATCTAATAAGTTAATGAGAGTCTCAATCTCTAATTTATCAAGTTCCAGACTTACTTCATATCATACCTGGCTTCCAGATAATTCTGAGCCCCTTCAGTTTTAGGTAGAGATATTTGTTTTTTCAAGAACAACAGAGAATCATATTCTAACTGTTTCAGCAAGAAATCTCGTATTTATATCTACATCACTATTTACAAAAAGTTTTTGAAAATAGTGATGTAGATATAAATGAGATTTACGCAGAAAACAGTTAAGAACTATGATGCCTGAAAAACAAATATCTCTACTAAAAAAACTGAAGAATAAATTGTGACCAGGTATGTATGGCAGAAGAGTCCTGGGCGATAAATTAGTTTCGATAACTGTAGATGATAAAACTGATAACTTATATACAAAACGGATTCAGCAGATACAAAGAAAATTGACACTCCTGAACAAAACAAATAAACAAGGCTCTTTTGTTGGTCCCTATAGATGTAACTGGCCTTATTCAACTTGGCATGTCCTACATAGAAAATGACTCCGAAAGGACAGTACAAAGAACAATAAAACCCATTATCGAACGGATGCCAAAGAAAGCAACTGGAAATTTTTGCATTAATAAACCAGTCATCCATTTGTATTCATGGTCTATATCAATAATTATAGGGAAAAAAAAAAAGATATTCTTGCATTTACTGAACTGTATTTAGTTTTAGGGTGATATTTACGATGACAGAAACATAAATGAAAAAACAGAATTTTCAGCCCAATATCATATAGTTGGAAACAGAAACTGATTGGTCCATTAATAATACCTATTGTCCTAATGTTAAAATGTTAAAATATTTTGGACAAAAATAAGCAAAAATATTGTATAACTCAATTAACAGATTACTGGTAATCAAACACTTTTACAAAAGGCTTACAGATGATTCCCTTCTTCAATTTGTTATGCACCAACTGTTCATCGATGCTATAATGCGAAAACTTGAAATGAATCTGGACAAATCAATCAAAATTTCTTTGAGACTTTCAATGGGTGTATACGTATGTTTGGTCTTATAAAAAAACGAAAATAAAGCCTGATAAACTAAAATATTACAATCAACAGCAGAATAATTAGCACTAATGAGACGAAAATTATTGCAATAGAAATTCACTCACTACTAATCAACACATTTGAAGCTAAAATGCAAACCTGCCATATTTAACAGATAATTTCACGTGCCGATTCAAAAACTCAAGTATTGAAGAACAGCCCAAATAAATAGACAACCGCAAACAAATTATCTATGAAAAAAGTTTTGTAATTAGGGCCTAATTACCCGATTATTTTTTAAATAATACAACTTAGTCAATATGGCAACAGAACATGGTAAAATTCAATTATACACTTTCAGCAGATCGTTCTTTATTTCATCCTATTACCAATAAATTTGCAATAACAACTAGCATTTTAATAACAAGTAAGAACAATTTTAATAAAGGAACTCTTTAACCCTGCTAGCCTATTGAAAAATGATGATTTAAAGAAAGACTATCCCAATTTTTGATATCTGAAATAATTTCTTTAGATGATAAAAATAAGAGAAGTTTCCGCAATTAGCAGAGTCTATTCATTGTATTGCGTTTGTAACGGCAACCACCATTTTGCAAAAATAGTGTAAAAACATCAGGCTATTGCGCCAATAAGAAAATATGAAAATAAATACTCAAATAAAACGCGCAAAAAGAACTCTATAACCGATTTATCAGTATACTATTAATGTAAAGACCACACCTGAAATGGACAGTTATTAAAGATAGTAAAAAAACATTGAACCAGATGCACAGCTCTTGCGTCGGCATCATACATGCGTAGTCTCAATTTTTGTGATATATTACGCCATAAATTTTTATATATCTCGAATATTATCATTATATTATCTCTCTATTTTTTAACATACATATTATGCAACTTCTACTTTTTCTCTCGATTATCGAGACGTGCTATTTCGGCAATTAATTGGATTACTAAACAGTACTCATTTAACGTCGACAAATACTGCTGAACTCAATCGCCTTATAGCATCCGTTGGGGTGCCATATTATTCTGCCAAATATGATTTCCCCTTTGGGACACAAAGTCGTAATAATGCAGATGCAACAGTAGGACACAGATCATCATGTGTTAATTTCAATTGTTTTGTTTGGCCGTGTACACCGATAAATCCAGTCGTGCCGTTACAGACAGACTACTCTGTATCTCGTCCAACAAACGATTACTCATTATTGCTATGCAACAGATACTCGGCCAATGGATATAACATGACACCGACTTTTGAACTCGAAATTTGGCAAATCTGCAGCCTGCACTTAGACACAAAAATGGATGGATACGGTGCTATATTATCGCAATACCGCTGCTTAATCTGGTACTTGGTGACCTAACATGGAATATCCTACACTTATTAATCAGTATACTGCTGTCATAAATCAATCTTTCTGCCCATTGGCCTGATTTCTTGGGGCTATTTTTTATGGCATGGTATACACGCCAATTTCCATCAACTCAATTTTCATTTTGGCCCAAACCTTTTGTGACAATCTGCCTATCATTTATTGCATTGAAGACAGTAGAAGATTATTTTATCATTTGCCAGATGGTGTTCTTTTTCTGTCATGAATAATTGGATGGAACAGAGGGTATGGGTATTCAGGGTATCCACACATCAATTTATTTGTAATGAGCTTAGATAACGAATTTCATTTCTCATTCTTTTCAATTCTGCCCTGACGAGGACACAGTTTGGTTTATTTTTAAAACATTTCAATCAGTCATCGAATACATAAAAATGAACAATTGGATTTACTCGCAGTGCTGCTTTTACATCTCTGAATGCTTTAATGCTCATTATATCTTATATTCCGCCAATTTTACTGTTAATGATCTATTTGTTCTTTCAATTGACAGGTTTAGTAATCTGAAAGTTTTGCAGCAGTATTTTAACAACGCGAAATGTCCACGTAGTGTACAGTTTTGAGTATTTGTAATGACTGGAAAAATGGATTCAATAATTGTTTTATAAAAAGGTAGTAAGTGATTTAATTTCTCTGAACTTATTTCTTTAGCTATACTATAATTAAAATTTCCTTCTTCAACTTTTGAATGATATAATTATCTGCCTCTTGGCATGTTTCTCGATAACATTATCAGTACTTCGTTTAAGTGCAACTCTTACCTTTTTAAAGTGTGGAATATTTCTCGAAGTAATAGATAACGATTTGTTTCTTCGGCAACCTAATAGATGATGCAATTGGCAATTTATCTGTCATCTTGATTCTTAATGGGATTCTCAATTGTATTGAGATTTATCAGAGGCCCAATTCAAAATGTTGAAATAACTCGCATTCTACATGACCCCGCCATGCAGATAACAAATTCGGCAATGAATCACATAACCAACGCAGCAATATTAACTTATGTTATTTAGAATTGAAAACCATATCCGCTCAAAAAACTCAACATTTGTTCGATACATGTCAGCGAAAACTGTGGCCACTGAAATTGGTAAAGTTAGAGCCCCTGAAATTCAGAGAGTCTCTGTGGCCCTCGATTATCATTTTTTTGTCACTGCTGAAACACTTACCGATCAGAATAGCAAGAAATGTCTCCCCTTGAGTATTGTCGAAACCGCATTTCCATTTGTACCATTGTTATAATTGATCGGCAATGAATCGGTGAATGTGATTCCAGAGGAAATTCTGTTGCAGATGCCGAATCATGTTAATGAGTGTATTGTCCTGATTTAACTCAAACATACTGAACTATATCGACATATACATTCTGCATAACTTAATCATATACACTTAAGTCTTGTCACTACCTTTTTACAATTATCAGGCATAATAAAAACTGGCTCCATTGGCAGAGAATGTTTCATGCTAAGGACATTGGTCAAATATTTTGTAAGCTTCAATCTATTGCTATTGAATGGCAATAGATTTGGATAAGAAAGTGAGGAATGGTTATTACTATAATTTTATAATTAGGTGTATAGATCTCAACGCTGCCAAGGTTGGAACTCGGATATTTTCAATATCTATTGTGGCTCCTCTGTACGAGAGTATTTGTTTTCTATTTAGACGTACAACTCTGTAGGAAAGGACAAGAGGATTTATATAGGTCTCAGCCTTGCAAGGTGGGAGCTATACAACCACTTTACAACTAAAGTATCTTTGCGCCTAGTTTAACCGGCCCAAGTCGAGCGGAAAATCCAGATGAATGAGAGACGCAGTTTACTGACGATACTTTAGGATTACTCTCAGCTATCATTACTATCGTTGTTAATATTTACTTGTTTCCGGCAATGGCAAGCTGATTTGAATACTTCAGTATTCTCAGTTTCTTATTCATTATCAACATAGTATTTGCATCATGTAGTTAATTATATCTATATTATCAGTTGTGATACCTTGTCTTCTAATGCCAGAAGTAAAGAACCTGATCTACTTTTTCTTTGCGACCAAACGATTCTTATCGTATCTAACAGTAGGAACCGCGTTGCTGCTTTTGCCGGAACTGGCGGCTCGGCGAGACTGTTCGCTATGCCATTTATTCATGGATATTCAATGAAATGCAAAATATGGATGGATCTTCGCTATCTGTCACCAGTAGTCAATTAAACACTCTCTTCCTGAAGGGGAAATTGTGATTCGCAAATTATCAAAGTCCTCTATTGCAAGCTTCTATTGGCTTGCTGTTACCCGAGTAATTTAAGCAACTATGCGACTATTGGTTTGTGCTCTTTAAACATAAGGTTTCTTTAAACTCCACCATTTTGCATTAACACCATTTAAAAGCAGTAACAAATAGTGTCTTGGTGCTGCTCTGCCATGTCCATCACAATAGACAGTTTACCGATGACTGGCAATATAACTGACATGTACTAAATCACTAGATTATTACTACCATTGGGCCTAAAAATAAAGGCAACCTCTTGTGGTGGAAACCACTGAACAGATAAGAAGATGCTAATCCCTTTAGAGATTTACATTTTAATGAAATAGGATTTAATATAAGATGCCAACTTATGGGACATTGGAGATACTATACAACACCTAAACATCCGCAAACTCACACTACAGCACAGGCCCTGTATAAAACCCCTGTTCTACTTGAAATTCATGGCATCCCTTTGATACCGCTAGATTACAACCAGCTATAGAGGAAACCCTTTGCAGCTAATCAGCAATATATGAAACAAGCTCCAACCATTTTCAAAGTCAATAAGTATGCATAATGGCATCTCACTGTACTACATTTCAACAACAATGGCTGCAAAAATTAACGGAAACAGAAATTTGCCTAGATATATCGTCTAATATAAGTAACCTTCCGATTTATTTCAGTCACCAAAACTGAAAAAATGGCGTATCGAAGAAGTGATATTAACAAGACACTGTGGCGAATATAAATTATATGATCACTAATAATATTAGTGCCGGCATCTATTCCCCAGTTCAGAGGACTTGATATTGGGGAACTACAAAAAACACCCATTTGTAACTGTATGTGAATATCAAGCTTTCAAAGGCAATTTCTGTTCAATTGTACCACAATTCTTCGTCGTTCTATCGAAGAGAACTTCCCTTTATCACTTTCTGCTATTGAACCATTCGAACCGTCAGTAGAACTTTATGCGACCTAACTGCATTCGATACAAATATCGAATCAATTGGAACCTATGAAATCCGTAAGTATAATTGTAGAAAGTTAATATATAGGCGAGTGGAATTGAACAGATAATGTCCGTAGTGAATCAGGCATTTAAAACCGAGTCTCTTCTTTTCTCCACCTGTTCCTTATAAACGTCGTGATTTCTATAGACAATGTTAGTTATAGACAGTAATGACGATATGCCGATAAAGCAATAGAGTACGGCAGCAATATAAATCACAGATACAGCCTGCTGAAATGAGAACCTGCATTTTCAACAAATGAGCTCTTCCATGTTAGCTGGACAGATTGGGCCAATGTGATTGTTTTTTCAACCTGACAGGTACAGCTAATAACGGTATTCATTAATTTGATAAAATAATGTTACAGAGAATGACTGAAGAAATCAAATCAGAATATGTTCATAAATACGACAGTAGCTAAATTCATCGATGTTTAATTAACATTTGCCGAGACTCTGGCCTTCAACAAAATTGATAAACAATATCAATGCTTCGCGATCGCAGCACCGTAGACCTGAACATTCCCAAATTGCTCACCGATCGTAAATCCTAGGCGCATCTGATGTCATCATAATGAACTGTTAATCCAACACAGATAAAACACAGCAGCAATCGCCGAAAATATTACAGAATCTAAAATTTTATTGAAACATAGTAACTGGAGCGTTTCGAAATAGCATTCGCATTGGAAAACTTCTGAAATGACTCGACCTCTTCTTCAAGAAGATAGCGATTAAATCTATACGATTTCATTAGATAAACGATTTTTCTATCAATAACTGATTTATTAAAACATGAAATAAAAATCTTCAATATGAATAAGTGTAGAGCCCTGACAAACTGGAAGTATCAGCCATCGATGCTTGGCTACATGAGCTCGATTTTGTCAACTATGTAGAATGGATGACAAACGTCCCGCAGCGCCGTAGATCAGGGCGATGCCTCGACTTGCAGTAAATATAACCTTTCGCGTGAAAGAGTGATTCGGAAAACGTGTATATTTCTCTTGTGAAAAAAACAACAAATCATTGAAAGACTAAAAAGTGATCGATCTTTTATATCAACACATACAAATCAATGTTCAATGAAGATGTGGCAAACACAGTAAAGTCTTGATAAGAGAATAAACACTTTGATCTTTCAGAAGCAGGCAACTACCGATGAAAGCTGCAGCTGTTCAACCTATTGTTTCTACAAGCAAGTATGGACGAGACGAAACCTCGAAGGTGGCAATAGAAGCGTAGAACTGTTACATTCGGTAATGAAAGAGTAGTTCTAGCGATATCAATACTTCCCCGTTTTACGGAAAACCAGAGCTACTCAATAAACATATTAAATTTACTTCAGCAATTGAATAGAAGTACTTCACTTGCAACACAAATAGCATGGCCTAGATATTAACAGAAGCTAAATGGGTCGATTCAGAAAACTTCATGGAATTGACTGAATATTGGAGCTGCTGCAACTCGGAAGTTACGAAATTGAAATGCTTAGACAAAGTTGTAGATTACAGATATACTGAACAGGAAAACACGAGTTGTATTTTACCGCAGAACTGACGCAAGGACATTTGGGTAAAGTTGCCTTTATTAGTTTGGAACTGTAAAATAAACCTTGGATCCCAATATAATTTGGCAATACATAATACATGCGCTCCGACTCCCCTGTTTGGCTTTATCTCAAACTACCTTTGATTACTGATAATAAAGAAGCTTATAACAGATTACCCGACACTAATCGATATAATGTTCACGTAAAATATCGCAAGTATATATCTGATAAATATAAACGCGATAGGTAGTAGTATCCCATCGCATGGCGACTAAAATGCAATGCCATATGAAAGCCTTTCATAAGCGAAAGCTATCATCATCAAATGGACGAGCGGAATATGACTATAAACCTCATTGGGCCTGTTGCGCCTCAACTACCCAATGTTCCGCAACCTGAAATGAAAAATGGCTGGTTCATAATGCCATCGATAGTTTTATTTATAAAAGACTGAACAAGCAAAGTTGGAACCCAATCCAGAAGCTGCTAAAGAACTATTATTAAGAAGAGTTTCTCTGGATCTCACCGACTTCCCCCTACTATCGAAGAAATCGATGCCTTCCTAAAAGATAATTCACCCAATGCATACGAAAAACAGGTAGATCGTTTATTGAGCTCTGCCCATTATGGCGAGAAGATGGCTGTTGATTGGTTAGATCTCGCCCGCTTCGCTGATTCGTATGGATATACAGTAGACAGATTGAGGGATATGTCACCCTATCGCGATTGGGTCATCAAAGCTTCTTTAATGAAAACCAACCTTACGATAAGTTTGCGTAATGGCAGTTAGCTGGAGATTTATTCCCCAATCCAACAAAAGAGATGATTATTGCCACCGCCTTCAATCGAAATCATCCACAAAACATGGAAGGTGGAATCATTGAAGAGGAATTCCAAACGGAATATGTGGTGGACAGGACTAATACATTCGGCAATGCGTTTTAGGTGTATCAATAGGCTGCGCCAAATGCCATGTCATAAATACGATCCCTTTTCACAAAAAAATTATTACGAACTTTTTAGTTTCTTCAATAATGTAAAGGAATCGGGACAGATATCATGGAACGATGCCACTCCTACTCCAACTCTGATGTTACCAACACCTGAAAAGAAAAGGTATTGCATTTCATTCAGCAACAGATAAATGACCAGGAGAAAAAAACAAAAGCTACAGCAGAAGCTGAAGCGAAAACCGGATTTGAAAAATGGATAGCAACTGGTAGTTATAAGAAATTAGCGTCTCAGCCAATCTCAAAGATGGTCTCCAAGCCATTTTCAATTTCGACAATGGCAATCTTAACAATTCAATCAATCCGAAACAGGTTGGTAAAATGAAAAGAGAGATTGGAGAAATGAAGGATGCTCTCACATTTGAGAAAAAAGATAATGGCAAGGCATTAGTATTGAATGGAGATGTTTGGATGGATTGTAATCCAGTTGGAGTATTCAGGAAATCAGATCCATTCACTATCAGCATCCGCATATTTCTTCCCAATGAATTAAAAGAAGGAGTGATATTCCATAAGAGTGATGCTGAACGCTTGTATAATTTCAGAGGCTATCAGCTGAACTTAAAGAACAATCATCTTGAATTCAATATCGCTCACTGCTCCTTCCAATGCCATTACAAAATTGAGTAAGGCTATTCCACCGCATGGACAATGGATTCAATTAACTACAACATACGATGGTTCTTCAAAAGCCGCAGGCATGAAATTGTATCTCGATGGAAAAGAGATGGAGATGGAAACCACAATGGATCAGTTAACCAAAGAAATTGTTTTCAATAATGGGGCTGAGCCAGCATTACAGATCGGTGCCTGGTATCGTGGACAAGGTATTAAAGGTGCAAAGGTTGATGATATCATAGTATATAATCGTGAGCTGATTCCATTTGAAGTGAATGCGTTGACTGGTGTTAATAGCTGGGCATCGATTGCTTCAAAACCGGCTGAGCAATTGAAGCCTGAAGAGAAAATAATTCTGCAGCAATATTATTTATCAGCTGAAAGCCGTGAACTTATTGCTGCCCGTAAAGAATTGCAACAACTCCGTCGCAATTATGCTGATTCTGCCGAAAATATTCAGGAATTAAGCGTGATGCAGGAAATGCCGAATCCCAAAAAGGCGCATATACTTATCAGAGGCAATTACAGCAGCCCTGGAGAAGAAGTACATCCGAATACCCCTGAATCTGTGCTGCCTTTTCCTTCCACCTTACCAAAAAACAGATTAGGCCTTGCCCGTTGGTTAATGATGGAAGGAAACCCACTCACAGCAAGAGTAGCTGTGAACAGATTATGGCAGAATTTCTTTGGAACTGGATTAGTAAAAACAACGGAAGACTTCGGAAATATGGGACAAATGCCAAGTCATCCAGAATTACTTGATTGGCTGGCTGTCAATTTCCGTTTATCTGGTTGGGATATAAAAAAGATGAATAAGCTGATAGTTCTATCTGCCACTTACAGACAAGATTCTCGTCCTTCAAAAGATAGTCGTGAGAAAGATCCGGAAAACAGACTTTTATCTCATGGTCCTTCAGGAAGGCTTTCGGCTGAAATGTTACGTGATAACGCTTTGATGGCAAGTGGTCTTTTGAATGCCAGTATTGGAGGAAAGAGTGTAAAACCATATCAACCAGAAGGATTATGGGAAATCAACAATACCAGTTATACAAGAGATTACAGGGCCGCAGTATACCGTCGTAGTGTATACGTGGTTATTAAAAGATCGGTGCCAAATCCTACTCTTGCCACTTTCGATGCGGGTGAAAGAAGTTATTGTTTGGCGAGAAGACAAAAGACGAATACACCATTACAAGCACTAGTCACCCTTAATGATCCCACTTATCTTGAAGCCTCATTGGCTTTAGGTTATCAAATGGCTCAAAACACTAATGCCACAGAAGCATTAACGGATTGTTATAGAAAGCTAACGGGAAAACAGCCAGCAGCAAAAGAATTGGAATTATTGAATCAGCTGAGAGAAAAAGAATTAAAGAAATTCAAGGAGCATCCAGAGAAATCAAAAGGTTGGTTAGTGGCAGGACAGCTTAACTATTCGAAAACAAATAATGCCACTACTGTAGCGGCAAATGCAGTAGTAGCTAATACGATATTAAATTCTGATGCATCACTATCTAAAAGGTAAACTATGAACCATCATCATGATGATGAATTCAGGATCTATTCGAAAGAATTTGAGGATCTTCATAAAAAGTGGGACCGCAGGCAATTCCTGACGCAAACCACTTTGGGTCTTGGAGCCTTAGCACTGGGTGGTCTCTTCGGGAAAAATATTCCTGGTGCGAGTCCTTCTGCCATTGGAAGTCTGGAACAAGATATTCTTGCTGCCCTCCCCATTTCGCACCCAAAGCAAAAAGGGTGGTATACCTTTTTATGAGTGGTGGTCCTTCCCAATTTGAAACATTCGATTATAAACCAAAATTGATTGAGCTCGCCGGACAGAATCTTCCTGACTCAGTAAGAAAAGGCAACGATTGACTGGAATGAGCGCTAATCAAAGCAGTCTTCCCATCGCTCCTTCATTCTATAAATTCAATCAGCATGGTAAATCCCAGACATGGGTAAGCGAATTATTACCACATACTGCCAGTGTAGTGGATGATCTTTGTGTAGTGAAATCGATCTATACCGAAGCTATCAATCATGATCCAGCTATTACCTTCTTTCAAACCGGTTCACAGTTACCTGGAAGACCATCAATAGGATCCTGGATCAGTTATGGATTGGGAACCGATAATGAAAATCTTCCTTCTTTCATAGTGTTGATATCAAAAAATGCACAAAAGGATCAGCCATTATATTCAAGACTATGGGGTAATGGATTTCTTCCTTCCCAACATCAGGGCGTACAGTTCAGGACAGGGAAAGATCCAGTGCTATTCCTGAATAATCCGGAAGGATATGATGGAACAGACAGGAAGGAAATGTTGGAATATCTCTCTAAGTTAAACACATTACAGAATGATGGCTATGGTGATCCTGAAGTGGTAGCAAGAATTGCACAATATGAAATGGCATATCGTATGCAGACATCTGTACCAGAAGTGATGGATATAAAAGATGAGCCTGATGAAGTGTTTGAATTATATGGAAAGGATAGCAGGGATCCTGGAACCTACGCAGCCAATTGTCTTTTGGCAAGGAAACTATTGAGAAAAAGATGTGAAGTTCATCCAGCTCTATCATCAGGGTTGGGATCAGCATGGATCATTACCATCGGGAATTGCACAACAATGCAAGACAACTGATCAGGCAACAGCTGCTTTCATCAAAGACTTAAAGAGAAGAGGATTGCTGGAAGATACATTGGTGATATGGGGCGGTGAATTCGGAAGGACAGTATATACACAGGGAAAATATATAGCTGATAATTATGGTCGCGATCATCATCCCCGTTGCTTTACGATGTGGATGGCGGGCGCAGGCGTGAAAGCCGGATTCAATTACGGCGAAACAGATGATTTCAGTTATAATATTGTTCGCAATCCTGTTCATGTACACGATTTCCAGGCTACCTTATTACATCTGATGGGCATTGACCATGAAAGACTGACATTTAAATTCCAGGGAAGAAAATTCAGGCTTACTGATGTGGAAGGACATTTAGTGAAAGATATCCTGGCTTGAGTCCGTATAAGAAAAGCAACAAACAAACATGAATCTTTTAGATATCAGCACATATCTCGGTCACCTGCATCCATTGGTAGTTCATCTTCCGATAGGGTTTCTATTGTTGGCGGTTATTTTCCAAATCATCAGTTATTGGCCGAAGTGGGCCTTTTTGAAAGCAGCGGTGTCCATCATACTGTTACTTGGTTTCATTTCAGCAGTATTCGCTTGTATATTCGGATATCTGTTGGCCGGTTCCGGCGATTATGATTATTATCTTGTAAACAGTCACAGGAATTCAGGAATAGTTATAGCTGTGCTATCTGGAGTTTTATATACATCTACTTTATCTCCCATTTCAAACAGATTCCCGATTCCTGCCAAAGTCTTCTCTATATTACTAATTGGTTTGGCAGGAATAATGGCTTATAGTGGACACCAAGGTGCCGGATTAACTCACGGAGCTGATTACCTGAATTTACAGATATTAACCAAACAGGAAAGGATACCACCAACAAGCGTTGATGAAGCCTATATATATGAAGATGTGGTGCAGCCTATATTAGAAAGCAAATGCGGATCTTGTCATCAGGGTGGAAAAAGAAAGGGTGGACTAACTATGCAACAACTCCAGGGACTTTTGAAAGGTGGGAAGACAGGTCCCGCAGTAGTACCTGGTAATTTGGGAGAAAGTGAATTATTCAGAAGAATTAGTTTAAATCCTACTGATGAGAAATTCATGCCCTCAGATGGTAAACCGGCTTTAACTTCAGGAGAAACAGCCATTATTCGTTGGTGGATTGAGAAAGCAATGGCGGTAGAAGGAAAAAAACTAAGCGAACTAAAAGAAACACAGAAGATAAAAGGATTGATTGCTTACCATCTTAAATTGGGTGAATCACCTGAAGATGAAGAGGGCGGTTCTGATAGCATTGCAGTAAATCCTGATATTCCTTCAACAGTTGATCAAATGGCCATTGAGAGTTTAAGAAAGAAAGGAGTAGTAATAAGGGTAATGCTACAAAAACCAGCAATGCTTGACCTTACATTACCTTCGGGTAAGGGCATTGCTCTGAATACCCTTTCAGATGAAATATCAAAACTTGCTAAGAATACTGTTTGGTTGAATCTATCGGGGAATAATTTAACCGAAAAGGAATTAAGTATATTACCATCATTCAGTAATCTGGAGAAGTTGAGGTTGGAAAGGAATCCGGTATCGGATGGGATATTTGATTTGGTGGTTGGGTTGAAACATTTGGAAAGTATAAATCTGAGTGAGACGAAGATTAGTAAGAGTGGATTGGGTAAGTTGGGCACTTCTACTTCTATTAAAAGGGTTTATTGTTGGGGGACGGGTGCGAGTGAGGCTGTGGGAGATTCTTCGGGGGTGTGGGTTAGGTGAGGATATTGGCAAAGTTCCTATGTGTTTCGGTTCTTTTATTCAATAATACATTTGCCGGGAAAGCAGTAAAACGGGAAACTAATTTAAATGCAGATAACAAAATTTTGAATGCAAAACTGTTTAGGATTTATTTCATAGCGAAGCCTATGTATGCCTATGTTCTATGTCTCTATGTGGTATGTATTTTTTACCAATAAGAGATTTAGATAATAATAGGGAAGTTTGATCTTAGCTATGTGCCTATGTTTCTATGTGTTTCGGCTGTTTTTACAATGCCAATACATTTGCCGGGAAAGCGGAAATACGGGAAGCTGAATTCCATAGAATCCAATTATTTCTACATCCCTGCTCCACATAATCCATAACTCTTAACTACTAATAGTATTTTATCCAAGACTTGACATTGGTGGCAAAATGACATCTTGATTTGTAATATTCCATAAATTTATTGGAATATGAAGCCCTTCTTATTATTCCTCCTCATAATAATTTTCTTCAACCAGCAATCACTTGCCCAGAAAAAGCAGACCCTTATCATAAATGATTTCGAAAATAAACCTGCCACTGCATCGTGGTGGCGGGTGAATGGTGGCGTACACTTTTCGTATAATGATGCACCCAATGACCAAGTGAACAAGAAATCAAAAGTGTGTCTTTATGTTCGATGTGATTCCATACCTACCGATCAGCCCCATACCTGGTTTACTGATCTTAAAGCGGATACACTTGCAGGTGAAGGAATGGAGTCTACCTGGAAAGAATTTCAGCAGAATACCTGGTTGTCGTTTTGGTGTAAGGCGGGCGATGGGGACAGCTTATTTCTTCACTACCTCGTACTAAGTAAAGGCCACAGCAGTAAATGGGGCGCCACTGCTATGATTCCAGCTACCAGTAAAATATGGACCTTTTATAAAGTCCGATTTGCAGATCTTATCTATGAAGACTGGGGGAAAGTGAGCAGTCTTCATAGGTAAGATCTGCAAATCGGTTTTATAAAAGGTCCATATTTTACTGGTAGCTGGAATGTCTTGCTATGACCCTTACTGAGTGCAGTGAAGGAATAGGCTATTAAATAAAAACATACAAATGACAACCAGGTGATACTGCTGAAATTCTTTCAGGTAGACTCCATTCCTTCACCTACTAAGTGTAACGAATCAGTAAACCAGGTATGGGGTTGATCAGCCGACAGAATCCCATCTTATATAAAGACATACTTTTGATTTTCGGTTCACTTGATTCTTAGGGTCATCATTATAAGAAAATTGTACGTTTTCATTAACCCGCCACCACGATGCTGTAGCAGGTTTACTTTCGAAATCATTTATGATAAGGGTCTGCTTTTTCTGGGCAAGTGATTGCTGGTTGAAGAAAATTATTATGAGGAGGAATAATAAGAAGGGCTTCATATCTAACAAATTTATGGAATATTACAAATCAAGATGTCATTTTGCCACCAATGTCAAGTCTTGGATAAAATACTATTAGTAGTTAAGAGTTATGGATTATGTGGAACAGGATGTGAAATAATTGGATTCTATGGAATTCAGCTTCCCGTATTTCCGCTTTCCCGGCAAATGTATTGGCATTGTAAAAACAGCCGAAACACATAGAAACATAGGCACATAGCTAAGATCAAACTTCCCTATTATTATCTAAATCTCTTATTGGTAAAAAATACATACCACATAGAGACATAGAACATAGGCATACATAGGCTTCGCTATGAAATAAATCCTAAACAGTTTTGCATTCAAAATGGTTATCTGCATTTAAATAGTTTCCCGTTTTACTGCTTTCCCGCAAATGTATTATTGAATAAAAGAACCGAAACACATAGGAACTTTGCCAATATCCTCACCTAACCCACACCCCCGAAGAATCTCCTACAGCCTCACTGCACCCGTCTCAACAATAAACCCTTTTAATAGAAGTAGAAGTGCCCAACTTACCCAATCCACTCTTACTAATCTTCGTCTCACTCAGATTTATACTTTCCAAATGTTTCAACTCAACGCAACCAAATCAAATATCCCATCCGATACCGGATTCCTTTCCAACCTCAACTTCTCCAGATTACTGAATGATGGTAATAGACTTAATTCCTTTTCAGTTAAATTATTCCCCGATAGATTCAACCAAACTGTATTCTTAGCAAGTTTTGATATTTCATCTGAAAGGGTGTTGAGAGCAATGCCTTTACCCGAAGGTAATGTAAGGTCAAGCATTGCTGGTTTTTGTAGCATTACCCTTATTACTACTCCTTTCTTTCTTAAACTCTCAGTAATACGATCAACTGTTGAAGAATATCAGGATTTACTGCAATGCTATCAGAACCGCCCTCTTCATCTTCAGGTGATTCACCCAATTTAAAAAGATGGTAAACAATCAATCTATGCTCTGTGTTTCTTTTAGTTCGCTTAGTTTTTCTACCGCCATTGCTCTCAATCCACCAACGGAAATAATGGCTGTTTCTCCTGAAGTTAAAGCCGGTTTGCCATCGGGCATGAATTTCTCATCAGTAGGACTTAAACTAATTCTTCTGAATAGGTGAATTCGGCAGAACTGTATACTGGGGAAAAATATGTGGACAATTATGGACGTGACCATCATCCCGTTGCTTTTTGATGTGTGGATGACGAGCGCAGGATGGCAAGCAGTTCAATTACGGCGAAGCAGATGATTTCAGTTATAATATTGTTCGCAATCCTGTTCATGTACACGATTTCCAGGCTACCTTATTACATCTGATGGGCATTGACCATGAAAGACTGACATTTAAATTCCAGGGAAGAAAATTCAGGCTTACTGATGTGGAAGGACATTTAGTGAAAGATATCCTGGCTTGAGTCCGTATAAGAAAAGCAACAAACAAACATGAATCTTTTAGATATCAGCACATATCTCGGTCACCTGCATCCATTGGTAGTTCATCTTCCGATAGGGTTTCTATTGTTGGCGGTTATTTTCCAAATCATCAGTTATTGGCCGAAGTGGGCCTTTTTGAAAGCAGCGGTGTCCATCATACTGTTACTTGGTTTCATTTCAGCAGTATTCGCTTGTATATTCGGATATCTGTTGGCCGGTTCCGGCGATTATGATTATTATCTTGTAAACAGTCACAGGAATTCAGGAATAGTTATAGCTGTGCTATCTGGAGTTTTATATACATCTACTTTATCTCCCATTTCAAACAGATTCCCGATTCCTGCCAAAGTCTTCTCTATATTACTAATTGGTTTGGCAGGAATAATGGCTTATAGTGGACACCAAGGTGCCGGATTAACTCACGGAGCTGATTACCTGAATTTACAGATATTAACCAAACAGGAAAGGATACCACCAACAAGCGTTGATGAAGCCTATATATATGAAGATGTAGTGCAGCCTATATTAGAAAGCAAATGCGGATCTTGTCATCAGGGTGGAAAAAGAAAGGGTGGACTAACTATGCAACAACTCCAGGGACTTTTGAAAGGTGGGAAGACAGGTCCCGCAGTAGTACCTGGTAATTTGGGAGAAAGTGAATTATTCAGAAGAATTAGTTTAAATCCTACTGATGAGAAATTCATGCCCTCTGATGGTAAACCGGCTTTAACTTCAGGAGAAACAGCCATTATTCGTTGGTGGATTGAGAAAGCAATGGCGGTAGAAGGAAAAAAACTAAGCGAACTAAAAGAAACACAGAAGATAAAAGGATTGATTGCTTACCATCTTAAATTGGGTGAATCACCTGAAGATGAAGAGGGCGGTTCTGATAGCATTGCAGTAAATCCTGATATTCCTTCAACAGTTGATCAAATGGCCATTGAAGTTTAGAAGAAAGGGTAGTAATAAAGATGTCTTTAAACCAACAATGTATTTGTGCAACTAGGTAAAGGCATTGCTCTCAACGCCCTTTCAGATGAAATATCAAAACTTTGCTAAGGATACAGTTTGGTTGAATCTATCGGGGAATAGACACTGAAAAGGTAGTCTACATCATTCGTCAGAAGTTGGTTGAAGAATCCGACATCGGATGGGATACGAATTTGATTTTGGGGTTGTTCTTCGTCACAATCGATGAGACGAAGATTCTGTTAAGTGGTTAGATTAGTTGGTACTTCTGCTTCTATTAAAAGGGTTTATTGTTCGAGAGACTGCAAGAATTGATGAAATATGGAAATTCATAGAGATTATTAGTTAGGTGAGGATATTGGCAAAAGTTCCTATGTGTTTCGGTTCTTTATTCAATAATACATTTGCAGAAGCGATAAAACGGGAAACTATTTAAATGCGAATAACAAAATTTTAGATGTAACTGTTACAGGTTATTCCTGTACAAGCCTATGTATGCCTGTGTTCATGTCTATGTGGTATGTGTTTTCAATAAAGATTTAGATAATAATAAGGAAGTTTGATCTTAGCTATGTGCCTATGTTTCTGTATGTGTTTCGGCTGTTTACCAATGCCAATACATTTTACATGAGAAGCAAAATACGGAAGCTAGTTCATAGAATCCAATTATTTTACGTATCCCTGCTACACTGATATAACTCTTAACTACTAATAGTATTTTATCCTAAGACTTGACCTTTGGTTGCAGTATGACATCTTGATTTGGAATATTCCATAAATTTATTGAACATGAATTCATTCTATTATTCTTCCTTCATAATCACTTTTCTTCAACCAGCAATCACTTGCCCAGAAAAAGTAGACCCTTATCATAAATGATTTCGAAAATAAACCTGCCACTGCATCCTGGTGGCGAGTTAATGGAGGCATTTTCTTATAATGATGACCCCAATGACCAAGTGAACAAGAAATCAAAAAGTATGTCTTTATATAAGATGGGATTCCATACCGGCTGATCAACCCCATACCTGGTTTATCGATCTTAAAGCGGATACACTTGCAGGTGAAGGAATGGAGTCTACCTGGAAAGAATTTCAGCAGAATACCTGGTTGTCATTTTGGTGTAAGGCAGGCGATGGTGACAGTTTATTCCTTCACTATCTCGTACTCAGTAAGGGTCATAGTAGCAAAAGGGAGCCACTGCCATGATTCCAGCTACCAGTAAAATATGGACCTTCTATAAAGTCCGATTTGCAGATCTTACCTATGAAGACTGGGGAAAGTGAAAGCAGTCTTCGACTTAAAATCCCCTGTTGGAAGATGTTTTGAAGTGGGATTACGCTCTGCCTCCATCAGTAAAAAAGGATTTATCGAAGCCTGGTTCGACAATATTAAACTGACGAATTACGAACCTTTTGAATAAAGATAATATACATCATAACTATTGTCATGATAAAAAGTCATTACGCTAAATAGTAATCATATGAGTACGTTGCATCTGTTTACTAAAAGAATATATATTTTATTGGTTAGCCTGACGATGATAATGAATCTATTGCAGGCTCAAAAAGCAAGAACCAATTGGCCAATTATCACCAGAAAGGGAGATGAATTGTTTGAAGGTTCCAAACCCTTTCGATTTATGGGATTGGCAGCACCGAATATCCAACAAAATGAATCTCAGATACGTACAGATCGTACTAACCGATTTCCTGATGAATATGAAATAAGGGATATCCTTGATGGAATAAAAAGAATTGGCGGTCGCGCTACCCGTACCTTCTCCTTTCCATATTTACAGCAGAAGACAAAGGCATGCCAGTGTATATAACTGGTCGCAGACAGTATAATGAAGCTGCATTTCAGTGTCTGGATCGGCTGATTGCTTTAAGTCATGAATATGATGTCAGGGTCATCATCCCTTTCATAGCTTCCCAATCATTTGGTGGCATTCGTAGTAGTGATGAATTTTTCTGTATTATCCAATAAACCGAAAGGAGCTTTCTGGACCGATGCGGAGCAAAAAGAAGACTTCAAACATCTCCTTCATTTCATTCTCAACCGAAGAATACGGTGAATGGACTGCTCTATAAAAACGATCCCGCCATATTAGCCTGGCAACTGGGTAATGAATTCGGGAGTTATGCCGGTGACCGAGGCTTAAAGTACGATGAATGGTCGCCTCGTATTCTGGACTGGTGTTTAGAAATGGCAGCATTCATAAAGAAAGAAGATCCCAATCACCTGATAATGGAAGCGGGTGGTGTTGACCGTGAGCGATTATTACAAGACCCCAATATTGATGTTATCAGCGACCATTTATATGAATATTGGAATAAGATGGGAGGTAAACCTTCAGAATTATCTCCCATTGCATTAGAATCCTATAATCAATGCAAGGGAAGAAACCTTTGATGATTGATGAATTTGGATTGGGTAGTACAGAAAACCTGAGGGCGTTGATGAAAACCATCCGCGAAACAAAGATCGTTGGAGGTTTGCTTTGGAGCATCCGAGGACATCGTAGAGATGGTGGCTGGTATTATCATAATGAAGGGGGCACTCCTGTAAATTCTTTTCATGTACCAGGTTTCTCGAATGGATTCACGTACGATGAATCACGATTACTGGATCTGTTAAGAAAAGAAGCTTACGCCATCAGAGGAATTCCTGTTCCACCAATCGAGAAACCAAGTGTTAAGCCAGTTCTATTTGTAAAAGGGATGGATTCACCGGGAGAGGATGTTCAGGCGCTTCTTACACCATTGAAAAAGCTACTACTAAATCTGGTCCTTTTACTATCATTGCTACAGGTCTTCATGATGCAGTACTAACGGACGTAGCCAAATTTGAACCTTCAACCCAGGCTTCTGAACCATTGAAATTATATATTGATGAGAGCGCCAATAAAGGCAAGACTTATTATTACAGGATAAAGGGTGTGAATATAGCTGGTAGTTCGCAGTATTCGAAATTGTGGAAGTAAAATATTAGGTTGTATTTTACAAGGGGAGATGTCATCTTACTCCCAAGATGACATCTTGGGGGTAAGATGACATCTCGAAAGTTGGAATATCGTAACTTTAAACTACAGGTTGTATTTTACACAAGATGTCATCTCGGAAAAAACAATTCCAATGAACCTTATCCATTTCAAAATCACTGTCATCATTATTTTAACAGGCTCCACTCTCGCCTGCAATCAACAACCGACTGCATCGTCAAAAAAAAGCAATCAACCTTATAATATAACTGGGTTTGTAAAAAACATACCCTCTGGAATGATCTATATGAATATGATGCAGCTTGATAGTGCCGGCCACCCGAGTTGGCCAGTAATAGATTCTGCTAAATATGAAAACGGGAAGTTTGAAATGAAGGGAGATACTATATTGGTTGAACCAGCGTGGTCTACTAACCTCTACTATATTGATTCATTAACTGGTAAAAAGAAATTTCTTGGCATCAATAATCCCTTTGAATCAAAACCCGGAAAACCATCAATTCACATTGGTCTTATTCTTGAAAATGCAGATATTACTTATGAAGGAGACGAAAAGGACCCTTCCGGGCTAATCTTAAAAGGTTCGCCAGAAACCAACTTTAATTTTCAATATAGTCTTATGGACCCTCCCTACCACTTAACTGGTCCCATAAATAAAAAGATAGATGCTTTAGAAGCAAAGGGAGATACCATCGGATTGGAGTTATTGAAATCTCAGAAAGCTCTTATTATTGATAAGTATAAAGCCAGTTTCAAAAAAATCATCAAAGCTAATCCTGATAGGTTTCAGGCTCTTAAGAACTTATTACAAAACGCCGAACATTTTTCCATTGATGAGGTAGACCAAATGCTGAATGAATTCAAACCAGCCGTTCTCCAATATCCTACTGCTTCAAAATTAAAGACCTATATCAAAAAAGAGCGATCCTTATTACCCGGAGCACAATTCCCCGACTTTACATATACTGATAGGGACGGAAAGAAATGGAGTCTTCATGACATAAAGGGAAAGGAAAACACATTAGTGATCTTTTGGGCAAGCTGGTGTGGTCCTTGTCGCCAGGAAATTCCTGAACTAAAAGAACTTCAAAAGAAATATGCAGCAAAAGGTCTGGCTTTGGTTAGCATTTCAATTGACAATAATATCGAAGCTTGGAAAAAAGCGATGAGCCAGGAAAATATGTCATGGCCTAATCTGGCCAATCTTCCTGGCAACTATAAAGAGATAATGACGGAATTTAATATTTCGTATATACCAAAAATGTTTCTGCTTGATAAAGACATGAAAACAGTTTTAGCAAGTCCAAGGAACCTCTATGAAGTAACACAAGCTTTGCCGAAAGTCGAATAATCGCCGAGCCTGTTCAATAGTTTTGAAAACATTCCTGCTAATCGAAATCCTCAATATTATATTGTTTATCCAGCCCTTTATATACAAACCAAATTAGATATTAACGTTTCATTTATACTGAATATCTCAAGATAGTAATATCACAAACTATTCGCATAGTTGTATAACAGGAATCAAAAAAAAGGAATCCATATTTGTGTATCGAATCTGTAGTAGAATTTTTATTACAAACTTCTTTAACCACAAAAGCCAATAAAATGGATACCAAAAAATCAAGCTCTGAAAAAGCCAGCAACGAAACTTCAAAAGGATCAGCTGCAAAAAAAGCTGCAATGCCACGCTCACAACTGATGCAACTATTCGAAGACGAATTGAAAGACATCTATTGGGCTGAAAAAGCATTGACTAAAGCATTAACAAAAATGATTAAGAATGCCACATCAGAACAGTTGGCTGAGGCCTTATCAGGTCATCTTACAGAAACCGAAGGACATGTGGACAGAGTGGAACAAGTGTTTGCTTCCTTTGGAAAGAAAGCTGAAGCTGTAAAATGCGAAGCTATGACTGGACTTTTGAAAGAAGCAGAAGACATTATGGAAGAATGTGAGCCAGGTGCTATGTGCGATGCCGG
>JBGAQE010000130.1:0-14072 GCA_044220885.1 Chitinophagaceae bacterium
TTTCAGCTAATGACCAGTTTTGCCCTTTTGCATTAGGTACCGCCTGAAAGTTTCCCTTACTGAAACTAAGATCTCTTATTGGCTGTAGTACTACACTGTATAAATTATTGGAAGTTCCCAGAAACAATTTCCCATCATGTATAATCGAGGTGTAGCCCGATTCGTCATGTAACATCGGCGAAATATGTTTTACAGCACTATTATAGGCAATGAAATCAATACCATTATCCAATCCCAGCCATAGATTATGCTGTGCATCCAGAAAAATACTCAGCACATTATTATTCTGCAAGCCTTCTGTTCTGGAAAAATGCTGGATGATGTTTCCTTTTATATCAGTAATATAAACCCCGCCACTGCTGGTTGCTAAAGCAATCCAGGAGGAATCAATGGAAGTGGCTGCATATATTCTTTCGCTTTGAAAAATTGAATTATTGGGGGATATTACTTTTGTAGTCTTTCCGGCAACTAATAAATAAAGGCTGTTTTTTAGTGTGGTGATAACAGCACTATCATTTTTCAATGGCAAAATAGCGGTTATCGGATCGTTTAATGGAAAGTCTGTCGCATTTCCCAAAGACGACCATATATTATTAGTAAACTGCAGCAACCCCTTCCGGGAATCATGGGCATAAAGTCTGTCATTACTTACTCCCAAATAAAGCCAGTCGCTCGGAGCCTGAAAAGAGGCTATAGCCTGATTTGAGAATTGGAAAATCTGTGTCCGGGACCGGAAAAAAACACTCTTCTTGTAGGCCACTATATCCCACACATCACCAAAGAACTTGAACTTCTCCTGAATAAGAGGTGTAAGGGAATGGTATTCCAATTTACCCGTCTTGCCTGGTTCAAAATACCCCAGCTCATCCTGCCCCCCTACGTATATCCTGTTGTCCTCCCCAATTTCAACAGATCTTACAATCGTCCTGTTGGGTAAAGCATATACATTCCAATACCTGCCATCAAAACTCAATAATCCCTCGTTATTGGCAGCATATATAATCCCGTTTTTATCCTGCCTGAAATCCCAGTTTTGAAGTCCTGCACTATAACTATACCGCGAATAGTTGATCACATCTGGCAACCCAATTGTGTTTTGCCCGATGCCAGCCAAAGGCAACAGAAGAAATATGAGGATTTTTTTCATTATGAAACTAACAACAGTATGTGAATGTAAGAAATAATACTGATGTAGTATTGATGTATTATATTTTACTTATTATCAATGCATTATATTTTTTGATGTAGTAATGATGTGGCTTTGAATATGATTTCTGTAGGGGATAAAAATAACTTTACGTTCCTAAAAAATCGATCTCAATTTTCTTTAACTAAAACGCTTGCATTATGAAATTAAGAATTTCTCTGCTTTGCCTTTTCCTGCTAGTTGGGGCCACCCTTCAACAGGTGATGGGGCAAAGTTTCACTGTGTCTGGCAAGGTAACAAACAAGGCCACCGGTGAAGCATTAGCAGGTGCCACAGTATCTATCGAAGGCACAACAGCTGCCACAACCACAAACGAAACCGGCAATTTTACCCTTACCGTTAAAAACGGTTCTACATTGGTAATCAGCTATGCCGGGATGAAACCTTTTCGAATCGCCATCACAAAAGCCGGTGAATTACAAATACAGCTTGAAGAAAGTGCTGTTAGCACACTGAGCGATGTGATAGTAGTGGGTTATGGCACTCAGAAAGTCACCAAGGTGTCTGGCGCTATCTCTACTATAAAAAGTGCCGATATCGAAAAGCTGAAACCAGTGAGGGTGGAAGAAGCCCTTCAGGGAAGAGCATCGGGTGTAAATGTAATACAGGGCGGTACCCCAGGATCAAAACCTACCGTTCTTATAAGAGGTATCCCCTCCTTCTCCGGCACCGACCCTATCGTGGTTATTGATGGTGTTCCCCAGTCGCTGACCGACCTTAACTCTATCAACTCTGCCGACATTGAATCTATCAACGTTTTGAAAGATGCCGCTACTACCGCTATATATGGTGTGAAAGGTGGTAATGGTGTGATTGTAGTGACAACTAAATCGGGCCGCAAAAACCAGAAAACAGAAATCAATATCAACAGTAACTATGGTGTTCAGGAAGTAATGAACACTATCGGTGTGTTGAATGCCACTGAATATGGTGCCATCATTAATGAAGGCAGCACAGTAGCTGGTGGAAATGTGATTTTCCCTAACCTCAGTACTTTAGGTGTAGGTACCAACTGGCAGGACCAGATTTTCGAAAGAGCTTCAATGCAAACACATACCGTTTCTGCACGCGGCGGAAGCGAAAAAATGTCATATTTCCTTTCCGGTGGTTATCTAAGCCAGGGAGGTATTGTTGGCGGCAATGATAAATCACGCTTCAACAGGGCTAACCTGACTGCTAACTTAAATTTCGATCTTACTTCAAGATTGAAACTGGTGCTTAATACCACAGCAGTTATGCTTGATGGTAAAGGCATCCAGGAAAATTCATTCAACAGTGTAATCGGAAGTGCTCTCAACTTCGACCCAACCGTTCCTGTACTGAATACAGTGCCAAATACGGTAGGTAAATATGGATATAGCAACCTTCTGCTATCTGAAATATTCAATCCACTTACAAAACTGGATAACACCTATAATAAGAATGTAGGAAGCAAGATTTACGGTAAGTTCGAATTGCAATATGAAGTATTGAAGAACCTGAAGGTAACTTCCCGTTTCGGATATACTAAATATGACGGAAATGCAAAAAGCTTCACTCCATTAATATTCTACGGACCTCTTAACGTAGAAAATTCCATGTTCGCCGATGGTTCAGCAGTTCCTGGCAAACACAATAGTGTATCGCACGAGAAAACCAGCAACTTCAACTATACATGGGAATCATTTGCTAACTATAATTTCAAGATAAAAGAAGATCATACTTTCGAAACAGTACTTGGTTTCTCTTTAGCAAAAATTTCTGGTAATGCAGCAGGTGCCAGCAGACAAGATGTTCCTTTCAACTCATGGGAATTTGCCGACTTCACAGCTGCAGTGGGTAACAATACACCGTTAAACACAAATGCCCTTGCTGGATACTATTATCAGTATTTCAGAAGAAACCTCTCCTCTTTCGGTCGAATCAACTACGATTATAAAGACAAATACCTTGCATCCTTCACTGCCCGCAGGGATGGGTCATATGCATTTGGTAACGATAATAAATTTGCAACCTTCTTAAGCGGTTCTGCCGGCTGGGTAGTATCAAAAGAAGATTTCTTCCGTTCCGACTTTATCGATCATCTGAAGATCCGTGGTAGCTATGGTACCATCGGTAATGAAAACGTGAATCCAGTATATGTTGAAATCGCAACTGGTGGACCGAGCTACGGACCTACAGCCAATAGTAATGGCTATACATTCAATGATGTTTTCTATCCTGGTGCAACTGTTGCATCTGCTGCAAATGATGCCTTGCGTTGGGAAAAGCAGACTCAAGCGAATATCGGTTTCGATATCACTTTCGCTAAAAGGAAATTCTCCCTCTCAGCTGATTACTTCCAGAAGAAAGTGGATGGCTTGCTGTTCACCCCTTCAGCTTCACTCTACTTAGGTACAGTGCCAATCCCTACCGCCAATATCGGTTCAACAAAGAGCAGCGGTATCGATCTGAGCCTGAGCTTTAGCGATAATATCACAAAAGATTTCAGAATCAATAGTGCAGTAACATTTACTACCTCTACAAACCTTGTTACTGCTACCAACGATGATGGGTCTGCAAAGATATTTGGTGGATATTATTTCAACGGACAATCACAAAGTGTGACTGTTTTTGAAAAAGGACAAACACCTGGCTATTTCTACGGATATAAGACAGATGGTTTATTCCAGAATGCATCAGATATAGCTAAGGCCGCCACACAAACTGGTGCTAAGCCTGGTGATATCCGTTTCGTAGATGTAAATGGAGACGGTGTTATTAATGCATCAGACAAAACCAAGATCGGTGATCCGTTCCCAGATTTCACTATTGGCTGGAACCTGAACCTTGAATATAAAAACTTCGACTTTAACGCCTTCACATATGCTTCAGTAGGAAACGATATCTACAGGGCTTATGAAAGGAATGCGAACTATTCAAATAAGTACAGGTCAGTTTTAGGAAGATGGACTGGAGAAGGCTCTACAAATGATGCTACTACTCCAAGATATTCTTTCATCGACGATAACAGCAATATCCGAATATCTGAAAGGTATGTTGAAGATGGCTCTTTCATCAAGATCAAGAATCTTCAATTAGGTTATACTTTCCCAGCTTCTGTAACAGGACGGGTTTTCAGTAAACTCCGTGTATATCTGCAAGTGAAGAATGCTATCACCTTAACCAAGTATTCAGGATTCGATCCGGAAATAGCTGGTGGTATACTGGATACCGGCATCGACCGTGGTGCTTATCCACAAGCCAGAACTTATTCTTTCGGTCTTGACATTAAATTATAACACTACCTCAAAATATTGCAATAATGAAAAATGTAAAAATCGTAAGCCTGGTATTTATCATCACCATGCTTACATCCTGCAAAAAATGGGTGGATTACAATCCGCATGAGGATTTCAAAATAACCGAACTGGATTATCTGAAATCCGAATCAGACTACCGCACCATGGCCGTTAGTGTGTATACTCCTTTGCAATGGATCAATCAGGTTGTTCCCATCGGAGACATCGCTTCAGATAATGCTGTTAGCGGTGGAGAAAACGCATCAGACGTATTAGCCTTACAACAGATAGACGACTACACACATTCTCCAGTGAATTCAACATTGGCAGATATCTGGCAGTCGGCTTATGAAGGCATTAACCGCGCCAATTACATGCATCAATATAAAGACAAGAATCTTGCTGGCGAAACCATTGATTTTGCTGGTAAGGAAGCTCTTTATGGAGAAGTATACTTCATGAGGGCCTACTATTATTTCACTCTCGTAAAGATGTTTGGTGATGTACCACTTTTTACGGAGAAGAGATTAGGTCTTTCAGATTCAAAAAGCCTTCCACGTGTAGCAAAATCTTCAATCTATAACCAGATTGAAATAGATCTTACTAAAGCTGTAGCGTCATTGCCTGCGGTTCAGGTTCAGAAAGGTCGCATTACCAAATATGCCGCTCAGGCTTTACTAGGTAAAGTATATCTCTATCAGAATAAATTCGATCTGGCGGCCAGCACACTGGAACCAATTATTACATCCAATGCTTTCAGTCTGGTTTCCGATTTCGGTTCCATGTTCTTGGCTTCTGGCGAAAACGGACCTGAATCAGTATTCGAAATACAATACTCAAACACTTCCCCTTATTATAACTGGGGTGGTGCTACAAGAGGTCAGGGTAACTACGCTGTTCAACAATGTGGAATCCGTGGACTGAATGGTTCTGCCAACATGCCTTATTCTGCAGGATGGAGCACAAACCTTCCAACACAGAATTTGGCTACTGCCTATACAGCAGGAGATAAGCGCAAAGCTGTAACAGTACTGGATATTGAAGCTTATAAAACAGCTAATCCATCATTCAATATCACTTATCAGGTGGCTCCTTATAAAAACACCGGCCTATACAATCAAAAGTATCTGCCAAGAAAAGGAGAAACTTCTGGTCAGTTGGAATTGAACTATACCAATAACTTCCGTATCATCCGTTATGCCGATGTTTTATTGATGGCAGCAGAAGCCAATAACAGGGCAACAGCAGCTAACGATACAAAAGCACAAGACTATCTGAACAGGGTACGTCAACGCGCCTTTGGCGACAATCTCCATAACATCACATCAACAGGAACTGCTTTAAAAACAGCTATCTGGGATGAAAGAAGACTGGAGTTAGCAATGGAAGGAGATCGTTTTTTTGATCTGGTAAGAACAGGATTAGCCACCACTAAGATCACAGGATTTGTGGCTGGCAAACATGAAGTATTCCCAATACCACAACAGGAAGTGGATATTTCTGGATTAACCCAAAATACCGGATACTAATCATTAACATTTAAAACTAACGATAATGAATTCCATAAAATATATTTTGGGCTTTGCATTACTCCTCGCATTCACGGCAGGTTGTAATAAAGTTACCAACGACGACGTGTCATTTATCGAAAGCGCTACTGCGCCAGATAAACTGACGGCACTATTTGAGATTTCACAAGACAATACAGGAAATGTAACCATCACTCCGAATGGCGAAGGTGCTATTTCGTATGAAGTGTACTATGGTGACGGTACCGTTGTTCCTGCAAAAATCGAAAGCGGAAAGAACACTACTCATAAATATGCTGAAGGTGTTTATAATGTTAAGCTGGTGGCATACAATGTAACTGGTAAGTCTACTGAAACTACTCAGAAGCTCACCGTATCATTCAAAGCTCCGGAAAACCTTGAAGTGACTGCTGTTATTGACCCAACCAATAACTTTAAAGTAAATGTTAGTGCAAAAGCACTCTACGAAACATTCTTTAAGGTTTACTTTGGAGATGTAGCCAATGAGGTTCCACAATCCTTTCTGGAAGGTGAAACTATCAGCCATGTGTATACTACAACAGGTGTGCATACTATAAGAGTAGTAGCCTTAAGTGGTGGTGCGGCTACAACTGAAACTACAAAGACTATGACAATTGTAGATCCGGTTTTACTGCCTTTGAATTTCGAATCGCCAACCATCAACTATATCTTCAATGATTTTGATGGAGGTAATGCAACTGTTATTGCTAATCCACAAAGCAATGGCATCAATACCTCTGCTAAAGTAGGAAAGATGGTTAAGAACCCAGGACAGGTTTGGGGTGGCAGCTGGATTGGTTTGAGCAGCTCTATCGACTTCTCTGCCAATAAGTATTTCCGGATGAAAGTATTCTCTCCAAGAGTTGGCGCTAAAGTGCTGTTGAAAGTGGAGAATGCAGCAAACCCCGCTTTCGCCTTTGAAAAAGAAGTCGCTACTACTGTTGCCAATGCATGGGAAGATCTCGTATTCGATTATACAGCTATCAATACAGCTAACACATACGAACATATAGTACTGATATTCGATTTAGGAACACAGGGAGATGGCACTGCTAACTTCACCTTCCTTTTCGACGATATCCGTCTTACTAACTCATTACCATCTGCACAAATCAACCTTCCGGTTACATTTGATGCTAATGGTGTGAATTATACCATGACAGACTTTGGAAATAACCAGACTGTTGATGGTACCGACCCATTGAACAATGCGAATAAGGTTAAGATAACTACAAAAGCAAACGGAGCTGAAACATGGGCTGGTACCACCATCGGTACATCTGCAGGTTTTGCTTCCGCCATTCCTATTTCTACTACCACTTCTCAAATGAGTGTAAGGGTATATTCACCTGCAGCAGGCATACATATCAGATTGAAGATTGAAGATCATAATGACCCTACTAAGTCTGTAGAAACAGAAGCTATCACAGGAGCTGCTAATACCTGGGAAACTTTGATATTCGATTTCATCAATCCAGCGCCAGGTACTGCAGGCATCAACAATGGCTATACTTATGATAAGGCTTCCATCTTCTTTGATTTTGGAAATGCAGGTACTGGTAAAGTGTTTATCTGGGATGATGTGAAATATCTTTCAACTAATGTAGTGAATGGTATCGCTCTTCCATTGGACTTCGAATCTGGTTCACTCACGTATACATTCACTGACTTTGATGGTGGTAATGCTACTGTTATCAGCAATCCTCAATCATCTGGAATCAATACCAGTGCAAAAGTGGGTAAGATGGTTAAGAATGCCGGTCAGGTTTGGGGTGGAAGTTGGATTGGCTTGACAAGTCCAATCGATTTCTCTGTAAAGAAGACTTTCAAAATGAAAGTATTCTCTCCAAGAATAGGTGCAAAGGTTTTATTGAAAGTAGAGAACCAAAACAATGGTGGAATCAGTTATGAAAAAGAAGTGACCACAACCTCAGCAGGTGCCTGGGAACTATTGACATTCGATTTCAGCGCCATCAATACAGCTAACTCTTATCAAAAGATCGTGTTGATCTTCGATCTGGGAACAATGGGCGATGGTACAGCGAATTTCACTTTCCTTTTTGACGACATCACACTTAACTAATTAAAAAACTGTTTAACTATGCGTATCAACATAAAAAACATAGCCGCTATAGCTTTCGCAGCCCTTGCAGGTTTTAGCAGTTGTAAAAAGCCCGATTATACATTCGGGGAAATAAAAACACCATCGGCATTAACTCTTGCTACAGTTGTTACAGGAGCAGATGCCGCTAATCCGAATGGGGATGGAACTGGTAAGGTAAGTATTACTACTACCGCTACCAATGCTATCACTTATAATATCGATTTCGGAGATGGAAAAACCTTATCAGTACCTTCAGGTACCATCAACTACAAGTATGCCAACCCCGGCACAAACAATTATACTATAAATGTAAGTGCTGTTGGTACAGGTGGTGCTATCTCAAATATCAGCAAAACCATAAAAGTGTTTGTAGCATTTGAGATTCCTGCAGAAATTATAGCATCATTGACAAATGGTTCAAGCAGAACCTGGGTTACAGACAAAACAGCTCCGGGACATGTGGGTGTTGGTCCAGCCGATCAGTTCTCCCCTATCTGGTATGCTGCCGATCCAAATACCCGTTCCGATTGCCAGTATGACGACGAAATCACGTTCACTAAAGATGTAAACAATAATATTTCAATGACTATCGATAATAAAGGAGAATCCTTTTCCATCGGTGCCGCATCAGGATATTATGGATTTGCAGGTGGTGATAATTGTTTTGCCATAAGTACTGCAGGAGCAAAAAAACTGGTATTCCAGGATGCTACTTCAGCTTCAACTCCAGCAGTATCTACAAGAATACAATTTACTGTTCCAGGCAATGGAATTGTTAACTTCGGAACTGGTGGTAACACATACGAGATACTTTCAGCATCAGCTACCAATATCCATCTTCGTAACATCGGTATAGATGGAAATGCATGGTATCAAAAACTAAAAGTAAAACCTTAATACTATGAAGGTATTGTCAACTGTATCATTATTCATAGCAGTATTACTGCTAGGAGGCTGTAAGAAAGGAGGTTCATCAGGTTCAACAGATGTAGCTCCTACCAACCTAACCCTGGAAGCAACTGTTAGTACCGACAATAGTGGCAATGTAGCATTTACTGCTACAGCTACAAATGCGGTTACTTATGATTTCGATTTTGGCAATGGTGTTTTTCAAACTGTTCCATCTGGTAAGCTTACTTATAAATATCCAACAACCGGTAGTTATATTGTAAGTGTTACAGCTAAAAGTGCCGGAGGGAAAAAAGTTTCAAAATCTATTACCATAAACGTAACAGTAGCATTAACACTCGTATGGAGTGATGAATTTGATACAGCCGGTGCACCGGATGCCTCTAAATGGGGATATGATCTGGGAACCGGAAGTGGTGGATGGGGAAACAATGAACAACAGTATTATACCAACAGAACAGAAAATGTGAACATTTCAAATGGCACATTGAAGATCACTGCCAGAAAAGAAAGCTTTAGTGGAAGCGCTTACACTTCAACCCGGATGCTTACAAAAGATAAATTCTCTGTTAAGTATGGCAAAATTGAAGCAAGCATAAAAATTCCTGCAGGTGCTGGCACCTGGCCTGCTTTCTGGATGTTGGGGAATAATATTGCATCTGCCGGATGGCCTGGCTGCGGTGAAATAGATATCATGGAACATGTAGGAAACAATTTGAATAAAATTTATGGAACAGTTCATCATCCAGGACACTCAGGTGGAAATGCTGATGGCGGTACCGTAATGAATCCTACTGCAACAACAGCATTCCATAAATACACTGTAGAATGGACAGCTACCACAATTCGTTTTCTTGTAGATGATGTTTCATTCTATTCATTTGGCAACCAGTCCTCATTACCTTTCAATCAGAACTTCTTCATTATCCTTAACGTGGCCATGGGTGGCAATTTTGGTGGAGCCATCGATCCGGCTTTCACCAGCGCTACCATGGAAGTTGATTATGTTAGGGTTTATCAATAATGCAGAGGGTTAAGACAACCCTGCATTCCGTAATTTAGTATTCAGTGAGGGCCTGTTCTTTACAGGACAGGCCCTCTTCATCTTCAAACGAAATACTATGATGCCGTATAGAAAAAACTGGAAACTTATTCCTCTCCTATTAGTTGCCTTTATAACAACAATAAATTCAATAGGACAATCTCCTTTTAAGAAATTAGTATGGTCAGATGAATTTAATACACCCGGTTTGCCAGACAGTACAAAATGGGGTTACGACCTCGCAAGAGGATGTCCTCAAAACTGTGGATGGGGTAATCACGAATTACAGTATTACACTAACCGCCCCGAAAATGCCAGAGTGGAAAATGGTCACCTGATCATTACTGCCAAAAAAGAAACCATGGAAGATGCCCAGTATACTTCCACACGAATGGTTACTAAAAATAAGGGGGATTGGAAATATTGTCGCATAGAAGTAAAAGCAAAATTACCTGCAGGAAGAGGCATGTGGCCTGCTGTATGGATGCTACCTACAAAATGGGAATATGGTGGTTGGCCGCATAGCGGAGAAATAGATATCATGGAAAATGTAGGTTACTGGCCCGATTCACTGATTGGAACCGTTCATACAGGTGCTTTTAACGGAATGAAAGGAACCCAGAAACAAAAGGAGTTCCCATTAAAGATCTGTCATCAGCATTTCATGTATACGCTATCGATTGGACAGCCGAAACCATTAGTATTTCCATCGACAATAAGGTGTATAACGTTTTTAAGAATGAACATAAAGGAAGTGCCGAATGGCCATTCGATAAGGAATTCCATCTCTTATTGAATATTGCAGTTGGTGGAGACTGGGGCGGTAAATATGGTGTTGACGATACCATTTTCCCGCAAAAGATGGAAATAGACTATGTAAGGGTGTATCAGTAATAAATAAGGCGCCCGGAAAACCGGGCGCCACTCTTTGAGGGTCTTAATGGTTATTAAGATTTTGTAACCGCCAATTCTTCCTTCTCTTTGAACTGACGGGCATAATGTATAAAGTCAATTGCCTTTTGTAAATAAGTTTTTGCAAAACTCTCAGAAGGGGCGTTTTCATTCATACTAAGCACCGATGTCTTGAAGCTTGCATTCCCTGTATATAATCCTTCTGCTGTAAAATATTTATCGAAATCGTTTAGGATTCCATTCTGCGTATTACACTGAACTCCCTTCTTTAGTAAAAGAGCTTTGGCACTATGTACCTGAGCAGAATAAGCATGATATATTGCATCAGCCCAGGCCATATTATCTAAACAGGCTTTACTTAATTCCACCTTCTCATCAGCCTCTAATAATAAAGTGGAAACCAAATCAATCATAACACCAGCACATTCCCCAACTCCAATGGCTGTCGCAAATTTTATTTCCTGTCCCCAGTCAATGAAATCATCAGGCTCAAGGGTTTCAAGATTGGCCAAAGGTTTCAATAATTCAAAGAAATAAATCTCTCCCTTACTTTGAGTATATGAATAATAAGTCTCCTCTGGTTTTGCATTCGACATATAATCATTCAACAATACTCGTAATACATCAGGACCTCTTTTGCTTGGCACCTTAATTACTTTATCAGCAATCCGGGCATTACCACTCCCTAATACACCTCCACCAATCAATACTTGCAAAGCAGGCACTACCTGCCCTTTTGCTTTTAAAGAGGAACCATGAAATCCTATTGATGCCATACCATGCTGACCGCAACTATTCATACAACCACTGATGCGTATAGCCAACTCCCTGTTATAAAGAAATTCCGGAAACTCTTCTTCAATTACTTCAGATAATACAAGAGCAGTACCTGTGCTGTTACTGATACCTAAATTACAAGTATCTGTACCCGGACAACTTGTAATATCTGCAGTACTTCCAAATCCAGGTTGGGTAAACCCTTCTTCTTCCAATACTGAATAGATATATTCCAGATTCGATGGGTTTACAAATCGAAACTGAAGTCCTTGATTGATAGTAACACGAATATCATCAGCAATAAAACCAGAAAGTTTTTCAATCAAGCTACGGCTGTTGGTTGAATGTATATTGCCATTAGGAACACGCACATAAACAGCAACATAACCCGATTGCTTCTGCTTCACCACATTCGTTTTCTTCCATATCTCATAAGCAAATGGATTCTTTATCGTAATTCCAACCGGTTCTATTGAATTAGCTGGCAAAGGAGCCAAAGCAAAACTACCGGCATCAATTGGATAGCGCTGATAGGTTAATGCTAATTGCTCTGCAGCAACCAATTCATTAAAGGCTTCGATACCTAATTTTTGTATAAGAAATTTAATCCGCGCTTTATGCCTGCTGTTTCTTTCACCATGGCGATCAAATACTCTCAACACAGCTTCCAGATACGGAATCAATAAGTCTGTTTCCAGAAACTCATGGGTAGCAATTGCCAGATGCGGCTGAGCTCCCAGTCCTCCAGCTATTAATATCTTGAACCCTCTTACTTCTTTCCCATCAACAATTTTTATTCTTGGAATGGCTCCCAGATCATGCATGAAGGTTAAGGCCGTATCCTTCTCACTACTGCTGAAAGCGATCTTGAACTTTCTTCCCATTTCCTGGCACAAAGGCTTTCGCAGAAAATATTCAAACATGGCATGTGCATAGGGAGTTACATCAAATGGTTCTTCCGGATCAATACCTGCCATATCACTTGCTGTAATATTTCGTACCGTATTACCACAGGCTTCCCTGATAGTTACCTGGTCTTTTTCTAACTCAGCCCATATTTCCGGTGTACGATCAAGACTAACAAAATGAATCTGGATATCTTGTCTGGTTGTTAAATGAAGATTCCCTGTAGAATATTCATCTGATACATCACTGATCCGCTTCCATTGCGCCAATGTCATTTTACCATAGGGTAATTTGATTCGAACCATCTGAACACCCTGTTGTCTTTGCCCATATACACCCCTGGCCAAACGAAGACTCCTGAATTTTTCCTCTGCAATAGTTCCTTCCCTGAAAGCACGGATCTTCTGCTCCAGTTCAATGATATCTTTCTCTACCAATGGATTTTCTAACTCAGTACGAAAACTTTGCATAGTCAAACTGTTTACTAGTAGTGTATTATAAAAGAATCCTTTATCAAATACAAGCAGAAACTCACTTTCTTTTACCCTACTTATTTTATAGACTTTACAAATGTAAGGGCAATCACCCTTCAGGCAAAATAGAATTTACTAACCAAGTCATAAAAAAGTCATTTTCAAAGTAAAACAACTGTTAGTTAATGAAACGATTGAAATAATATTTGGGTAAGGGCTATTTGTCTACTATTTTTGTAGGATATGTACGAAGCGCGTTTCCATAAGCAATTGAACTCTCTTAAAGAAAGTGGCAACTATCGTCATTTTCTTGAAGTGAATAAAAGTGCGCAGCATTTTCCAAAATTCTATTATACCGATGCTGATGGAATAACACATTCTGCTGTCAACTGGTGCAGTAACGATTATCTGGGCTTGAGTACACAAGAGGAAGTAATTGCCAAACTGGGATTTGTCACCCATCGTAGTGGAACAGGCAGCAGTGGTACCAGGAATATATCCGGCACTACCCTTCATCACCATGAACTCGAGTCTACTTTAGCTGATTGGCATCAGAAAGAAGCAGCCCTCCTGTTCAATGGTGCTTATGCTGCCAATGTAACCACTCTTCAAACATTGGGACGGAACTGGCCTGAAATGATTTTTATTTCAGATGAAAGAAATCATGCATCTCTCATCGAAGGAATGCGCAGTGCGGGAAACAAGAAAATAATATTCAGGCATAATGATATTGAACACCTTGAATCGATACTTAAAGCACTGCAATTAGATCAGCCAAAAATGGTTGTGATAGAATCTGTCTACTCGATAAAAGGAACCATTGCTCCACTAAAAGAAATCGCTGCCCTTGCAGAAAAATACAATGCCTTGTCTTATGTTGATGAAGTACATGCAGTAGGATTATACGGAGAAAACGGAGCAGGTATCATTGA
>JBGAQE010000131.1:0-12357 GCA_044220885.1 Chitinophagaceae bacterium
TACCAGCAGTATTAGTCATCTTTTTTTCTGGTGATACAAAAGTGGATAGCCTTTTGGTACTAAGCCAGGTAGTCTTAAGTCTTCAATTGGGATTTGCAATTATTCCCCTGATACATTTTGTAAGCGACAAGGAAACCATGGGCACTTTTGCCATCAAGCCTTTGATTAAATTTTTGGCCTGGACGGTTGCTACAATACTTGTATACTTGAATGTGAGAATGGTGATCAATGAAACCGTTCTATTCTTCAATACCCCAGGCTATTTGATTTGGAAAATAGTATTAGTGGCAGCACTTATAATATTCGGTGCATTATTACTATACATTACCTTTTTCCCGATGCTTCGAAAAAAGAAACCGGGTGTGCCTTTATTAGTACATCCCGAAAGTGTAGGATGGCAATTGCAGGAAATTCCATCTTATAATAAGATTGCGGTAGCACTGGATTTCAGTGAAAGTGATGAGAAATTATTGGTTCATGCTATTGGACAGGGTAAAAAAGGCACTACCTATATACTCATTCACATTGTAGAAAGTGTATCGGCGCATTATCTGGGGAAAGACAGTGATGATTTTGAAACCCGGGCTGATAAAGAGCGGCTTCAATCCTATATCAAGCGATTGGAATTACAAGGGTATTCATCAGTAGGTGCATTGGGTTACCATAACCGTACGAAAGAAATTGTGCGTCTTGTGGTGGAAGCGGAAGCCAGTCTGCTTGTAATTGGCGCTCATGGCCATTCTGGCGTCAAGGATTGGATCTATGGTGAAACAATTAACTCTGTGAGGCATGAGTTGAAAATCCCGGTATTGGTAGTAAACCTTTAAGGTTTGCTTTTCCTTACCAGATGTTTTAAACGGCTGAATGTTTCAGGCTTTATATTCAGATAGGAAGCAAGATATTTTTGTGGTACACGTTGCAACATGTGAGGATGATTGTGAACATATTCAACAAACCTTTCGCGGGTAGAATGTTGCAATAACTTATAATGCCTTTCATCTTTCTTTAGAAACATAGCCAACAGCAATTGGCGACCCATTCTGTCGGCACCGGGCATCTTCACTAGTGCCTCATCCATCTTTTTCCGGCTTAATGAAACCAATGTGGTTGGTTCTATAGTTTCAACAACAACCAGCGAAGGTTCCTGTTTCAGGAATGAAATGTCTGAATCGATGATATGTCCCTCAGTTGCCAACTGCAGTGTGATTTCATTTTTCCCCTTTCTCACAAATTTCCTGACTAATCCTTTCATCACCATGTTGAGGTAGGTATCTACTTCTCCTTCATCAACTATAACCACTTTCTTATCGAAATGTCTCATTTCACAATAGCCCATCATCATTTCAGCCTGTTCTTCTGTAACAGGAAAATACCGTTGCAGATATTCTACGATATCTTGGAAAGAAAGGTTATTTATATTCATTTAAGAAGGATCGGTTAGTAATTACTTTTTTGCCGGAACGGATTTTTTCTTTGATAACATCAGGTGCTTCAATCTGCTAAATGTTTCGGGTTTAATGTTAAGGTAAGATGCCAGATATTTTTGGGGTACTCTTTGCAACAGATCAGGTCTTTCTTTCATCAAATGCAGAAAGCGCTCCCTCGGTGTATAGCGTATACTATCCAGCAACCAATATTCTTTATCAAGAAAAAAATCCTGCACCAACAACCTGCCAGCTCTTTCCCATTTGGGTGAAGAAGACAAAATCTTTTCAAGGTTGTCATGATTCAATGAAACAACCGTTGTAGGCTCAATGGCTTCAACAATGAACTTGGATGGCTGCTTAGTGAAAAAAGATGTGCCAGAGGCCAGAATACTACCTTCAGGGGTGATATGGGTAATGATCTCTTCTTTCCCCCTGAAAAAATATTTCCGCAACATGCCAGTTAGAACAAAATTGAGATATAGCTCCGTTTCGCCAATATCGGTCAAACGTGCTTTTTTGTCGTATGTACGAACTTCCAATAATTGAGACAGCATCAGTTCATCCGCTGCCGACAACTCAATGTATTGGCTCAGATATGCCTTTAACCCCCTTAACATAATTGCAAGGTAAACTTTTGGAATTTTATCTGCTAGTTTTTTAGAAAAAAAAGAAGTACGAATATTGGCAATAAATAATAATAATGAATGGCTCCCATAGAAGCGAATTGTTTACTGCCAATTGGGTTATAAGTTCCTTGTTTTATCTTAAAATTCCCATGCCGCCCCCTTTTGTGTATTGGCTTAATTGTGGTAGGTTTGCAATCCATTAAATATGTAAATTGTTTTTTATGGCAAGCAAAATCAAAGTAGCAAATCCTGTTGTGGAACTCGATGGAGACGAGATGACCCGCATAATCTGGAAATTCATCAAAGACAAACTGATCATCCCTTACCTTGAATTGGACATCAAATATTTTGATCTAGGGGTTGAGTACCGCGATCAGACCAATGACCAGGTAACAATTGATTCTGCCAATGCCATAAAACAATACGGTGTCGGTATCAAATGTGCTACTATCACTCCCGATGAGGCCCGTGTAGAAGAATTCCATCTCAAACAAATGTGGAAGAGTCCTAATGGAACCATCAGAAATATCCTTGATGGAACCGTATTCCGCGAGCCAATCGTTATCAAGAATATCCCCCGATTAGTAACCACCTGGGATAGTCCCATTATAGTTGGTCGTCATGCTTTTGGCGATCAATATCGTGCTACAGATTTCGTAGTGCCTGGTAAGGGAAAACTGACTATCAAGTTTGAAGGTGAAGACGGTCAGGTAATTGAGCATGAAGTATACAAATACAAGGGTGCAGGTGTTGCCTTAAGCATGTACAATACTGATGAGAGCATTGCCGGTTTTGCACGCAGTTGTTTCAATATGGCTTTACAAAAAGGATGGCCTTTATACTTAAGTACAAAGAATACTATCCTCAAGAAATATGATGGTCGTTTCAAGGATATTTTCCAGGAAATATTCGAGCAGGAATTCAAAACAGCCTTTGATGCTGCAGGTATAACATATGAACATCGCCTTATCGATGACATGGTTGCGAGTGCCTTGAAATGGAATGGAAAATTCGTTTGGGCTTGTAAGAACTATGACGGAGACGTACAAAGCGATACAGTGGCACAAGGCTTCGGATCATTGGGATTAATGACTTCTGTATTGGTGACTCCCGATGGTAAGACTATGGAAGCAGAAGCTGCGCATGGTACAGTTACCCGTCACTATCGTGATCATCAGAAAGGCAAGCCTACTTCCACAAATCCAATTGCCTCCATTTTTGCATGGACTAGAGGATTAGCCTTCCGTGGAAAACTCGATGGCAATCAGCCTTTGATTGATTTCTGTAACGCTCTCGAAGCTGTTTGTATTGAAACCGTTGAGTCTGGCAAAATGACTAAAGACCTTGCCGTTTGTATTCATGGTAATAAAGTGGAACACGGCAAACACTATCTCTATACTGAAGAATTCCTGGAAGCGATTGATGAGAATTTGAAGAAGAGAATGGCGGTTTGAGAGACGGAAAGTCCGAGGCGATTGATAGTTGGAGAGTCTGATATTTAAGTCCGAGGCTTTTGATTTTTGGAGATACCTTATATTAAGTCCGGAAGTCCGAAAGTCGGGAAGTCCGGAAGGAAATACAAGTAGGGAAGTTAGGAAGGAAGGTAGTAGGGAAGTAGGAAATACAAGCAGAGTCTGAATGTCGGGAAGTCCGAAAGAGAATAGAAATACAAGGTGGCAGGTATCATGTACAGCCTTGTAATTAGATAAAATAACCGCAGGCACAGAGGGATTACTCTTTGGCTTTGCGGTTATTTTTTTCTTTTTCAGCAAAATTCCTTTTCAATTAAATTTTAAACCTACCCTCCTTTCCAATTCCCTAACTTCCTTACTCCCTAACTCCCTAACTTTTATTTGTATTTTCTTTCGGTCTTCCGGACTTCCAGACTTCCGGACTCTCGGTCTTCCTGTCTTCCTGTCTCTACTTGTATTTTCTACTTCCCTACTCCCTACTTGTATTTGTATTTCCTTCCGGACTTTCGGTCTTCCCGACTTCCAGTCTTCCCCTTACCCTACTTATACAAAAACCCTTAGTTTCCATCCTTTCCGTTAAATGCTTGAAATAGCAGGGTTTCAATTGCGTTTTATAAGCGATCCAATAACCTAGAAAATGAAACGGCGCGGTATACCCAGCAGCGGCCTTCAATTAAGCCTACCAAAATATATTCTGTCAATATTACTATTGCTGTCATTTTCAAGCCCCTCCTTCTCCCAATATCTAACTTATACTTTCATCTCTTCAAATAATGGATATTCTCCAATAGCAGGCACACAGGTATTTGGTGCACATGCCGACGATGAAATATCTTCTGCCATTCCCATTGGATTTGCATTCAGTTTTGATGATAGCCTTTTTAATAATCTTTATATCAGTTCCAATGGTTTTATATCCTTCAATGAAAATGCAACAGACAGTTATGTAAATGGGCTTTCAACAGTTGGAGGTACCAATCTGGCACCGCTGATAGCACCATTATGGGATGATCTTGAAGTAAGCAATGGTGGCGCCATACAGTACCAATTATCAGGAGTAGCGCCTTACAGGGTCCTGACAATTGAGTGGACTAACATGGAATGGAATTTTAACGCTCAAAAAGGAGTCATTAATTTCCAGGTGAAGCTGTTTGAAACAATCAACAATATAGAATTCCTTTACAGGGATAATGGCTTTACTGTAAATACAGGGAATGCCTCAGTAGGATTAGCTGGAAAAAATGCTGGTGTATTCGTATCTGTTAGTGATCTTTCACCAAGTCCTGTAGTTTCGGCTATTGCTGAAGTGAATACCGTCAATAATAAACCAACCACTGGTCAGGCGTTCATTTGGCAAACAAATGGTATTGTTCCATTGACATTGTTATCTTTTACCGCAACAAGCCAAAATGAATCAGTACAATTAAACTGGACCTGTTCTAATGAAAGAAATACATCTTTTTTTGAAATCATGTATTCAAAGGATGGAAACAATTTCCAATCAACCGGTCAGGTAAAATCCCTTGGCAACACTGTTGGTTCAACTCAATATCATTTCACCCATAACCTGTCCTATTCTGGAATAGTATACTACAAAATAAAGATGGCAGATACTGATGGCAAATTTACTTATAGCAATACAAGGCAGGTAAACTGTAGTGGCAAATCTTACGTAACTATACCAAACCCGACACACAATACTATACCAATAAGATTCAATTCCTCTTTAGGAATATTTATGGTAAGCCTTTACACTGGAGACGGCCAATTACTTCAAGCAATACCAGTAAACATAACAAACGTACAACAGGATGTGTTGCTCCCTATTCGTCATGCTAAACAAGGGATTTACCTAATCAAAATTACTCCGGAAAGAGGAAAACCAGGTTACACCCTAAAGGTGATAAACAAGTAAAGGGTTTTATTATTCTTCCTTTTTCCTCTATTTTTGGAATATGCTGCTAATAGCCCTTGCCCTAGCTCCAGGGATTGCCATAATGTTATATTTCTATTCAAAGGACCGGTATGACCGTGAGCCGTTAAAAAACATCCTCATTTCGTTTTTTTTAGGGGTCCTAAGTACATTGCCGGCAATTATTATGCAACTCACCCTGTCAAAGCAACTGGATGCATATTTTGCCAGCAAATCTTTAATCTACTATTTCATTTATACTTTCGGGATTATAGGCCTTAGCGAAGAAGGCAGCAAACTATTCATGCTCCGGATTTATGCTTACCGAAAAAAAGCATTTAATGAACCTTTGGATGGCATTGTTTATTCCGTAATGGTGAGCATGGGTTTTGCAACACTGGAAAACATTGGGTATGTAATGGAAGGAGGATTATCAACTGCTTTTCTTAGAATGTTCTTGTCGGTTCCGGCACATGCTTCCTTCGCAGTATTGATGGGATATCATGTTGGTCTTGCGAAATTCGACCCTGAGAATGCTGGAACGCATTTTATAAAAGGATTATTATTGGCCGCTTTCTTCCATGGAAGTTTTGACTTTTTCCTGTTTTTACAACAAAGCCCAGAGGTTACAAAATTTGTATCAGGCGGACTACTATTGCTTGGGGCATTAATTTCGTATTGGATTGCCATCAGGATATCTCTCAAATCCATCAAACTGCATCAAAACCTATCCAGAATTAATTTTGAAAATTCAACAAACAACAGTTCCACTTAAGAGCAATTCTCAACCTGAATATAAAGGCCATAGAATTCAACCCATTTTTCTACTTTTGATTCATGGTATTACTTTCTTTATCTGTATTGCTCGCTCCTTTATTAGCCCTTGTAATCTATTGGGGAGTTAATGGCAATTTTTCTGGTTCCAGTAGAAAAATGGCATTGATTTCCTTTTTGTCGGGTTTGGTATTGGCGATACCAATTAAATACTTTCAATCGTTATTGTTTCCGGCTGGTATCTTAAAACTGGTTTCAGAACCTGTTAATGATCAATTGTTTTTTTCATTCCTGATCATTGCTCTCATTGAAGAAGGAAGTAAATTCTTACTATTTAGGTTTTTTCTTTTACAACCATCAGTTTCGCAAAGTGCTCAACAATCTTTAACTATTGCCTTATTGATGGCAATGGGCTTTGCAACTTTTGAAAACTCCCAAATTGCCTATATAAACGGTTTATCAAGTTATAGCCAATTGATGCTATTGTCGGTTTTTTCACATGCTTCCTTCTCAATTATTATGGCATATTTCATTAAAAGTGAAAAAGGTTTTCTTTCGAATATAATTGCCCTGCTTCTGCCTTTTATGTTACATGGCTTGTTCATTTTCACTTTATTACTAAAAGCAAATCCAGAAAATTCAAGTCTTGTTTTTAAAGGATTGTTTTTCGGAACTGTACTGCTCATTTATCTGACAGGTGCTATTTTATTTTACAGACAAATAAAGAAGGGAATACCTCTAAAGTGACAAAATCTTAAAGCAATTTGTGATGAACGATAACATCAGAATAAGATTGGCAGGACATGATGACATTCTGATAATCCAGACATTGGCTTATGAGATATGGCCTACAGCTTATAAAGAAATATTATCAAAAGAACAGCTTGATTTCATGCTTCATCTTATCTATAATCCTGAAGCTTTAGCCAAACAAATGGATGAATATAACCATCAGTTTTTGATTATTGAGAATCAGGATACTCCTTTAGGATTTGCCTCTTTCAATAAAATAGAAGAGGGTATTTACAAACTGCAGAAGTTATACGTTTCACCTTCCACTCAGGGTATGGGATTAGGAAAGGCCTTACTGGGAAAAGTCAGGGAAATGGTCATTAGCACTGGCGCTGTTGAACTACGCCTTAATGTAAATAAGTATAACAAGGCCCGAAGATTTTACGAAAAAGAAGGGTTTGAAATACTTACAGAAGAGAAAATACCCATTGGTAACGGGTATATTATGGACGATTATGTGATGTGCCAAAAACTCAGCGCTAAATAAGGTAGGCCCTTAGACAAATGTCATTTTTACCTCAAAAGCAGATAAACTTCAGGAATCAAGAATAAGAAATTGGCAATTATCAGCCATTTGGGGAAATATTCAACAGCTCCTTGTCGGCGCAAGATCAAAATCAATACCACCAGGTTAGCAGTTATATTGCAAAAAAAGGCCAGCCCCACCCCTAGCACAACTACAGTAGATGAAATAAACCCCTCTGGCAGAATTGTCCAGAATTTGGATAGTGCCGACAATAGAAGGCACACATTACAGATAAAGGTGACGCGGAAAAAAAATAATAGGTTCTGCATAAGCCGGTATCCTGTAAAATTGCATTATTTTGCCCATCATTTTTAATTATTTACCTCCTTTATGAACAAGAATATCTGGCAGAAAGTACAGCCACATGTGTTGGCGATAGGCATTTTCTTAGCTGTATCGGTAATTTACTGTATGCCAGCCCTGAAAAGCATGGTAGTAAATCAGCACGACGTGATGAGTTGGAAAGGTATGGCCCAGCAATCCTTTGAATACAAGGAGAAAACAGGTCATTTCCCTCTTTGGACCAATAGCTTGTTCAGCGGGATGCCAGGTTATCAGGTTTCTATGGAATCTAAATACAATGTTACCCTGGCATGGTTAGACTTTGTATTCCGTTTTGGACTTCCAACACCAGTCAGTTTATTCTTCCTAAGCTGTATTTGCTTCTATATTCTTTGCATGGTTTTCCGAATGAAATCATGGGTCGGCATTTTCGGAGCACTTGCTTATAGCTATGCTTCTTATAATGCTATTCTTGTAGCAGTAGGACATACTACTAAGTTTTCATCAATGGGCTATGCTCCAGCAGTGTTAGCTGGGTTTATCTTACTTACCCAACGTAAATATGTACTTGGTTTTATAACTGCCCTTACATTCAGCACTCTTTTATTCTATCAGAACCACGTTCAAATAGTATATTATACTTTCCTAGTTATACTGGTTGCAGCTTTTGCCTTCTTGATAAAAACAATAAAAGAAAAAGACTATACCCATCTTTTAAAAACCGCTGGCTTATCAATTGCAGCCATTGGTATTGGCGCTGCTTCGTATGCGGTAATGCTGATGCCATTGAATGAGTATGCGAAAGAAACTATGAGGGGGGGAAGGTCTGAACTAACAATCAATAAACCAAAAGACAATGCCACAAAGGGTGGTTTAGATAAAGATTATGCCTTCCGCTGGAGTTATGGCATCGATGAAAGCTTTACCATTGTTTTACCTGCCTTTAAAGGGGGAAGCAGTGGGCCGACTGAATTAGGTGATAAATCAAAAGCAGTGGAAGCTATGATCGAAGCCCGTTTACCAGAACAAGTAACCCAAAGTTATTATGGTGCCTTATCCGCTTATTGGGGCCCGCAAACATTGGGAACTTCCGGTCCGGTTTATTTTGGTGTTATAGTAGTAATGCTATTCATCATAGGATTATTCCTCGTAAGGGATTGGCATCTTGGATGGGTTGTTGGAGCCACTGTTATGGGATTGATACTCGCCTGGGGATCGCATGCCAGCGCCATTAACTATTTTCTTTTTGACCATCTGCCCTATTATAATAAGTTCAGGGCTCCTTCAATTGCCATGGTAATTCCACAGTTGACATTTTCGATTTTAGCAGCTATGGCATTGCAATCACTTCTTTATGGTCAATGGACAAAAGAAGAATTATGGAAACGCCTTAAGCCAGCTTCAATAACTATTGCTGTATTGTCGGCTGTTTTAGTAGTAGTATTCTTTACGGCTGAGTATAAGAGTCCGAACGATAAGGAAATGAAAGAACGTATCGGTGAAAACTTAACCATGATGTTAAGTAATGGGCAACAGCCAACAGAACCCATGGTACAACAGGCGAGCGGAGTAGCAAACAGTATGTTCAGCGGGTTAGTAACAGACCGTAAAGATCTTTATGGAGATGATTTATTACGCACGCTAATTTTCATTTTACTGGGAGGTGCTGTCATTTACTTTAGTGCCAGAAAAAAAATTGCACCACTTTATGCTGCCATAGCATTTTCTGCCTTGCTACTGATAGACCTTATTCCTGTAGATATGCGATACCTGAATTCAAAAAATTATGTATCGGAAGAAGAGTTGATGGAACAATACACTCCAAACAGGGCAGACCTACAGATAAAACAAGACACTGGCTATTTCCGTGTATTCGACAGAGATAATGATTTTTCAGATAATCCAAGAAGCGCTTATCATCACAATTCTGTGGGTGGTTATCATCCTGCTAAATTGGGATTGTACCAGGATTTGATGCAATTCCAACTCACAAAGGGAAATATGCAGATATTCAATATGCTGAATACAAAATATTTTATTGTGCCCAATCAAAGTGATCGTCAACCTGTAGCCATTCCAAATACTGAAAATCTGGGTGCAGTCTGGTTTGTAAAGAACATAAAGTATGTGAATAATGCCGATGAAGAGATGACTGCTCTTGATTCAATAAAACCATTGGATACAGTTTATATAGACAAGAGGGAACAATCAAAGATTACGGTAACACCACAGGCCGATTCAACGGCCTCTATTCGTTTACTTAAGAACAATAACGATATCATACAATACGATTATCCATACGGATGGAAAGCATTTATCGATGGAAAAGAAGCGCCGATAGCAAGGGTGGATTATACATTCAGAGGTCTTGCCATTCCAGCAGGTCAGCATGCTATTGAATTCCGCTTCGAACCAAAAACCAAAGAAACCGGCGACCTGATTTCTTTAGTGATAGGATTGCTGTCAATTGTATTGGTAGCAGGCGGTCTGTTCTGGGAATGGAAACAAAGCAAAAAAGCCGTGGCCTGATAAGGAATAAAACCCACTTTTACCATGGATTTATTTTTGCCACAGAAGGATCAGTTAAGCCGATTGATACAGGAAAAAGCAGAGGAGTTATTAAAAAAACTTCAGGACTTACCTGTTGAACAATTGGGAATGCCTGATTATTGTCTGGCATATTTTAAAGGAAGTCATTTCAAGCGCCTGTTTTTTTCTATTGAAACAAGCGCCCATCTTCTTTACAATTCCATTTCTCTTTCAAAAAAGCCTGTCCAGGAAATAGTATTGATGGATTATGGTGCTGGCGTGGGTACTCTTTATACATTAGCAAAGATGATTGGTTGTAATAAAGTGATATACAACGATCACCTTTCCGACTGGAAACTAAGTGCTCAATTGATAGCAGAAGCAATTGGTGTAAATGTTGATGAGTATATAACCGGCGATATTGATACTACATTGGAAGAATTGTCTGTAAAGAATTTGCAATGTGATATCATCACTTCCAGAAATGTAATAGAACATATTTATAAGCTGGAAGATTTTTATGGGGCTATTGCCCGTAAGCAACCAAAAGCATTGGTGTACTCTTCCACAACTGCCAACTACAATAACCCCGGTAGCCGAATCAAGCATACCTTATGGCATAAGAAATGGGAAAAAGAATACCTGAAAGAAAGAAAATCATTTATTGCAGGCTATGCGCCTCAATTGGAAACATCGATAGTAGCCAGTCTGGCTACTTTAACCAGAGGTATGGCAATTCAGGAAATAAAGAAAACAGTAGATCTATATTATACTAGTCAAAAGCTTCCAAAACCGTTAGCTATAGGAAGTAATACCTGTGATCCATCCAATGGTGTTTGGGCAGAACATATAATTCCATTTAACGAATACAGGAAGCTTATTGATGAACGTAATTACAAGATCCATTTCCTTCCTGGTTTTTGGGACACCCATTATAGTAAAGGATGGAAAAACCTGATGGGGAAAATCTTGAATAGTGTTATTAAACTAAACTGGAATGTTGGAATTTTGGTAGCGCCGTTTATTTATGTAGTTGCAGAAAAAAGTCCGGAAGTCCGTAGTGTTTGATTTTTATAGTTTTTGATATTTAAGTCCGAGGGGTTTGATTGCAGGAGTTTCCTTAGTTCTAGTCCGGAAGGAAATACAAGTCGGGAGTTGGTAGTCGTGAGTCAGGAGTCAGGAGTCGAGAGTCGAGAGTCGGGAGTAAAAAGTTAATTCGAATAACCGCAGAGACGCGGAGACGCAGAGGAATTCACGCTGCGGCTCGGCGTTCCTGCGGTGAAATAAAATAATTAAGGCATTTAGTAATTAATTGGAGTGTATCCCTTTAACTTTTTGAACCCCGACTCGTCGGGGGAACCTCTTGAACAAACAAAAAACCATAGCTAAACACCTAATCTCAGTGCCACACCCAAGAACCTTAAACTTTAAACCCTTAAACCTCTAACCCAAAAGATGTCCAACACCTCGAGAGTCGATAAAGAACTATTTGAATCTGATCATTACCTGGGAAAGCCGGCAGATGATACAGACTTGATAATTTCGAGGCGGATACAGCTTATGGAAGATCAGTCCGGCTTTTTTGATAAGGACAAGAATTGTATTGAAATTGGCTGTGGTGGCGGGGCAACGATAAACAGGGTGGCAAAAAAATTCAGGCAGTGCTTAGGGATCGATATCTTCAATTATAGTGAACCCTTCCAGGAACAACAAAAAAAATGGGATGCCCATAACAGTTCATTCCGGTTAGTGAATCTGGAAAAGGATGTGTTTACAGAAAAATTCCAGCGAATCATCAGTTTTGAAGTGATTGAGCATTTCCAGCATGAAAATACAGTTTCAAAGTATTTTGAAATTCTGGAACCCGGTGGCTTAGCGGCTATCAGTGTTCCTAATAAATGGTGGATTTTTGAAACCCATGGGGCTCATCTCCCTCTACTACCCTGGAACAGGGTGCCATTTTTTTCCTGGTTACCACGTCCTCTACATGAACGATGGGCCAATGCCCGTATTTATA
>JBGAQE010000132.1:0-13940 GCA_044220885.1 Chitinophagaceae bacterium
CCTCCGCGTCTCTGCGGTTACTGTATTTGTATTTTTTGATTTTATAGCAAAACCCGGTCCATGCGCTGGAGGGATGCGAATTACTGTCCACCCGGACCTACAGCCCTCATCGTTCTCTGCATCTGCCTTTCCATACCAGGACCCATATTCGGCATACCGGTTTGTTGGCGCTGACCTTTACTCAGGTTGTAAGTGAAGGTGAGAAGGAAATATCTTTTAATAACCAGTTGACGGGTATCTTCGATATAGTTGTCACCTACGTTACGGGCAATAGCCTGATTCTGGTTCAGCAAGTCATTCACAGACAGTTTCAACTCCCCATTCTTCTTCTTGAATAACTGATGAGCGATGCTGGCATTCCACATTGGAATGGTCTGGTTGAAACCATCTCCGCGACCGGTATTGATATAATAATCAAAGTCGGTAGAAAATACCCAGTTCTTCAATCCCATATAACTTACATCTGCAGAATAGGTTTGTGTGTAGTATTTCTGGTTCTGATTAGGGCGCAGCGTATATTCTACATCGTTGTAAGCTAAGCTTGCATTGATTCCCAGATTCGCTTTTTGTTTGAAGTCGAAATTGATTCCCACTGTTTGGGTAACAGAGAAATTCTTTGTGATATTCTTTGCAAAATTGGTTGCTGCAAATCTGTTGGTATCAACCAAACTTACATCCTTATTATAACGAATCACGTTATTGAAGTTGAAATTGCTTCCCTTCATATTCCGTAAAGGCAATCCCAATGTAATGAAAGAAGAGGCGTTATAAGCACCATTCAGGTTTTCCGGGCGAATGGTTTGTATAGGACCATTGATTGCAATAGTATTTACAATCTTATTGGTGGTATTGCTAAAGCTCAGGTTGGCATTAAGATATTTGAAAGATGCCATGTTGAATGTGCTATAGCTAAGATTAGCATTATTAGTGAACTCCTGTTTCAATGCAGGATTACCTGTTACAACCTGTAATGGATTAGAAACATCCGGTACATCTTGTAATTGTGTTACACTCGGCTGATTGGTTCTACCATTATAACGGAAACGCAGGTTCTTACCTTGCTTAAACGTATACTGGAAACTCGCCTGTGGGAAGAAATTGGTATATGTTGCTTTATACGTTGTATCCTTTGGTCCGAGGGCTCTTTTACTACGACTTTCAATAGTTGATTGCTCTACTGCACCACCAATTTGCCAGTTGTAAGTTTTAGTTTGCACCCTGAAATTCATACCAGCACGACTGGCTATGAAATCATTTTCAAAGAAGTTGGTTTGAGCCAGATTGATCTGGTCGTATTTACCATTTGAACTATTATAATCATACACTTTCCTGTCTGAAGTGCTATTCCTGTTGGTATAAGCATAGTTCACTTCGAGCAACTTATTCTTACCAAATGGTTCAGTATAAGAAGCGCTTACTACATTATTAGCACTCTTTGTTTCCTGTTCAGAAACCAGATCCTGATTACGGAAGAAGTTAATAGAACCATCTGAATTATAATAAGTGAATGGAGAAAGGTTCTGTCCATTACCAGTACTATTATTGATAGAGTTATTATATCCTAAAGTGAAGGTCCTGCCGATCTTTCCGAATTTATGGCGGAACAAGATATTGTTATTCAAACCATATCCATCTCTTACATTATCGTTCCTGGTTGAACCTGTAATTCCAAGGAAATCACCAGCACCTGTATGTGCCATGGTGAAACTGGTATCATAACTATGAGATTCAGAATTCTGTTTTGTAAAATTCGATGTAAGCAAAATGGAGTTCATTGAATCGATTTCATACTGCACACGTATGTTGAACCGATGGTTACGGTTCATGGCGGTAGATTGAGACTCTGAACTTTGTTCTGCTGTTGAATCTGATGTATAGAAAGTTTGACGAAGGCTACTTCTTTCGTTACGGGTATTGGTTTGAGAGAAGAAATAACTTCCTTGCACATCCACCTTACCACCGAATTTATTGGAATAGTTCAGACCCGCATTAGTTGCTCTGTTTACACCCGGCTGAGAGTTGCCTCCAAAGCTTCCGATATTGAAGCCGCCGCCGCCACCACCACCGCCGCCACCAAATCCTGCACCACCACCCATTCCACCACCACCACGGGAGCCGAAGCCACCCATTGAACTCACGATATCGTTGAATGAGAAAGTACGCTTATTGATATTATTGGAACCGGCGAGGATAGAGATACGGTTATCGCCGTTGAATTTATTGAAGCTAAGGCTGGTTTCGTAGCGGTCATCTGTACCATATCCGGCCAATGCCCTACCGAAATATCCTTTTCTTTTATCCTTTTTCAGTTTGATATTGATAGTTTTTGAACGGCTGCCATCATCAATCTTGGTGAATTTGGCCTGATCACTCATATCATCAAAAACCTGAATAGATTCGATCATGTCAGCGGTGATATTCTTGGTAGCCAGTTTAGGGTCGGTACCGAAGAATTCTTTACCATCAACATATACTTTCTGAACATTTTCGCCCTGAGCTACTACGTTACCGTCTTTATCAACTTGAACGCCTGGCAGTTTTTTGAGGATATCTTCTGCATTGGCATTTGGTTTCACCTTGAAGGCGCTGGCGCGGAACTCCACGGTATCTTTCTTCACTTGAATCGGGGGACCTTCCACCACCACTTCCTGGAGGGTAGTTCCTTTACGAAGCATGTACACGCTGTTCAGGTTCACTTCCGGGAAGGCTGCTGAAATCATGAAATTCTTAGAGTAGTTGTCAAACCCTTGAAAACTAACGAGTAAGCGATATAATCCGGCTTCGAGATCACCGATTTCGAATTCTCCTTTAGCATTTGCCACCTTAAAAGAAACAACGGAAGAGTCTTTCGGATTCATAACGGTCACCGTGGCACCCGCCATTGGTTCCTTATTTACTGAATCCACCAGTTTACCTTTTATAGTACCGGTAATTTTCTTCTGGGCCGAGGCAGTGATAACACCTCCTAACAACAAGAGGCTCAATATCAAATAGATTTTTCTCATATAAATGTTCTAAGCGTGAAACTACCTTAATATGACGCCGTAAAAAGGAGAAACTTGTACGAAAGGTTAAAATAGTAAGTCAGGGGGTAGTTGGGGGTTGCGAGTTGAGGGTTGCGGGTTCTGAGAAATGGCAATAAGTATGAATTTTTGTTTTCACGCAAAGGCGCAATGAGGTAAATCATCTTTCTATTTTCCCTTATGGCTTTAAGGGGCATAGGGTCGCTTCGCGACCAATACAACTTACCACGGAGACGAGGGGGTACGAATATTCGAGAAGTCAACCCGGGGGTTGACTTCTCGAAGGTTGACATCCTGGAGGTTGACATCTCGGGAGATGTCATCCTCCGTGAAATTCCTCAAAAATTTCGGGTGTTTTCATCATTTATTACAATTCTATGTCTCTATGTGGTATGTATTAACTGGAATTTGAATATAACCTCCGGCTTTGGGGTACCGTTGCCAAATTAGGACTCAGTCTTATTAATTACTATTTACAACTCTAAACTCACTACTTGCAAAACTCTCGCAACCCCGCCCATCAGCTCCTCATTTTGGCGAAAACAACAAATCCTTATTTCTGTAAAGTAACTTGTTATCCTCTTCTTCCATCAAAAGAGAAATGTTTATACCAATACCATTAATAATTAAAGCACCAGCAAACATCCCAAGCCCATAGTTCTTGTTCTTGCCAATAACCAAAAATAGATGCGGTAGAAACAGCAATGGCAGCATATGAAAAAATTCGACCCGATTTAATCTTTTTTATTCCCAATTCATATTCTAATCGGGCCTTGGGTGAAAACGAGAATTCATTTCTCAATTCTGAATAATGGATTCTATTACCATCTTTATAATAGAAAGGGTAGTTAAACCATATTGCCTCTTTATTATATTTATGTTCCAGAGAATCAGATGTGTTACTCTGACAATACAAAAATTGATTGAGGAAAAAAATATAACAAAAAATAATACCGCCTTCATAAAAAAAATAGATTTCTATTTTACCTACATAATTCACTTCCCCATTTTCCATACGAATTAATGATTCAACTAAAGAGTCGACGACATAATCATATCGTGCACTCAACTTTTCAAACGGAACCATATAATGGAATAGGCTTTGTATCTTTAATTGGATAATTATAAATCTTATAACTCAGCTTAATTAGTCTGGCTTCTTCACTTTTTTTTCGGGAACTCAGCAATTACCCAAAAGGTTTGGAGAAATGTAGGACCCGATGCTCGAAGATTTAAAATATAGTCAAGGTCAGTTGCTCTATCAGGATCCATTTTGCGATAGATTTCCTTTTCTCTGTCTTCAATCATTTTTTTATACTGATCTTCATTTAGGCATTTAAGTTATTTGCAGTCAACTTATTTCTAATAACAATTCCTAATGAGTCTACATTTTTATTTTACATCAACAATAATATAAACTGGGTACTTGGGATTAAATACCCGGACTACCCTGAAAAAGCATTTTCTATCCTCTTTACGCATTACCAACCCTTCTTCCCTTCGAAAACTTTCAAAAAGACAATGACTACTACAATAAAAACAAACATTTTAATTATCGAATTCATAAACTACATATAATGTTAAATAATTAAACCAAATAATTTATGACGCAATAGAATGAAATAGAAATTAGTATCATCTATTAATGCCTTTATTACTTGTCATATCACTTCTTATTAACAATACTGTTTACAAAATCCCTCATCACCCCATCAATATCTTCACGCTTTTCTGGAGATATTCTAAACTCGAATAATGTAGGTTTTTCTTAGCTATATCGCCTGGCTGTGGGATAATCCGATAATTCAAAGAATCAATACGAATTTAGCTGTTAAACTGTCGTTTGAAAAAACTGTGTACACAGTAATAAAATTCAGGTAAGTTGGACCGCCATTAATAAATCTTGCCATATAATCCTTATCATGAACCTTATTCTTATCAATTTGATTGATGCGTATTCGTGTTTGTTCATCCAATAGCGTCTTGAACTCTTCGCTTTTTAGGCATTTTACGTTTTTGGAAGTTAATAGTGCATTGATTTTTGATAATGTACTATCACAATGCGCGTCCTGGCGAACATTTACAATAACAGGAATCTTCTTGCTTATGGTTGGCGGTTTTTGATAGTGCGTTATGTTATTGATCCAATTAAAGGATACTAGTGGTATGAATAGTATGAAAAATAGAAGATTTCTGCACTTATTAATCATACCTGAAAATACCAATTTTTTTGTTTTCAAGTTTGGGTGTTGTAGGAACACATTTCAGCGCGGAGGCGCGGGGGTACGATTACTCGAGAAGTCAACCTCCAGGATGACTTCTCGAAGGTTGACATCCTGGAGGTTGACATCTCCCGAGATGTCATCCTCCGTGAAATTCCTCAAAAATTCCGGGTGTTTCCCTCATCAAATCCTGATGAAAAAACAAAGGGCCGACATTTTGTCGACCCTCTGGAACTTCTTAAACTTCTTGAACCTATTGAACCACCTAACAATCTCTAACTGAAGAGGTACTCCACATCCTCCCTGCTCAAACTCTTCACAAACCCTTCATCATCCGTAATCAGATCTCTCGCCAAAATTCTCTTCTTCTCCTGTAACTGCATGATCTTATCTTCAATCGTGTCTTTACAGATCATACGGTAAGCAAAGATGCTTTTCGTCTGTCCAATACGGTGGGTACGGTCAATGGCTTGTTGCTCCACCGCAGGATTCCACCAGGGGTCTACAATATATACATAGTCGGCAGCGGTGAGGTTGAGACCTACACCACCCGCCTTGAGGGAGATCAGGAATACACGGCATTTCTCATCATTCTGGAATCGCTGAATGGCTTTCTCCCTGTCAATGGCGGTTGTACTTCCATCGAAATATTCGAAATCCACTTCCAATTCTCTCAGCTTCTCTTTTATCAGCGCCAGCATACCGAGGAACTGTGAGAAGATAAGCGCCTTATGGTTACTTATATTTTCAGTGATCTCGCGACCAATCTCTTCCAGCTTGATGGAATGATTCGGGAATTTCTCCGTTTCATTCATGATGGAAGGAGAATCGCATATCTGACGCAACTTCATCAATCCTTGTAAGATCGTAAGCTGCGATTTCTGGATACCATTCGATTCAATGGTACCTAGAATTTTATCCCGGAAATCGTTACGGTATGCATCGTAGATATTACGCTGCTCTTCCTGCATTTCACAGAACAATACCGTTTCCATCTTCTCCGGAAGATCCTTGGCCACCTGCTCTTTGGTTCTACGCAGGATGAATGGGAATAATAATTTACGGAGATGATCCTTTCTATCGGCTTCACCGAACTTATCGATAGGTATCGCAAATTCCTGACGGAAGAATTCCATACTACCCAGCATACCCGGATTCAGGAAGTTCATCTGCGCAAAAATATCAAAGGTGTTATTCTGCAATGGCGTACCACTCATGCATATCTTATGCTTCGCATTTAATAAAGATGCCGCCTTAGTTACTTTGCTCGATGGATTTTTGATGGCCTGCGATTCATCTAACACTACATAATCAAGCGGCAATTCCACCATTAATTTAATATCGCTTCTTAACGTACCATAAGTAGTGATCACTACATTGTACTGCAGGAAATGATCTTTCAATCTGGTACGCTCACCTCCATGATGAATATGATAGGTCAATGCAGGAGTGAACTTCTTGATTTCATTCTCCCAGTTGAACATCAGGGTAGTTGGACAAACAACTAATGCCTGCAACTTTCCATGCTGTTCTTTATAATAATGGAGATAAGATAATGCCTGAACGGTTTTACCAAGACCCATGTCATCGGCCAAAATACCACCCCAGCCTATTTCAGCGAGATAGTTCAGCCAATGGAAACCATGTTCCTGATAAGGGCGAAGGATATGCGCCAGATGCTTTGGCACTTCAATTTCCTTTATCTTATTGAAACCTCTAAGCTGTTCGTATTTCTCTTCCAGCTTCACTACCAATTCTTCCTCACTTCGGTTCTCATACAGCTCATCGATCACACTCATGTGATATTTCGAAAGCTTCAACTGGTTTTGCTTGCCTTCACCTACACGGAACAGCAAGGAATATTTCTTGATCCACTCTTCCGGTAATATTCCGAGAGTACCATCTTCCAATGGAACGAATTGCTGACGGTTGGCCAATGCCTTCTTTACATCCGCAATTGTTACTTTCTGGTCGCCGAAAACGATATCTACTCGCGCATCAAACCAATCCGTATTACTTGAGATATGGATCTTGGTCTGTGGCTTGGCGGTATTGAAACGGAAATTCTTTAAGGCATCATGTCCAAATACCGGCACTTTCATATCGCGCATGGCATCCACAAAAAGGAAGAACCAGTTATTACGCAATACATCGGCTCCTTTCAATGCCAGTTGATGAGCACCATCGGGACGGATGAAATTGGAATGCAAAGCTTCCAACTTATTCATGAACTGATTTTCTTTCTCACGGTCGCGATGCACCACCATCACTTTATCCCTGTCGGGAATGATGAGTTCATCTTTACCACAGGCTTTGTTTCATAGCCTTTATATGAGAATAGCGGTTGGAATACCAGGTAATCACCTTTCTCTTGAAACACTACCCTCTTCTCCGGATCACCATCTTTAATCTCTTACAAGAGCCTGATCAAATGTTACATTATAATCGCGCGAAAGCGGGATAACGAATTTCTGCAATTGCTCAGGAGCCCATTCGGTCTTAATGAAGAAGACCATCACCTTTGCATGAAACTTCATCTGGGTTCACGTCTTCTACTTTCTGCCACAGATAACTATTCTCATTGTAGAAGAATAATAAGCTGCTGTCAATTTCATTATCGGTAACAGATACGTCTTGTCCGTTCAGTTTCACCCTGCATTCTATTTCAAAACCTTTACTGACTAACGTGAAATAAGGCACAATCAGGTCTGTGAGCATTTCCCAATGTGCATGTTCTCAGTGTGGCTTTTTATTATTGAGATAGAAAACAAAAGGATTAGTAGATGCTTCTGCAAAAAATTTCTTCAGCTTTGGATGGAGATAATCCACCATCAATTGCTTGGTATCTTCCGGCAAATCATCTTCCTCATGATGAATGATATTCTCCCATATGCCGCTGAAAGGTGAATTTCGGTTAAGGTATTTCGTGATTTCAGTCTCATTCATTTTCCTAAGGGCAGGAATCAACAACTGATCAGTTTCACTATAGCCTTCGGGACTGATAAACTTACTGAGATCCAGTTTCTCTACTTTTCCTACAAAAGCGGTATCGTCATCATTCGATTCACCGGTAACAGCTTCCACAGAGAAGCCAGGATATCCGGCAAAATTGAAATTGAAAACAGCACCTACCCTTGGACGATTTCCCGGAACCAGTCTTTCTTCTACAGGAGCTACCACTTCTTCAGCTACGGGATTGATAGATGGAATTTCCCTTCTCTTATTCACTTCCTGTGGCGATACTCTCTTGATCTTCATATCGAGCACACGCAAGAAGGGCTTTCCTTCCTTATAAGTGAATTCGAATTTGCCAGAGAGATCATCATTCAGAGAATAGCCATAAGCTTCCAGCAATTTATTTTTTTCCTTATCCCAGTTACGGATAGTATCGAAATAATAGGGACCGTATCCATTCAACAGTTGAAGGAATACGATCACTTTTGGTAAGCAGAGAGGATGTAATTCGTCGGGGTAACTGCAACTGGTATCAAAATTCTTTTCCTCATTCTTCCTTATCACTACCGGATATACTTCCCCGTTAATCTCCACTTTTGCTTTTACCACTTCATCTTTTGCATAATCTACAATCGCCTTTTGGGTGCGCAGATAGGTTTCTGCTTCCAGCAATGTTTCGGGGGAACAAAGCAATCGGATCGTCTTAAGATCGATATACTTCATCTTTATAACCGTATGCGTCTGGTTGTACACAACATCTTCCGACTTCAGCATATTACGGTCAATCATCTCCTGGAGCTGTATAAGTGCCGCAGCTTCATGGCGGCAAATATCACCCAGGTTATAGGGGCAGGCACAACGAAGCGACATGGCTTTCGGGTCCTTGAACTTCTGTATCTGTACTTTGTAGTAAGTAGCATAGCTGTCGTCTTTCACGCGGAAAGAGACAGAGTCGAGCAGTTCGTCGAATTCAATAAGCTCAACATACCCTATTGCATGGATTTTTTTTCCACGACGGATCACTTCATCAGTTCCATGGGTATAAACATATTTCGTGAGATGCGGTAAAGCCATTCTATTCTTTTACAGTTTACGTTGGACGACGGCGTTTCCTCAAAATTGGCAGTGCGCCTGGCACGGATGATTGCGAAAAGGGCAATCGACAAAACTAAAGGAAAAAAGTTGAGATAGTAAAGACATTACTATTATATTTCAAATTAATTTAGTGGTATGAGGCCTATATTACTATTAACCGCCGGAGTCCTTTTATTAGCCGCTTGTGGCTCAAATCCCACTAACGAAACTACTGGTTCCCTCACCGCCCTTCAGGCAAAAACCCCTCCCAAACTGGATGGTATAGGGGACGATGAATGCTGGAAAAGCGCCCCTTCGCACCTGATGGACCATCTTTGGGTAGGAAAATTGCCGCATGCCATGGATTATATGGGCAAATACCGCGTTTGCTGGGATAGCCAATACCTATATGTTTTAGCTGATATATATGACGATTCCCTCGTTGATACCCACCCTGATGGACTTGACCGTTTCTGGGATGACGATTGCCTTGAGATTTTTGTGGATGAAAACGCCTCGGGAGGCGATCACCAATTCAATAATTCCGCTTTCGCCTATCATATTTCACTGGATGGAAAGATTGTAGATACCGGGATTGATAGTACCGCCCATTATCTCAACGACCATGGGATAGTGGCCATTCACCAGGAGGGTAAAGTGACTACCTGGGAAGTGGCACTGAAACTATATCCTGATACCTACAAGGACTCAGCAGAGAATATGCCAGTTACACTAGCTTCTGGCAAAGTAATTGGTTTTATGATTGCTTATAATGACAATGACAAAAGCAAGGAAAGGGAAAATATGATGGGAAGCGTGGAAATAAAACCCAATCCCGATAAGAACAGGGGCTGGATCGATGCCAGTGTATTTGAAAAATTAACCCTTACCACAAAATAAAATAATTCTAAAAAATCCTTAACAGGCATTGGTACAGGCTTTGCCCTTTATACCTTTGTCGTCATTCACCACTAACCTCTTTATATGTTACGTCGTACCGTTTTTACCCTTCTGGCTATTTTAATAGTTGCACCTGCCTTTTCACAAAAACTGAAAAAAGCAGACAAAGCAGTATTGTCAAATTTGGAAGCCCATATCAAATTTCTTTCCGATGATAAACTGGAAGGAAGAAGAGCAGGAACAGCTGGGGAAAAACTGGCGAATGATTATATAGTTTCCCAATTCACGGCTATCGGTCTGCAACCCAAAGGAAGTGAAGGCTGGTTACAGGCTTTCGATATCAGTGATGGTAAACAAATAAATCCTACTACCCATCTTCTCATCAACAACTACGACCTGAAACTGGAATCGGAATATTTCCCTCTCAATATCAGTGCGAATAAGAGTACCGAAGCAGCTGTATCCATTGCCCTGGCAGAAAAAGGAGTGCCCTGGTTTCTGGATTTAAAGGATGTGATTGATGAGAATAAGGATAATCCACACTTCGATCTTCCTGAAGCCATCAAAGCAAAAGCTATCAAGGCTGCCGAAAAAGGAGCCAGTGCCTATATAGTTTATAATACCTCTGGTGTTGCCGATAATATTAAGTTCTCACCAAAAGAACGTACAGAGACTGTAAGTATTCCTGTGCTTTACGTTACTGAAACTGCAAGGAAAAAATATCTGAATGATCCTCAGGCAAATCTCGATATCAAACTGAAAGTGGATATCGGAGAAAAGAAAAGAACTGGACATAACGTTGCCGGATATCTTGATAATGGTGCTGCCAACACCGTGGTAATCGGTGCACATTACGACCATCTGGGTTATGGTGAAGATGGTAATTCTATGTTACGCACAGGAGAGAAGCTGATTCATAATGGTGCTGATGACAATGCCAGCGGAACAGCGGCAATGATTGAATTGGCCCGTTTAATGAAAGCATCCAAAGACAAAAAGAATAACTATCTCTTCCTGGCATTCTCTGCTGAAGAACTGGGTTTGAATGGTTCTAAATATTTCGCCGATCATCCAACAGTTGATCTGGCAAAAACAACCTATATGATCAATATGGATATGGTGGGTCGCCTAAACGACAGCACCAAGGTATTGACAGTAGGGGGTTATGGTACCTCTCCTTGGTGGGGCAGTTATTTCGCAAGCGCAAAAAGCAATAAATATTTCACCCTCAAGTTCGATTCAAGCGGTACAGGACCAAGTGACCATACTTCTTTCTACCGTAAAGACATACCCGTATTATTCTTCTTTACAGGATTACATGGCGATTATCACCGTCCTTCAGACGATTTTGATAAGATCAACTATGTAGGCGAAGTGATGATCATCAAGCTTGTTGGAGAAATCATCAAAGCCACTTCCGAGCAAGACAAACTTGCTTTCACAAAAACCCGTGAAACACAAACCACCACTTCTGCACGCTTCAGTGTAAGTATGGGAATAATGCCCGATTATACTTATGCTGGTATCGGTGTTCATGTTGATGGTGTAACCGATGGCAGACCCGCTCAAAAAGCCGGTATCCAGAAAGGCGATGTTTTGATTCAATTAGGTGATCATACTATAGGAACTGTTGAAGCTTATATGCAGGCATTAGGTAAATTCAAGAAAGGCGATAAGGCTAAAGTGAAATACAAGAGAGGAAATACTGTTGCAGAAACAGAAGTGCAGTTCTAACAAAAACTTGCCGATATTGTAAGTATATGGCCACGATGAAACTGAAACTGGACTTTGATGACCTGGCGGAGGAATTCTTCGAGGATACCATCTTGCTTGGACTGGTAGCTCCCATCAAAGACTATCAGTTCTGCTGGCATCTGAATCACCTGTTACGTTACGATTTCCGGATCAATAACGATATTGAAATCCAGCTTTTCAAGAAACAACGACAGTATTATTTCGGCATCTATCAGTACAGTCAACCAAACAGTAGTCTTTGCCACTACATCTATAACAACCAATTCGACGGCGAATACCTGCTACCAGAATTCAAGCATCTCGATTTCCTATGGCTACTCAAAGGCGACGCAGTAGCTCCCGAATTTCTTCAAGACCTCATCCAAACCCTTCGCAGCATCAATGGGGTGCAGTTGGTGATGGAGTTGACGGGGGAGAAGATAAAGAATAAGGGGCATCTTATTTTCTGAGTCTCTTGAAACTCTGCTGAATTTGAAAATTTGGGAATTTGAAAATTTGAAAATGCCTGGCCCCGCAATAGTTTGTGTGGAGTAGCAGATACAGATTCAAACATTAACTACATAATTATGTAATTAATTTTCATTTTTCACCATTTTCATAATTCATCACTTACTTGTTCTGATCAATCCTAGACCATTCTCAAATTTTCAAATTCCCAAATTTTCAAATTTACTTCCATGTGGATCCCAAAAGACAACACCCTCTACCGCAAATTCACCTTCACCAACTTCTCCGAAGCTTTTGCCTTTATGACAAGAGTGGCAATTGAAGCGGAAAAGATGGATCATCATCCTAAGTGGACCAATGTTTGGAATACGGTGGAGATATGGCTCAATACGCATGATGCGGGAGACATAGTAACGGAAAAAGATCATCAATTGGCTAAACGCATTGATGCGTTGATAGCTAATAAATGATCTTTTTTATAATGAGGTCAGGGTGTAATTATTACTGACTTATCTGCTGCTGCTTTCATCTGTCCAATAGGTGAAGCAAAGGCTTCGAGGCCATTGGCTTTTAAAATTGCCTGTACTTCCGGAAGGGCTGATGGAGAAACAGAAATCAATAAGCCTCCGTTTGTTTGAGGGTCGGGTAATAAAGTGAAGGCTTCCATCACATTCACTCCCTTCTCAAATTTCACCTGAGCACTATAACTGTTCCAGTTTCTGGTTGTAGCATCTGGAAATATCTTCTGGGCAATATAATCACGCACTCCTTCAGCAACCGGCAAACCTGCATAACTGATTTCTGCAGTAAGACCACTACCAGCAGCCATTTCCATAACATGGCCTAATAATCCGAAACCGGTTACATCGGTCATGGCATTCACACCTTTTACTTCTCCCAAAATACCACCAATGCTATTGAGTGTTGAAAGCTGCGTTATCAATGCAGTGCGATGTTCTTCTTTCAAATGACCTCTTTTACCTGCAGTAGAAAGGATACCTACTCCTAATGGTTTTGTAAGAAGTAAATAGTCGCCTTCTTTAGCAGTATCATTCTTCTTGATATTCTCAATATTTACAATACCGGTTACTGCTAATCCGAATATAGGTTCGGGAGAATCAATGCTATGTCCTCCAGCTAATGGAATACCAGCCAGTATACAGGATTTTCTTCCTCCCTCAATAACCTGACGCGCAACCGAAGGAGATAGCTTATCTACAGGCCATCCTAAAATTGCGATTGCCATCAATGGCTTCCCTCCCATTGCATAGATATCGCTGATAGCATTGGCTGCAGCTATTCGACCGAAATCAAAAGGATCATCTACAATGGGCATGAAGAAATCGGTTGTGCTTATTACAGCAGTACCATTTCCTAAATCATATACTGCGGCATCATCACGACTGCTATTACCCACTAATAATTTATCCTCGTCGGGCATTGCCAGACTTCCTTCCAATATCTCTTCAAGCACTTTTGGAGAAATCTTACAGCCGCATCCACCACCATGGGAGTATTTCGTTAATCTTATTAGTTCATTTGCTTCACTCATGATACTTTTTGT
>JBGAQE010000133.1:0-13916 GCA_044220885.1 Chitinophagaceae bacterium
TCGAAACAGCCGTGGAAGCCGTTAAGAAAGGAGCCTACGATTATATCTCCAAACCACCAGACCTTAACCGCTTACTGATCACCATCAGGAACGCCATGGACAAAACCAATCTGGTGGCTGAAACAAAAGTGCTGAAACGAAAAGTGAGTCGCGTTGATGAAATGATCGGTGTATCGGGCCCAATAGTTCGAATTAAAGAAACCATCGATAAAGTAGCACCTACTGATGCCCGTATACTTGTTACAGGAGAAAATGGGGTTGGTAAAGAACTGGTAGCCCGTTGGGTTCATGAGAAAAGCAATCGTGCAGCAGGACCATTGGTAGAAGTAAACTGTGCTGCTATTCCAACCGAATTAATTGAAAGCGAATTGTTCGGACATGAAAAAGGTTCCTTCACTTCTGCTGTAAAGCAACGTATCGGAAAGTTTGAACAGGCACATGGTGGCACCCTGTTCCTCGATGAAATAGGTGATATGAGTCTGAGTGCCCAGGCAAAAGTGCTTCGTGCCTTACAGGAAGGAAAAATAACAAGGGTAGGAGGTGATAAGGATATCAGTGTGGATGTACGTGTGATAGCCGCTACCAATAAGAATCTTTTGCAGGAAGTGGATGAAAAGAATTTCCGTCTCGACTTATACCATCGCTTAAGCGTTATCATCATAAATGTTCCTTCTCTCAACGAACGTAAAGACGATATTCCTTTATTGGTTGATAAATTCCTCACAGATATCTGTTCCGATTATGGCATTGCCAAAAAAGTGATTGATCCAGATGCCATGGCTGGATTGCAGCAACATAACTGGACGGGTAATATCAGGGAATTGAGGAATGTGGTGGAGCGTTTGATCATACTTTCAGGCAAAGCAATAACACTGGAAGATGTAAATGCGTATGTTCTTCCCAAAAAATAACTTATCCGTTAATGTAATTCCGGATGGCCATTTCATCGGGAAGGAATTCGAAGTTCACAGGCAGTTCCTGAATCGTTTGAAGACAGGATCCTGAGAAAGCTATTTTCTTATTGGGAAAGGTTTTTGAAAGGTTCTTGAAATACTCTTCCTTATTTATTCGGTTCACCTTGGTGATTTGCTGGAAATAAAGCTCCGTGCATTGTTGCGTTGCTATTATCTCATTCAGCAAGTCAACCGATACAGATACTCCGCAATAGATAGTAGGGATACCCTTTTTCTTCAATAAGTATTGCATGAAAAGCAGCGGTATCTCATGGTATTCCCCCTCTGGTGAATAAACAGCAATTTTCCTTCTATCTTCCCTTGGCTGCGGTGCCGGTAAATCACTAATGGCTTTAGCCAGTTTTTGAATAATCAATCCGCTGGCAAAATGTTCCTGCGATGGAATGATATGTCCGGTGAGCCATAATAACCCGATCTTTTTTAATAGAGGGAAAACCAGTTTTGTAATCGTATTATCGATACCATACTTTTCTATAACCGAATTGAGCACATCATTGAAAAGAACAGGATCCAGATCAATAGAAGCTTCCATCAGACGGTTCAGATAGACTTCTATATCGGAAGAGCCTCCGGAAGTGGCTAATGCCATTTCCATGATTTCCGTTTCACTCAGGCTGGCAATATGTGATATTTTTTTGCCCTGATGATAGAGCCAGGCTATCCGGAGCAATTTCTTCAAATCTTCCCCATCATAAAACCTATGAAGGCTATCTTTTCGTTTGGGGGTGAATAATCCATAGCGCTGCTCCCAAATCCGGAGGGTATGAGCCTTGATATTGGTCAGATTCTCTATGTCGCTGATGGTGAAATGGTTCATGGTATGTAACAAAACGAGATTTTCGTCAACAAATATAGCCAAACGCCCATATAGGACTATTTTCAGGTTATACGAGACATCCTGTTAAATAGTAAACTGGGATTATTAACAAAGCCAATTAAATGGTATTTTTGGCCGAATTTTAAAAAGTACTGCATGTCACAGAATGAGTTACTGTCCGTTATCCTGATCACCTTCCTCGTAATAATGGTTCCTGCCATAGGTCTTTATGGCATGTTCCGTAAAGCAGGTGTGGCCCCCTGGAAAGCCTTTATACCCTTGTATAATACCTGGGTGATGCTGGAAGTGGCTCAACGCCCTAAGCACTGGTTTTTCTGGCAGTTCATACCGGTAGTGGGTTGGTTTGTGTCTCTTGGTATTATCATTGAATTTGTAAAGGTTTTTGGGAAATATAAATTCTACCAGCATGCATTAGCCACTTTGGGAGCAGTTGCCTACCTGCCATATGTAGGTTTTAATAAAAAAGATAAATTCATAGGAGTAGAAGCCGCCAAGAAGTACAAGAAATCCTCAGCCAGGGAATGGCTCGATGCGGGTATTTTTGCCATTGTTGCAGCAACCATCATCCGTACTTTCATTTTTGAAGCTTATACTATTCCAACAAGCTCCATGGAAAAGACCCTGCTGATCAATGACTTTCTTTTTGTAAGCAAATTCAGCTATGGCCCAAGAATTCCAAATACTCCTTTAGCAATTCCATTTGTACATCATACTGTTCCGGTAATCAATACGAAATCGTATTCTGAGTTGATACATATTCCGTATACGCGCTGGTTTGCAAGTCCTATTAAAAGGAATGATGTAGTGGTTTTCAATTTCCCTGCCGGTGATACATTAACCAAAGAGAATGATTCAAAGTATCCTTACTATGATATGGTAAGGGCCTTAGGAAGAGACAGGGTATGGAATGAATATACGGTGGTTACAAGACCCGTTGATAAAAGGGAGAATTATATCAAACGTTGTGTGGCTGTTTCAGGAGATACATTACAGATTAAAGATGGTATTCTTTACGTGAACAATGAAAAGGCATTTGTGTCACCTACCTCTGCAACATTTTACAATGTAACTACAAACAATGTAATTTGGGATGAACAAACATTACAGGAAGCAGGTGTGCGATTGAATCTCCAGAATAACGACCAGGATTTTGTGGCTGCAGCAAATTATACTTACTATATTAATCTCAGTCTGCCTGAATTAGAAATAGTAAAGAAATTGCCAGGGTTTAAATCTGCTACAAGAGATATTGGAACAGAATCCAATGTATATCCATTCGATACGGTAGTAGGTAAATGGACAATGGATAATTTTGGCCCATTATGGGTACCCAAAAAAGGAGCCACCATTCCACTCACTCCACAGAATATCGCTCTCTATAAGAGAATTATAAGAGTGTATGAAGAAAATGAGTATGAGGAGAAGGATGGAAAGATATTCATCAATGGAAAAGAAACGACCACTTATACCTTTAAGATGGACTATTACTGGATGATGGGAGATAACCGTCATAAGTCACAGGATAGCCGTTTCTGGGGATTTGTACCGGAAGACCATATCGTTGGAGAAGCATCACTTATATGGATGAGTTACGACTCCGGTATTCGCTGGAACCGATTATTCAACATCATACATTAATAAGTTAACTGATAATTGTAACTTTAATCCTTCCTGACAACAGGAGGGATTTTTTTTGCGCTCACCTATTTTGATATTATGAAAAAAGTTGATTACCACTTTGCGTACCACGAATATGCTTCATCAGACGAACTGAATGCTGCAGATGCCCAATTAGTGAAGCAAGCCAGAGAAATCACCAAAAATGCCTATGCCACCTATTCAAAATTCAGGGTAGGGGCTGCCGCTTTATTAAAGAATGGTGAAATAGTAAAGGGGACCAATCAGGAGAATGCCTCTTATCCTGTTGGCATCTGTGCAGAAAGAACCTTACTGGCTGCCGCAGCCACAGTATATCCTGAAGTACCAATAGAAACCATGGCCATAAGCTACGACAATAAGAATGCCCCGAACAGTAGCGATCATCCTATTGCCCCTTGTGGTATGTGTCGTCAGGCTTTACAAGAGTTTGAAGAAAGAACCCAGACTCCGGTTCGATTGATTCTGACTGGTATGGAAGGCCCTGTTTTTATAATAGATAATTCCACCCAATTATTGCCGTTGGCGTTTAGTGGGAATGAGTTGAAGAAGGCTTGAGGCTAGATGCTGAGTGCTTGATGCTGGATGCTTTTCACCAGGCCTAGGGCTTATTTAGAGTTCCGAACTTTTCGAAAGTTCGAAACTCTAATTGATCAAATAGGTTTTAGAATTACTCTGCGCAGAGTAATTCGCAAACTCCTTGTTTCTCTTGTATTTTTTCTCTCCCAGTGGTAAATTATTTTTTCGTGTAGTGGGAATGAGCTGAAGAAGGTTTGAGGCTAAAGTCACTGTTAAGGCCTCCATAATAGAGAATGCGCAGAGGATTCCACCTAGTTAATGAAAGATTAATTTAATGTTCTTATTGCCAGTGGCGTGTAGTGGGAATGAGTTGAAGTTGGATTCAACTGTAGGCAAATACAAAATACAATTTACCGCAGAGAACAGGAGCAATACAGGAGTTTGCGCAGAGTAATTCTAAAAACCTAATTAAACACGTCGAATTACTCTGCGCAGCCTCTGCGATCTCTTGTTCTCTGCGGTAAAATGTATTTTTTCATACCGGAATGTAAGTCACTGTTTCCATAATAGAGAATTCCACCTAGTTAATGAAAGATTAATTTAATGTTCTTACTCGTTGGATTCAAAAAAATGAACTAGTTTAAAGTGTTACGATAAGCGTATTATGTACTATCGCCCATTTACATTACTGGTTATATTGCTGTTATTTATTTCGGGAAATATATTTTCTCAGGAGATTTCATTTCTCCCATCGATTGGAATGGCCAATGGTTCTGGCAGAAACCAATTGATAGGGGCCATAGATAATGAAGTTTTTGCATTGGAGAATACTGAAAATGGCTTTCTGAAAATCACTTCTTATGACTCCAATGGCAGGAAGAACCTGAACAAACCACTGGATAAATTATATTTCAATTCGCAGTCACAGACAAAATTCCTGATTGCAGGAAGAGAAATCATTTCCATTGTCCAGGCAAGGATGGGTAATATGGTGAATCAGTATTTATTCCGCTTTACATCAAATGCGGATATGATCGGTTCACCTGTACTTATTGATTCGGCCAGATATGATCTCTTGAATGATGAGGCCTATATGAATGCCCTTTTGTCTTCCGATAAAAAGAAGATTCTTTTTTACCGCTTACTGCGAAATAAGATTCTCGACAAACTGGTTTTTGATTTTATCACAATAAATCTTTCAGGAGATATATTACAGAAAGCAACACATCAATTGCCTTTTAAGCTTCCCTCTCAGGAAATCAGTTATCCCATTGCGCATTCAGATGGTGAATTCTATTTTACCATTTATGATAAATCCGATTTTTATCATTTGATTTCAACCATATCGATTTATAGGGTTGATTCAAATCCTTCAACTATCAAATTAAGAACTATTCAATATAAAGGAAGGACGCCTTCAGAACCCATATTTGCTTTATATAGTCCAAAAGACATACTCACATTTTCTTCCACCTTCAGCAATCAGGAGAATTTTTTAAGCGATGGGGTACAGGTGACTACAGTAAGCCTGAAAGACAGAAGGATCGACCCTGTTATAAAGTATTATCCATTCAATAAAAAACTGTTGCAGGATGGGGATCCGCTTTCCATGCAAGTGCATTTGGATAAAAGAGCTGTAAGGACTGGGGATGTGAAGGTCAGTAAATGTTATTACAGGAATGGCTCTTCGGTGCTGCATGTATTGATGGAGAACCGTTTTTATACTGCGCAGCTCCACCGATTGTTGCAGAAGATGGTTCAAATCAGAATAAAGCTGCCATACCCATATTCGATAATGTCTCCCGGTTTGATCATGTAGAACTGAAACTTGATACCGATAAGGGTGTTATCAGTAACAAAAAAATATCCTCCTGTTTACCTGCAGCCATGGAAGGGTTGTATATGGTGACGTTGGTATTGGAAGATAAAGTGATACTTATCAATTATGGCGATATCGCCAATTCATATATTCGAATTGAGCATTTCAGAGAGGGTAAAGATCCAAGTAAAAAGGAGATTAATTTAAAATGGGATGATGCCATTTTTCCAGAATACCATTGGTTTCACGGACTTGGTTTTTTATTATTTGAATACTCTGAATAATAGCGTTGGGTGGGGAGAATAAGATTGAGGCCGAATGTTGAGAGAATACCAGGTTAATAACATTGGGTTGGTTGAACTTTAGAATGTGAAAGTTCGGAACGTTAATTGGCCTCTGCGCAGAGACGCGGAGACGCAGAGGTATTTTTTTCTTAAAGCCAAATGCATAATACATAAAGCCTGCGTCTCCTGCGTGTTTTTGTTTTTTACGGTTCCATACGAAGCCTGATTCGTACTTTAGCCCCTCTACCATCCTTAGGCAAAAAAGGCATCAAGCATCCAGCATCAGCATTCCCTTTCAATATCCCATCAATATGTGTAGCATTTAATGTCTTTTAAAACTAACTTCTTTTTCACTATTGCCCCTAACTTGTCTTTTTATATTCCATTCATTCGATAACTTATTCCAAATGGTTTGTTTCAATACCAAGGGCATTTCGGCAGAACCGACACCAAGCAGACTCACTCCGTTTAATATGAAAGGGTAGACGGTGGTATCTAATTTTGGAGAAGAGACAAGTCCTGTACTTACAACACATCCTTCCCATTTACACCCTTTGAGAAGAGTAGCGAGGGTATTGCCTCCAACAGTGTCGATGGCACCGGCCCATTGCGGACGAATCAGCGCTTTGCCACTGGTATCATCCACCCATGCCCTGGGTTCAATTCTTGTTGCCCCTAAATGTTCAAGGTATTCTTTCGCGTGTTCTTTTCCTGTAATAGCAATCACTTCATATCCTGCTGAAGAAAGAATGGATACAGCCATGCTGCCAACACCACCAGTTGAACCTGTAACAACAATCGGCCCTCTCGATGGATTCATTCCCATCAATTCCATCTTGTATAATGCAGAAGCTGCAGTAAATCCTGCAGTGCCAATGATCATTGCTTCTTTTAATGAATAGGCAGAAGGTTTTGTGATTACCCAATCGGCAGGTACACGAATAAATTCTCCATAACCGCCATCGGTATTCATTCCCAAATCATAACCGGTGATGATCACTTCTTCTCCCACCCGGAAAGCTTCATTGCGACTTATTTCAACAATGCCCGCTGCATCTATACCCGGAGTATGCGGATATTTTTTGTGATGCCCTTATTACCTGTAGCAGAAAGAGCATCCTTATAATTCAGAGAGGAATAGTTGACCTTTATCAGAACTTCTCCTTGTGGCAATTCTTCCAATTCCCTTTCAATGATTTTTCTTTCAATCAATCCTTCTTTTGTCTCACTAACCTGTAATGCTTTAAATTTCATAATAGGGATAATTCGGTTTATTAAAAAAGCGTCTGTACGCCGTTCGCTATTTTGTTCTCATGTTCCAATAACCATCGTTTTCGCCATAATCCACCGGCATAACCCACCAGATCATTCTTCGATCCAATAACCCTATGACAAGGAACAACAATTGCCAGATGATTTCTTCCATTAGCAGAAGCCGCTGCCCGTATCGATTTTGTATCACCCAATCTTCTGCTCAATTCAAGATAGGAGATCGTCTTGCCAAAAGGAATCCGCAACAATTCCTGCCACACACCTTGTTGAAAAGTCGTTCCTTCCTGATGAATCGGCATCTCAAAAACCCTTCTCTCGCCATTAAAAAATTGAATCAATTCTTCAATGGCATGAATAGCCATTGGTGGCATCGGTTTCTTATGGTGATCTACCGGAGGTTTTTGTATGGTATCGATAAAGCTCACTTCGCTGACATAGGCTTCCGTGCCCGATAGTTTTATCAGCCCTAGTGGCGATTGATAATATGTTACAAAATGATCCTCCATACTTTTTTATAACCGGGAAGGCCGGGAAGTTTTTTTTGGTCTATTATTTTTTTTACCGGTAAGGACGAACCACAAAGGCTCAAAGAACACGAAGATACACGAAGGGATTGCTTAATGATTGATTCCAATTTTGCTCTTACCTCCTCTGGCTCCCTTAGTGTTCCTTTGTGCCCTTAGTGTCTTCGTGGTTCAAAATCAAGTATGTTATTTTAACGGGAAGGCCGGAAAATATTTTTAATATCTTCAAATTCGTTTGCCGTAGTGGTCAATGCTTGTATTTGTATTGTCCATTTCGGACTTTCCGACTTCCGGTATATTTAATCTATTCAATCACGCTCTCAATAATCAAACACCGCGGACCGACTCTCTCTGCAATCAAACGCTTCGGACTTCCGGACTCATGAACTTTCCCCCCGTGGGTACCGGGACTCAATAAAACTACATATTTTTCATCAGTATAAACTCCCAAAACAAGGCATTCACTGAAAAAGTTAGCGATCTGTTTTGGCGGGAAATTAACGACTGCAATCACTTGTTTTCCCACCAAATCTTCCTTATTATAGAAATGTGTTATCTGAGCTGAAGAATTCTTTATTCCCAATAGCCCGAAATCAATTTTTAATTGATAAGAAGGGTTTTTTGCTTTGGGAAAATCTGTAACTTCCGTTATAGTTCCGGCACGGATATCAACTTTTTCAAAATCGTCCCAGGAAATAGGCATAGTTTAAAATTTCACCAAAAATAAATGATCTTATTATGAAACGTTCAGCAACCGCCATCTGGAATGGATCGGGTAAAGAAGGAAACGGAAATCTTACCACACAAAGCAAAGTATTAAACACTACATCGTACGACTTCAAATCACGTTTTGAAGATGGAACATACACCAATCCAGAAGAACTGATCGCAGCAGCCCATGCCGGTTGTTTCGCTATGAAATTGAGTTTTGTATTGGGTGGAGCTGGATTTACTCCTGATAGTTTAGAAGCTACTGCAACTATCAATTTGGAGAACGGTGTTATCAATGCTTCACATATCGTTTTAAAAGCGAAAGTGCCTGGTATCGACAACGCTAAATTCAGGGAATTAGCTGCAGAAGCAAAAACGAATTGCCCTGTAAGCGTGCTTCTTCATCAGGGACTGGCCATCAGCCTTGATGCAGAATTGCTCTGATCTTGAATTCAACTCTAACCGATTGCTATGTCCAAAAACTCTTCCTCGAGAAGGAAATTTATCCGTAACAGTTCACTGGCTGCGGCAGGCTTCTTCATTGTACCACGACATGTACTGGGAAGAGGCTTCGTAGCTCCCAGTGATAAGCTGAATATAGCAGGTATTGGGGCAGGAGGTAAGGCCGAAGTGAATCTTCCATATGCATGGAACAAAGGTGCTGAAAACATCGTGGCTCTTTGTGATGTGGATGATCGCATGGCTGTTAACGCCCGCAAGAAATGGCCCAATGCTCCCTATTATCGCGATTACCGCGAACTGCTCGATAAGGAACATAAGAATATCGATGCCGTTATTGTTACCACTCCCGATCATATGCACGCTGTAATTGCTTTGGCTGCCATGCAGCTCAATAAACATGTGTATGTTGAGAAACCACTCACTCATGATATCTATGAAGCGCGTATCCTAACGCAAGCAGCACATAGATATAAAGTGGTGACTCAAATGGGTAATCAGGGAAGCAGTGGCGATGATACACGCAAAGTGGAAACATGGATTCAGGATGGAGTGATTGGTGATGTTAAGACTGTGCATGTTTGGACAAACCGTCCCACCTGGCCACAAGGTATCGCCAAACCAGAAGGCAAGTTTGCTATTCCCAAAGAAGTTGATTGGGATCTGTGGTTAGGAACTGCTCCTTACCGCGATTTTAATCCAACCTATCTTCCTGCCATATGGAGAGGATGGGTGGATTTTGGTACCGGTTCATTGGGCGATATGGGTTGTCATTTCATTGATGTTCCCTTCCGCGCTTTGAAATTGGGTTATCCAACCGCTGTGGAATGCAGTCTCACCAGAACTTACACCGGTTTCTTCCAGGAAGTATTCTATAACGACAGTTATCCGCTGTCTTCCAAAATACATATTCAATTCCCTGCCAGAGGATCCATGCCAGCATGTGAGATGGTTTGGTACGATGGAGGATTGACACCAAAACGTCCTGAAGAATTATTACCCGACGAAATGCTCGGCGAATGGGATGGTGGTATCTTGTTTGAAGGAACAAAAGGTAAACTGATGGCTGGATTATTCGGAAGAAATCCAACATTATTGCCAACAAGGAAGATGAAGGAAACCAAATTACCAGCCCCCAAGCAACCATTAGTTCCAGGCGGCTCCGAAGGCCACCAAAACCAATGGACTGCCGCTTGTAAAAAAGGTTATGGCACATTCACCTCTTCCAACTTCGACATTGCCGGACCGCTCACAGAAACGGTGTTGATGGGTAACCTCGCAATCCGTAGTTTTAATATCAAAGAGGGCGAGAATTTCAATGGGAGGAAACAGTTGTTGTGGGATGGGCCGAATATGAGGATAACCAACTTTGAGGCTGCCAATCAATTCGTCCGGAGAAATTATAGAGGTAATTACAAGTTGGTCTGAGTTCTTTTTTTGTTCAATAGGTTCAATTGTTCAATAGGTTCAATAGGTAGGTTCAAGAAGTTCCATAAGTTCAATAGGTTCCATAGGACCTATGTGTAACACCAAAACCATTTGTTACTTTTTGGTTAGGGTCTTCGACTTGGAAACTTATGGAACGTATTGAACCCCGACGCGTCGGGGGAACCTTTTGAACATAATAACAGAAACGGTAACAACCAGGACTGAAAGATCGACCTGGAAACTTATTGAACCTATTGAACATCTTGAACCCTTTGAACTTGTTATCAAGGAACGATAACAATTTGGACTGAATGATCGACCTGAAAACTTATTGAACGTATTGAACATATTGAACTTCTTAAAACAAGCATTATGAATAGAAAAGCAAAATCACGTAGGGACTTCATCCGCAATAGCTCAATTGCTGCTGCCGGATTTTTCATCGTTCCCCGTCACGTACTCGGAAGAGGTTTTACTGCACCCAGTGATAAACTGAATGTAGCAGGTATCGGTGTTGGTGGTATGGGAGAATCTGGTTTGAATGAATTTGCCAAACATGCCAAAGTGAATATCACAGCTCTTTGTGATGTGAGCGATAAAGCTGCTGCCAATTCAAGAAAGAAATTCTCGAAAGCGCCTTACTATAAGGACTTCCGTGATATGCTGGCCAAAGAGAAAGATAATTTCGATGCCGTATATATTGCCACTCCTGATAATACCCATGCGGTTGCCACATTAGGATGTATGCAATTGGGTAAGCATGTGTATACGCAGAAGCCATTGACGCATGATATCTACGAAGCCCGTATTCTTACCCAAGCCGCCAAAAAATATAAGGTAGTTACCCAAATGGGCAACCAGGGAGGTAGCGGTGATGGTGTTCGCAGAACACAGGAGTTGATCAATGCCGGAATGATTGGTGATGTTACCAAAGTGGATTGCTGGACCAACCGTCCCGTTTGGCCACAAGGTATCGACACCCCAACAGGTAAATTCGATATTCCTTCTGAACTGGATTGGAATCTCTGGATCGGACCTGCCAAGATGATCGATTATAACCCTGCTTATCTGCCATTCAACTGGCGCGGATGGTGGGCCTTCGGTACCGGTTCATTGGGTGATATGGCTTGTCATATCATGGACCCTGTTTTCCGTTGCTTGCCTATCGATTATCCAACCGATGTGGAAGCCAGTGTAGCTACACTGTGGAAACAGATGTGGAATGATAAACAAAACCCGGATGCAGCTCCTGCTTCATCTATCATCCATCTTTCATATCCACGTACCGACAATAAAGGAACCATCAAGGTATCCTGGTACGATGGTGGCTTGTTACCACAACGTCCTGATGAATTATCTCCTGAAGAACCATTCGGAAACTGGGACGGTGGCGTTCTGTTCCATGGTACCAAAGGAAAATTACTGGCCGATTGTTATGGCGCCAATCCAAGACTTTTGCCAAGTTCAAGAATGAAAGATACATTACCAGCCCAGACCATTGCACGAGTACCAGAAGGACACTATCACCAATGGGTAAACGCTTGTTTGGCTGGTTACGGTAATGCCAAGACAAGTTCTCCATTCGAATATGCAGGACCTTTCACTGAAAGTATCCTTATCGGTAACCTGGCATTGCGTTCCTTCCTGTTACAGAATCCGAAAGGAAAGGGCTGGGATGATAAATACCTCGGACGTAAGCGTCTTATCTGGGATGCCAAGAACATGAAGATCACCAACTTTGACGAAGCCAACGAGTTCGTTAAACGTGATTACCGTGATGGGTATAGTTTAAGTCTATAATTCGTAACGTACATTCTATAAAAAAGTGAAGCACCTGCTTCACTTTTTTTCTTAACCAAACAAATAACCTGAAATGAGAAAGTATAGTTGGCTTCTTATCCTCCTTATAAGTGCCGGTGTACAGGCACAAGATCCTGCCATCAATCCGAAATTGCTGCACGGTTTCTGGAAAGCACAATGGATTGCTCATCCAACAGCCTCCGGAACACAGTTCGGCGTTTTCATTTCAGGAAATCCATTGATTTGCCTTCAAAGCCTTCCAGCTTTGTGGTGAATGTAACAGCTTCGACAACCGATACCGGCTTTTGTAAACGGACAATCCGTTGGCACCGGACCCTGCAAGAAGCGATCTGGCCAACTGGAATTATGAAACCTATGATATAGCTCCCTATCTGAAAGCCGGTGTCAATACCATTGCTGCCACTGTCTGGAATTTTGGAGAGTACCGACCTTATTCTCAAATCAGTTTTGAAACAGCCTTCCTCTTACAGGGTAATACGGAAGCAGAAGAAGTAATTAATACTAACAAGACCTGGAAAGTAACACAAGATCTGGCTTATGAACCTTTGCCGATCGACAGACCCGCCTTACAGAGTTATGTGGTAGTAGCAGAAGGAGAGAAAGTAAATGGCAATAACTATAATTGGGGATTTGCAGATGCGAGTGTGGATGAAACCAACTGGGCGCCAGCCAAAGTACTATGGTATCAGGCCAAATCAAGATCGTATGGAACCGATGGTAACTGGCACCTGGTACCAAGAGAGAGATTCCAATGGAAGAAAACAAAAAACAATATTTCGATAAAGCATACGATGAAAACGAAATATTAATGACTTCAGAAAGTTTATCCGGATTAGTTTCGCTCAAAGTAGAAGCAAACAAAAAACGACACTTATCATTGATCAGAAATATGAGACCAACGCCTATCCGGTAATAGTAACCAATAAGGGCAAAAACGCCAGCATCAAACTTACTTACGCAGAAGCGTTATTTGATGATAAGAGAGAGAAAGGAAATCGGAATGAAGTAATGGGTAAAAAACTAAAAGGAATCAGCGATGCCTATATTCTTGATGGCGAAACTAACAGGATGTATTCTCCTTTATTCTTCCGTACTTTCCGGTATATAAAACTAGAGATTGAAACAAAAGAAGAAGGTCTTGAAATAAAGGACTTGTTTTCCATATTTGCTGGCTATCCCTTTCAGGAAAAAGCTTCCTTTACTTCCAATCAATCTAATCTAAAAAATATCTGGGAAACCGGATGGCGTACCGCCCGTCTCTGTGCTGTGGATACCTATTTCGATTGTCCTTACTACGAGCAATTGCAGTATGTGGGCGATACAAGAATTCAGTCAATGATTTCATTGTATGTAGCAGGTGATGGCCGGTTGATGAAGAAGGCCATCAATGATATTTCGCATTCATTTATCTCTGATGGATTGACACTGCGCCGCTATCCTTCGCGTGACTTGCAGGTGATACCTACTTTCTCCCTCTGGTGGGTTTGTAGCGAATGATTATTGGATGCATCGCGATGAGAATACATTGTCGCTTCTCATTTTACAAGGCATGGAATCGGTATTGCAGTGGTATGAGAATAAACTGGCTTTAATAAAATGCTTGGCCCCTTG
>JBGAQE010000134.1:0-12593 GCA_044220885.1 Chitinophagaceae bacterium
AACTCCTTTAAAAAACTAAAAAACATATATCCGGCCGCAATATTCCCCAATGTATATTTTGTTATAGGAAGATGGAGCAGTGCCGGTACAGTATCGAGAAACGGCTTGCTAATAGGAACAGATATGCTATCGAAGAGCGCAGACATCCCATTACATGAATTATCGTTATGGGAGAAAAACAATTATAAAGAAATTGAAGACCTCCCCTATATAGTTGCACATGAACTTGTCCACTCGCAACAAAATGCAATGCGACTTGATACAACAACTTTATCAGCATGTATCCGTGAAGGCATGGCCGATTTCATTGGCGAATTGATTTCTGGAAAAAGCAGTAACGAACGCTTAAAGACATTTGCTAAAGGAAAAGAAAAAAAACTCTGGGAAGAATTTAGTGCCGATATGTACCTCAACCGATCCAATCACTGGATTGCCAACAGCATCGAAGAAAGACCTGACCGACCTGCCGATCTTGGTTATTGGATTGGATATGAAATCTGCAAGAGTTATTATGAGAATGCTGATGATAAGAAGCAGGCGGTGTATGATATGTTACATATCAGAGACTATCGGGCGTTTTTGCTGGAGAGTAGGGTTGAGAAGATATTCAAAAAATAAAAGGTTTAAAGTTTAAGGGTTTAAGAGTTTAAGGTTCTTACATTCGATCATTCTCTTCGAATTTGAAAACCTTAAACCTTAAACTTTAAACCTTAAACTTTAAACCTAAAACCTTAAACTAAAAACATTATTGAATGACCACTTCCTTACGTGTTACCTGCTTCCCTTCTTTCAAAGGCAAACTAACTTGCAATACACCATCAACATAAGTAGCAGCAATCTTGTCTGCATCGATGGTTTCATCCAATGTAAATACGCGAACAAAGCCACCACGGCTATATTCCCTTAGTACCCAATCTGGGCGTGGGAATCCTTCTGGTGGAGTGTAGGATACCCGAAGTTCGAGTCCTTGTACATCAACCTTGAAATGTTCTTTTAATCTACCTGGTGCAAACACCAGCATTTCAAAACTGTGGTCGGTTTTGTAAATGTTTACAGAGGCCCTTTGCATACTGCGGTAAAACAGGGGGCGCTGCCTGTTTCCGCTTGCTTCGCCTTTTGCGGCGCATGACTGATTGTAGTTCATGTGTGAAAATTTAAAATGAAAAAATAATTACGGAGTAGGAACCGAAAGAAGTGTGCCAGTGGAAAAACCCGCCGAATTTGGCAGTTTTTGAAGTCAAAATTCAAAAGTCAAAAGTCAAAATGGGACACCCTGACATCAGAAAAGGGTAAACAACCATATTTTGGCAGCTCACCCTTTTGACTTTTTAATTTTGACTTTTGATTTTACTTCATTGGTTCAAAGTTTAAAGGTTCTTAGGTATAACAGAATGATATATTATTAAAAGTTTTTTGTGTTAGTTTTTTTTTACCGCAGAGAACAAGAGAAACAAGAGTTTTCGCAGAGTCGTTATTAGGCGCGAACAAAACTTTGTGAATAACTCTGCGCAACCTCTTGTTTCTCTTGTTCTCTGCGGTAAAAAAAACTCGTATTTCAAAAAGGCAAATGATATATAATCTGCTACACTTCAGATCCTTTTACAATTAATCCATTCGTTTAAAATTAAAAGGTTTAAGAGTTTAAGGTTTTCAAATTCGAAGAGAATGATCGAATGTAAAAACCTTAAACTCTTAAACCCTTAAACTTTAAACTTATAACGTAAAACTTTCCGCCCTACTTATTCTTCGTCACCTCCGTCTCATACGGCCCTTTAAACGTAGTAGGGTCTATTGGGAAATGACGGGTATAAATTTTTGCACTTTGGAATAAGTTTTTCAATCGTAAGGCTGAATTTTCAAACACCCTTCCATCATTCGCATCATAATCGTTCATCACTAATCCCTTTGCTTCTTTGAGCATGGATTGTGGATCATCGAGATAATAATACAATACGGCCAGGTTGAAATAACTTGCATAACGCAATTTCCTGTCGTATTTCTTCGTCGAAGTATAGGTCTTCTTTATCTTCTCAAAGTAATTGATAACGGGTTGTAATTTTTCCTTCACACCTTCAATTGACTGACTGGCATTGAAAGTGAAAAGCACTTCAGTAATTTGCTGGAAAGCCTCACGGTGAGCAGTATACTCAGGATGCTTACGGCTGTCCAATATCCACATGAAATCACTGATAGTAGCTTCGCTGTATCCGAAATTATTACTTGCCTGTTCACTTAAGAAATGCATGGCCCTTGTAACACAATTCTTGTAAAGCGTATTGGTAACCGCCAATGCATTTATCATAAAATACCCTTCCGCCACCTGACGTATAGGGAATTCAGGGCTTTTATAGGTTTGCTTATAGCCTCTGTCGGCTAACACAATATCCATAATATGCTCGCCTTTGTAATCATTGATCTGGGCTACAGCAGCAAAAGTGTACACCACTTCCTGGTAATAGAATATTCTGGTACCTGTAATCTTACCGGTTTTATCTTTTATGTTTTCAACGCGTTCTTTTACAGAAACAGATTCTGGCAACAAGTCTTCAAGCTTTACTTTAAAAGTGATGTGACCCGTTGTTGAAAGCGCTTTCCATCCATCAACAATGACAGATTTCTCAGGATCCATATCCTGCAGATAGGTCTGCATCAATTTAGTGCCTTCAACAACTACATTATAGGTGTGGTAGCTACTATCCAATCGCATTAATGGAAGGGTTCTTACTTGTACCGTAAAATTGTATCGGTCAAGGTCTACTTTTTGTCCGATCGAGAGTATCGGCAATAAGAATAGCAAGGCTAAGTATAAGTATTTCACAGATCAGGATTTAGTTCCCTTTTAAACGCCTGATTTGAGGAAATATTACCCAGTAACCTTTAAAAATAAGAGGGTCGCTTTCTTGTCCAAACACCAACTAGTCACCTGGTTACCAGCAAGCTACAAAGCCATAAGCTTATCCAGCTTACAATAACCCAGATGCCATTCATCTTTGCTTATATCATTTCCCTTAGTTAAACGGATAGAATAGGCCTTTTTGACATCCTCGGGAAGGATATCCTCAATCTCTTCAATATCGTCCACATCCACCCCATATTTATCGTCAACATGAGATACTGCCCCTTCAAAACCAGTATGTTTATAGAAGGCTGTGGCTTTTGAAAGCTGGACTGCCTGACCCTTGTCTTTTGCCGGCACAAGCATCTTATAATGGAACTCTTCGAATTCACCAGGCTTATACCCTCCAAGGTTAATGAAAAATAGCTTTACGGGGTCTTTTGTACCCTCCTGCGTTGCTCCCCTGCTTTCAATGCTGATAGCATACCCATCAACCTCGGTCACTTCCCTCCAGGCATCGATATGTATTTTTCCAGCAGCTTCCGGCCAGCTGGCAATGATTCCTGGTACCAGCTCTTTCAATTCCTTTCCGATCCCGAAATAGATATCGTGTTGTTCCGTATGCCTTCCTTTTGGTTTGGAACCGAGTAATACCATGAATAGCTTGAGTGACATGATTTGACTTTTGTCAAAAGTAAAGAAAATGGAGAATGAGGATAAGCCTTAAAGGGAAGATTTTGGAGGAAGCAGTATTGGTACCCTTCTACAAAATAATTGAGGGTCGTAGAAACGACCCTCGCTGTTTAACCTTATCCTATGAAATAAATCTTTTGCATTGCTAAAGTACTATCGCTTCTGTAAGAGTTAAAACGAAATCGGCGTTTGTGTCTGAAAAATCGGTGATTATTCAAAATCGCCCCCCGGAGTGAAAAACCTAATGACTGTTTTTTCAGCTGGATAATATACTGATCGGATATCCGAAAAAAATCAGTAAGGCGCTTAGGGTACCCATAAAAAAAATTGAGGGTCGTAGAAACGACCCTCGCTGTTTAACCTTATCCTATGAAATAAATCTTTTGCAATACAAATGTACTTCGCAGTATCCCCATTCAAAAATCGAATCGGTATTTCAGCATATAGAATCGGTAAATGAAACTATTCCTTAGATGAATGAATTTTCAATTCGCACTGATTTTATTGAATCGCATGAAACCCTTTACCATGGCCGGTTTCAGCGTAGTGTTATTGCAAAATACTTTTAGAAAATAATATCATTGGGATGTAGTTTTTCAACTACATGTGTCTGGAATACTAATATAGAAGAGGCAAATAATTCAATTAAAAGTAAAAGCTTTTAGCGTATTCTAAGGATTTTCATAAAAGGATAACAGGGTCCTGTATTCGTCGTACTGCATGGTATCTTGAGAAATACAATAACCGCGGAGACGCAGGGACGCGGAGATGTATTAAAAAACACTATCCTGTGCATCCCCTTTGTATCCCATATCCCCGGATTGAAATCCGGCGCTACAATTTAAATCGAGGCTACGCCTCTGCGGCGGGTTTTCTGCTGGAACAAATGTTATTAAATAAACATCAAGTCACAATAACATCCTTACTAAGTCTGAACTTTCCGCTGAGGTGCGTGTCTTCACGCACCTCAATTATTCCAGGACGAGTCAAAGGTCTCTGGAAAATTATAATCTATTCAAGGGACTTTCATAAAAGTTTAACACACAAATGACGAATATCATAAAGCTCGTATCAGAACAAGTTTATTATTGCTTGCAGAATGCGGACCTTCTTATCTGGCATATTACTTTTATTATTCCTGAACAGCTCTACTGAAATACATCAGCTGTTCCGGATACCGCAATTGGCGGATCATTTCCGTATGCACCAGCAAGAAACGCCATCTCTTAATTTCCTTGAATTCCTTGCAGATCATTATTCGGAACCCATTGATACGGACGAAGACGCTTCCGACGACCAGGAGCTTCCCTTTAAGAATTTTGTAGATAGTCATCATGTGCTGATTGTAATCGGACAATCCGTTGAAGAATTCAACTTCAATTGTCCTGCCCTTATCAATAACAGCCAATCTGTTCATCAGGAATCATTTCCTGTCATTTATCCCTCTCCTATTTTCCACCCTCCGGGTAATTGCTGAATGTTCATTTATTCAAATCCAGTAATCACTGGATAGGTATCCATTTATCATTCAAAAAATAATTCAGTATGAACGCAGCACAAATTCATCTGGCGCTTAATCATGTGCCTTTGTTTCTCGCATTAGCAGGGGGAATCGTATTAGCCATCGGACTTATTCAAAAAAACAATTCCCGAATCAGTACTGCACTCTATCTATTGATTGGAGGCGCCTTACTTACCATACCCGTATTTTTTACCGGAGAAGGAACGGAAGAACTTGTAGAAGAACTTCCTGGGGTAACAGAAAATCTGATAGGACAACATGAGGACATGGCCCAGATTGCCTTCGGTATCATCATTGCAGCCGGGGTAATGTCGTTAGCAACCATATTCATGAAAAATAAACAAGTACTGTTCCGCAGTCTGAGTATTGTAGTGCTTGTTTTATCGTTAGCCAGTTTTGGTGCGATGGCACAAACGGCGCATTTGGGTGGACAGATACGGCATACAGAAATCCAAAACGGTACCGTTGCAGGACCTGAAAATGGAACCGGCTCGGAAAAGGAGAAAGACGATGATTGATTAAGATAATACGAGCTACAAATCCATGACCTTGATGTGAAAGGATGTTTGGGATGCACAGGATGAGTTTTCCCCTGCTGAGGTGCGTGTCTTCACGCACCTCAATTTTTAAGGACCTTAATGGAAAGGATAAAGGCATGCTCGGGATTGTGATTTATTTATGGAAGTGCGTGGAGACTCGCACCTCAGCAACCTCCCAAACATCCTTTCCCTCAAGGTCATGTAAACCCGCAATGCGAGTCAAAAGTCCCGCCCCCGACTTCCCGGTAATCCCCGCAAGTTTTTGTATATTTACGTTTTAAAACTGTCAACTATGTCCTTACTCAACCAGCAAAACGGAAAAGACAAGAAAAAAGGCGCTAAGAAAGGCGTACCTGATGCCAAGCAGGGGTCAAAATTCATTCAAAAGCCCAAAGCTTCTACAGGCTTTGTAAGCAAACAAGCTAATACCGGTTCACAAAGAGGAAGCTAAGGCTTCCTTTTTCTTTTAGTAACAGGCTATCGTCCAGCTAGCCTTGAACTCTTCATCCGGCGTTAACCGGATAATACCCTCTTTTTCTTCTATATTGCCGTTATGGTCAACGCTGTCGGCAATACCACACCAGGGTTCTACACAAACAAAATCGGCTTGTTTGGCTGCCCAAATTCCCAAGGAAAGGGAATTCGGAAAAATCAAATGTCCAGCCATGATTGTGCAGATCACACTTCAAACTGACTTCTGAAGAAGCAAGGTCCTTAAACACTAAAGCATCTTGCAGAAAGAGCTCTTTTGTAAGCGGCAATTTGTCCTCATTGTCAAAAAGAGGAATGGGTTGATTTTGAATACAGCCTTCGTGATGATATAGGCCATCGAGGAGCTATTTCCTTCTTATTAAATTGGAGATAATAATCAGAATAGCTTGTATTCCTTACTAATGGAACAGTGAATGCGGGATGCCCGCCAACTGAAAAAAGTAAATCGTTTTCGGTTGGATTCTTCACTTCATAAGTCACCGACAGTACATTACCAGACAATTCATAAATGAGTCGGAATTCAAAATGAAAAGGGAAAAAACTTTGCGCATCGCTTTTCAACAAAAAAACAGCTCTATCATTTGACTGCTCTTCCACTACAAATTCACGATCACGGGCAAATCCATGACGGGATAATCCATATTCTTTGCCCTCATAGCTGAACCGGTCATTTTTCAAAGTCCCCACAATGGGAAATAATACCGGAGAGAACTTTCCCCAATAAGCCGGGTCACCTTTCCACACTTTAAGAGGACCCAGTTGTTTATGTTTCAATTGTTGCAGCTCCGCTCCTTTTGGGTGTATGCCCACTTCCAGAATATCATTCCCGATCTTTACCATACCGAATATTTAGGATTGCAATATAAAAGGGAATGATGAAACTGAATGGATTTCAGCATTCTGGAAAATGAAATAAATCCACTCAACCCCCTTAGCCGCCACTAAAATAATATCCCCTGCCAGCCATAGGCAAAATAGTATATTTGATTATGCGTCGTCTATTCGAAATATTAGGAAGCAGCCTCAGCCTTACCTGGCAGGAATTCCGCTCACATAAAGTGCGCACTTTGCTATCATTATCCGGTGTTGCCTTCGGTATATTCTGTATCATCGGGGTACTCACAATGGTGGAAAGTCTTCAGAAAGCCGTACAAAACGACATCAAAGCATTAGGAAGTAATACTGTATATATCGATAAATGGGAATACTCTGGCGGTGGCCCCGATTATCCATGGTGGAAATTCGTAAACGCCCGTCTCCAAAACAGGAGGAAATGGTGATGCTCAGACTTAAGACTTCATCAGCAAAGAATATTGCTATGACCATTCAGGATAATTCCAATGTGGAGATTGAGGACAATATCGTTACTATCATTATTACTACGGCGTAACAGAAGATTTTTCCAATATACAATTGATCGAAATTGAGCAAGGACGTTACCTGCAGCAATCCGATTTCGACAGGGGAAACAACTCCATCGTGATGGGACGTGAAGTAGCAGAGAGTCTTTTCGGTAAGCCTGAAAAAGCAGTTGGACAGGTCATTTCTATTAAGAGCGGAAAGAAAGCTGTTGTAGTGGGACTGATAAAAAAGCAAGGTAAAAGTCTTTTAGGTGGCTTTGAATACGATAAGAGTATTATCATGTCGTACAATTACATGAAGACATTTGACAGGGAAGAATACAGTCACCAGTAATAATGGTTCAGGCAAAAGAAACGGTTCCAATGGATCAGATGAAGATGAGTTATTGGGTGCTATGAGATCCATCCGCAAATTAAAACCAACAGAAGAGAATGACTTCTCTTTAAATGATATCGATTCCTTCCGTGAATTCATGGATAATATTTTCGGTTATATCAACAAGGGAGGATGGGCCATTGCGATGTTATCGCTGGTTGTGGGCATGTTTGGTGTTGCCAATATCATGTTTGTGACTGTAAGGGAAAGAACCAGCCAGATCGGACTTAAGAAAGCCATCGGTGCTAAGAAGAGAATGATATTGACTGAATTCTTATTAGAATCAGCTTTCCTTTGCATCATGGGTGGTTTCCTTGGATTGATTGGAGTATTCCTATTGACATTAGTCGCGGGAGCCGCTGCGGGTTTCCCTATTACCATATCTACTTCTATTCTCATTCTTGCCATCTCTATCTGTGTAACGGTGGGTGTTTTGGCGGGGATTATTCCGGCTTCTATTGCGGCGAGGATGGATCCGGTGGTGGCTATACGGAGTAAGTGAGTTTTGTGGTTTCAATAGGTTCAAGAGGTTCAAGAGGTTCAAGTTCTGAGGTTCAATAGGTTCAAGAGGTTTAAGAGTTCCATAGGTTCTTGGGTGTAACAAATGAATTAATGAATCAGCTTTTAGATTTTTTATAACCGCAGAGACGGGATGCAATTAGAGTTCCGAACTTTTCGAAAGTTCGGAACTCTAATTGCATCTTAAGTCTAAACCCCTCCTTAATATTCACTTTTCACATATTACGTATCTTGCACTTCCAAAAATCTTCCGGACTTCCGGACTTTCAAAAACAATGGCAACAATACTCGCAATAGAATCTTCATGTGACGAAACCTCAGCAGCCATCTGCCAGGATGGAAAGATTCTATCTAACTATATCGCTAATCAAACAGTACATGAGAAATATGGTGGTGTGGTTCCGGAGATGGCCAGCAGGGCGCATATGCAGAATATAGTGCCAGTGGTGGATATTGCTTTGAAAGAAGCTGGAGTTAGTTTGGAAGCTATTGATGCGATCGCTTTTACAAAAGCTCCCGGACTAATTGGTTCTTTATTAGTAGGATCACAGTTTGCGAAATCATTAGCCCTGGCGCTTGATAAGCCACTCATATCTGTTCATCACATGCAGGCGCATGTATTGGCGAACCTGATTGATGATCCTAAACCCGCCTTCCCCTTTCTTTGTCTTACAGTGAGTGGTGGCCATACACAGATTGTACGTTGCGATTCACCAACCAAGCTTACCATCATCGGTGAAACCATTGATGATGCAGCAGGAGAGGCATTTGATAAATCAGCAAAGCTATTAGGACTCCCCTATCCTGGCGGCCCACTGATTGATAAATATGCAAAAGAGGGTAATCCACTTCGCTTTAAGTTTCCAGAGCCACAGATTCCCGGATTGAATTTCAGTTTCAGCGGATTAAAAACTTCTATATTATATTTTCTTCAGAATGCAGGCAAGAGTCTCATATTCAAAGAGACCTTCCAGGCCACAGAAGAAGAAAAGCAAGCTTTCATTAAGGAGAATCTGGCCGATATATGTGCGTCTATACAACACCGTATCATCACCATCCTTTGAACAAAGTCAAGAAAGCTTCTATTGAAACAGGCATCAAAGAGATATGCATCGCCGGTGGTGTATCTGCCAACAGCGGTCTCAGAACCGCCTTGGTGGAAGCCGGCAAAAAATATAACTGGAACACCTACATTCCTGCATTTGCTTATTGCACAGATAATGCCGGCATGATTGCCATTACAGGATATTATAAGTTTTTGGAAGGGCAGTTTGCGGATTTGGGAGAGGCGGCGAGTGCGAGGAGCACTTGGTAGGATTGAAATGTTCAAGAAGTTCAATAGGTTCCAGGAAATTAGGGGGCTTTAGGTTGTAACAACAAAACCAATGGCATCATTTAGAAATGGATCTTCGACCTGGAAAAGTTTTGTAAATAATGCAAAATGGAACTTAATTAAAAAGAAATGGACGATTCAAAAGTCAATTATTTTCTAAATAACATTTCAACTTCAAACTGCCAATAAACCTATTGAACTTATTGAACCTTAACGCGTCGGGGGAACTTCTTGAACAAGAATAAACCTTTAGACAGTGTCAAACCCCTTCTTCTCCTTCAAACTCTTCACCATCTACCAGGACCAGTGTGCCATGAAAGTGTGCACCGATGCCTGCATTTTGGGAGCTTGGTTTGCCAATAAGGTTTCGGGATATGAGAGGATATTGGATATTGGGAGTGGAACGGGATTGCAGATGTTACTGCTGGCGCAGAAAAGCAATGCATTGATTCATGGAATTGAATTGGATAAAGAAGCGTTTGCTCAGGCGAAGGAGAATATTGAAAAAAGTAATTGGAAAGAAAGACTGATGCTGGAAGAAGGAGATGTGAGGATGCATACATTTAAACATCCTTTTGATTTTATTATCAGCAATCCCCCGTTCTTTGAGAATGATCTGGAGTCGCAAACGGATGCGGAGAAAATTGCAAAGCATAGCACATCACTTACATTGACAGAGCTCTTGGAATCGATAGCGGATAATCTGGAACCAAAAGGGAGCTTTGGTACACTTCTCCCCTTTCACCGATGGGAATATTTTGATGACTTAGCCAAACAAAAAGGATTTTATCTGGCAGAAAAGCTGATAGTGAAACAAACACGGAAGCATAAACCATTCCGCGCCATACTCCATTATTCCAGAGAAAAAGTTTCTTCAGTAACAGAAACTGAATTGGTGATAAAACCCGATGGACAATCCTATAGTCCTGAATTCGAAGAATTGTTAAAGGACTATTATCTGAAACTATAACTATTCTCCATATGCGTAATCGTGGAGGTAGGAATAATGATCTGTAAGCTTACCGTTCATTACCATGGTTGCACGGTCAATTAAGGGAGAGCCGCCTTTCACCATATCTTCCAGCACAAATTTTATCAATTGTTCGCCAAAATAGCGGCTGGCATCACGTGGTAATTCGTTAGGAAGATTTCCTACTGCCATTACATCTATCGAATGCTCCAGATAAGGGGCTGTTTTATGAATTGTGGTTCTATCTACTCCATAGATAGGATCTTCGATTGTCTGATCACCTAAATTTATAGGAACCGAACCTCCGGCATCATCGGTAATATCTGCAATTGTCTTAATGATAAAAGTATCTGCCGCCACATCTCCCATTTCAAAAAGCCGCGGCGCTCTTTTATCCCAATAAATACCATTCATCAGGATATCGGTCTGTTCAGCAAATGGAAGAAACTTGCAGGTATAAGATTCCGGGTTTTCATGAAAACCAGAGCGACTGTACTTACCTGTTAGCTTGTCTTCGTAAAGATCCTGGCCTTTCAACTGGCAATACACCGGATAAGAGAATCTTCTTTTCAGATAATCTTCCGGCTCTACTTCATGAATACCCATCAGGTTCATGATTTCCAGAACACCATGGGCTACCCTTCCGCTTCCGGTTACTGTAATCTTTACATTTGGCAATCGCAATCCGAAATAAGTATGAATCAATTCCCGGAAACTGCGCTGTTTATAAACTCTGTCCAGATTAAATAAACCCGTTCTTGCGCCATAAGCCATCATTCCGTTATGTGCTCCAACAACTCCTGCAAAAAAACCAAATCCTATGATCCGCTGCCCGTCTTCGTGTTCCAGACATTCGTAATCAATCAGGGTGATCCCCTTTTCCAGTATGGCCTTCATCAGTTTCCTGTTATAGGGCTGTTGCTTTTTTGTGTGGGAGAAGAAAAGATAGGTTTTGCCGGCTATTAACTCATTGACAGGCACCTCTTTAATACCTAAAAGGATATCGCAATCGGAAAGGTCTTCCGCTATTTCAACTCCTGCATTTGCATATTCCCGGTCTGAGAAGCAACGGGTGGCGGAGTGCTGAACAACTATGGAAACATCTTTGGAATTCTTCAATATCCATTTACACTGCGCTGGAATAAGGGCCACACGGTTATCTGCAGGCACTTTCCCTTCCCGGATCAATCCAATTTTAATCATACGGCTAATTGATTATCAACTATTTTGAAGCAAATCTCTTACAAAAATCCAATTTGGCACAGTAATGGCAAAATTTTAGCAATTGAAACCGCTTCGAATTCAGAAATTTACAGGCTATTTTTGCTTTTTTAAAATAAATCCTGCCCAGGCGGTTACATTTCAGGATAGGGCGCGTACCTATATATACTAGAGTTTGGTTTATGAAACAATTATTCTCCATTACAGCAATTTCACTGGCCCTCCTTATTATGGTTGGCTGTGATAAACCGGGTGACACGCCATCAGCCCCTTATAAATTAAGCTACGGCGATTCTATATTTTATATAAAAAATGCCGTGGGAGATGTTTTGGTTAACCCGACCGAAGTCAGGGCTGGTACCTATACCGGATTCCCTGAAGGTATTCAAATCAATGAACTTAATGGGGAAGTGAATGTTTCAAAAAGTGAAACGGGACTCAGATACAGGATCACTTTCAAGGATGCCGTAACGGGTGACACCAGTTCAACCATCATACTTATTTCAGGAATCAATTATTACGATAAGATCTATAATCTCTCTAATAACGACACTACTGTTGTGCCAGTGTATAATGCCAGCACATCAAGAACCATCCCTGCAAATAGCGTATTTGACGAAGGAAATGGATGTAACAGCGTAGGTGTTGCAGTTGATATAAATGCTGCCACTATCAATATTGCTCAGTCAATAAGAAACGGATTATTCGGTAACGTTCCTAAAAACGGGGAT
>JBGAQE010000135.1:0-1864 GCA_044220885.1 Chitinophagaceae bacterium
GCTGATGAGAGAATAGGAAGCCAGTCCATACAATACAAATTCCATCAGTAAGGCTGCTTCTTTTTCATTTGCCTGTTTGAAGAATTTTTTTACCAGGGAATGTAATCCATCCACTTTATAGAGCTGTTGTATCTTCTCGCTGTCGGGTTGATGGAAAAAGATATTTATGGCGTTCCCTTTATCAAACCATTGTTGAACGGATCGGTAGGGACTTTCTTCTCCACCTTGCCCGGCATTTCTTTTTTTCTTATTGGCTTCAGGATTCGGGAAATACTTTACGAATTGACTTCTGATAGCTTTATCAACAAGGTTCATTGCTACCTGATAGGGCCCTTCCTGTTCGCCTTCATATACCAATTCAATCTTACCTGTGATGGATGGGATAATACCTCCCAAATCACTAATCCAAACCTGTGTTTCTTTTTCATGATTTATCAGAGCTCTTCTTTCGGCAGTACTTAAGGCGTTTTCATAAGCCGAAATACTCAATCGGGCTGATACACCACTTTTCTTATCTACATATTCGTTACTTCTTGCTTCAAATGATATTTGCTCAATCAGTCTTTTCACAAGATCGCTCATCTTCACCAGGTCTTTTTGGTCCTGGTGGATGGCTGCTTCCTGTTCGGTGATCAGTAAAGCTGTTTCAATGGATTTAGGATAGTGGGTCAGTATCTGGCTTTCAATACGGTCTTTCAATGGTGTTACAATGGAACCACGGTTCGTATAATCTTCGGGGTTGGCAGTAAATACAAACAGTATATCCAGTGGCATTCTTAGCTTAAAGCCTCTTATTTGTATGTCACCTTCTTCCAGGATATTGAACAATGCTACCTGGATACGGGCTTGTAAATCGGGTATCTCATTTATTACAAATATGCTTCTATTGCTTCTGGGGATGATGCCATAATGGATTACTCCTTCATCGGCAAAATTCAGACGCAGGTTAGCGGCTTTGATAGGGTCGATATCACCTATAAGGTCGGCAACACTTACGTCGGGGGTAGCTAATTTTTCACCATAGCGGGCACTTCTTGGCAACCATTCAATTGGAGTAGCGTCACCTTTTTCTTCAATAAGGTTCCGTGCATATTTGGAAATAGGGTGGAAGGGGTCATCGTTGATATCGCTTCCGGCAACAACAGGTATGAAGTCATCGAGGAGGGCTGTCATTAATCTGGCCATCCTTGTTTTAGCCTGGCCCCTTAATCCAAGAAACAGGATATTATGTCTTGATAACAAGGCCCTTTCAACATCTGGAATTACAGTCTCTTCATAGCCGATAATACCAGAGAATGTTTCTTCGCCGCGCTGTAGTTTCGCCACCAGGTTTTGACGGATTTCTTCTTTGATGGTTTTGTGTTGGTAGCCGCTTTTCTTTAATTCTCCAAGGGTTTTTATTTTACTATTCATTTTCTGTTTTTTTGCCGGGAAATCGGGAAAGCGGGAAAGATATCCTTGCTTTTATAAATTTCTGACTTTTATTCAATTTGTTTGCAATATCGCCTGATTCCTTTGCTTATATTATTAACATCAAAATTTATTCTAAATCCAATATTTAATCCAGAAAGTTTCAAATGACTAAGTATCTGGGCTTCCCATACTGGATTTAAAACTTCAACTGCTTTTAATTCACAGATAATTCGATCTTCTATTAATACATCAATTCGAAGAGCTTCTTCAAATAAAAGGCTATCATAATAAATTGGCAATTTTACTTGCCGGTTGAACTTAATATTTTTTTTGCTTAATTCATGACAAAAACAAATTTCATAAACTTTCTCTAACAGACCTGGTCCAAGATTTTTATGAACTCTATATGCGCAGTCTACAATTTCTTCGCATAAAACCTCTTCTCTTTTTG
>JBGAQE010000135.1:1876-13279 GCA_044220885.1 Chitinophagaceae bacterium
TTTTTTGGTAACTGTATCAAATTATAGAACAACTGAAAAACAGAGGAAAAATAAGAGTTAGAAAGGCATATACATAAAACTGTTTCATTTTATACAGACTGTCTTATACTTGTTATTGAGCCCCTCTTTGTTCCTAATTTGAAACGAATTATTTGCTTAAAATATTTACTCCTTTTAGTTTTGCGGAAAAAAATAGTATTACCGCTTTCCCGCTTTACCGGCAAATAATTAATACAAAGTTTTTCGCTTCCCATTCTCAAAATCCTTAAATATAAACGCCCCTAACTTATCCAACGATGCAAAAAACGCTTTTCCATTATTGGTCTCCGTGAACTCCTGAACAAATCGTTGCAGGTAGGGGTCGGTGGCAATCATGAAAGTGGTGATGGGTATTTTTAATTTCTTGCACTGGGCCGCGAGGTTAAGACAGCGACTCGTTATTTTCCTGTCAAGTCCAAAACTGTTTTTATAATATCTCTTGCCGATTTTCAGACAGGTGGGTTTGCCATCCGTTATCATGAAAATCTGCTTGTTCGGATTACGCCTCTTGCGAAGTATATCCATTGCCAGTTCCAATCCTGCTACTGTATTTGTATGAAAAGGACCTACCTGTAAATAGGGAAGGTCTTTTATTTCTACCGGCCAGGCATCATTCCCGAATACTACGATATCGATGGTATCTTTTGGATATTTGGTGGTGATGAGTTCACTTAAGGCCATGGCTACTTTCTTGGCAGGAGTGATCCTGTCTTCCCCATAAAGGATCATGGAATGCGAAATATCTATCATCAGCACGGTAGATGTCTGTGCTTTGAAATCTGTTTCCCTGATAGAAAGATCATCCTCCTGCATCTGAAAGCTATCGATACCATGATTGATTTGGGCATTCATAATGGAACTGGTGAAGTCAATCTGTTCCAGCATATCCCCAAAACGGAAAGGTCTTGTCTCTGGATTTATTTCATCTCCTTGTCCGGGTTTGAAACTATGATGATCTCCAGATTTTGTCTTCTTCAATTTCCCGAAAATCTCTTCCAATGATTTCTTTCTTATGCCTTGCTCGGTTTTAGCGGTTATCTTGATTTCTCCCGAAGCCTTATTCTCATCTATATATCCTTTGTCTTTCAGGTCTTCAATGAAATCTCCCATACCATACTGGTCATCTGTCATCTCATATTCTTTGTCCAGTTGGTTCATCCAATTTAGGGCTTCACTTACATCACCATTGGTATAGCTCAGCAATTGCGTGAATATATCCAGCAACTGCTCGAATTTTGTTTTCCCCTCACTATTGGGATCGAATTTTGAAAATTGATGTCCTGTCATAGTTGTATACCCCGCTTATTTCTTCTTGTAATCTAAACAAAAAGTACTCATCTAAGTTCGGAATTAAGAGATAAAATGCAAAAAGCGGGAGGCGGGATGCTGGATGCCTAAAGCTTAAGGCCAAGGACAAAAAAAAAATACAATAACCGCAGAGACGCCGGGACGCAGAGATGTATTTCCCTGCGCCTCCGCGTCTCTGCGGTAAAATCTATTCGCCGCAGGCATCCAGCATTAAGCCTCCAGCATAAAAAAAGTCCCGGCTTTTACACCAGGACTTACAACGTATAACTTAAAACGTACTACGTACTACGTATTACTATTTATTCGTATCCTTCGCTTTCGCTCCAGAATCGGGAGGAGCAAGTTGACCAGGACCGATTTCTGATGGATTGCCACCGCCAGACTTAAACTGCTTTTCCCAATCTGCAATTTGTCCAAGCATCTGATAGGCAGAGAAGATATCCTGGGCGAAATTCTCTTGTTTAGAGCTTAAGTTAGCCGGACGTTGGTTCACATATTGGTAGGCTTGCATTCCTAATTGTTCATTGGTTATACCTTCATCTCCAAGAGAACGATAGTATTTCATTTGTTGTTCCAGATCTTTCTTCAGCTGAAGATTTACTTTTTTAGCCAATCCCAAATCACCGCTTTCATACGCTGCTAAAAGGAAGGTCATGGAAATCCTGTTATGCATATTGCCTCTGTTGGAGGTCATACCATAAGGAACATTGCTTGAATATACTTTCTCATCATAGCGCTGAAGAATCTTACGGGCTGAATCTTTCTGTCCTGCTTGAGCCAGACTCAATCCAATGAACGCATGTGTAGAACGGATACTGTTAATATGGCGACGGTTCTCTTCATCAAAGTAAACACCTTCTTTGTCGGCATTGCCATATGCAAATTTCTCCATTACATTTTTATAAGAAACAGAACGTTGAACACCTGAATTCTCAACAGGTACTAAACGGTACGACATACCTTCGAGACGAGTATACTTCTCCAGACCAAGATCTTCTAATTCTTGAGTGGAAGTGAAGTAGATAGGACGTTGCCATTTATTAGCAGCGATCAATGCCAGGATAGCCAGATCGTTTTTCTGTATGAAACTCTTCTTGATATCCAGTTTCAATTCTTTAACGATACTGTCTCCAGGATTGAATTGCATGGTTTTCTTCACTAATTCAATATCAACCGGAATACTCACTTTAGATACAGGGAAAGTATTGAGGTATTCACCTTCACCTACAGCCACCTGATATTTCATATCATCACTACCAGTTACATCCTTAAGGATGGTATACAAATCCTGATACTTATTCTGGTCGAACAAGGAAATCGGATTGTTTGGTATGTTGTAACGTCCAAGATAAGCTGCTGAGAAAACGGCATCCCTTTTACTTCCTTCAATTTGTTCTGGAGTGAATATCACATCTGCAGGAGCGCTTTCGTTTACTTTATAACGAAGCTGGTTGATATACCAGTCGGTACCCAAAAGGCTATAGTTCATTACACGAAGATCCTTACGGTTACCGGCTACTTCCTGTGTATACCAAAGAGGGTAGGTGTCGTTATCCCCGAAAGAAATAACTACAGCGTTCTTTTCACAACTTTCGAGATAGTCTTTACCAAGGTCATAAGCCAATGTTTTGCGGCCACGATCATGGTCATCCCATTCCTGGCTTGCCATCAAAACAGGTACTGCTAATAAGGCAAGACCAAAAGCTGCATAACTTGCCGTATTACCCTTTATCCATTTTTCCAGGAACTCCTTCAACCATAAAACACCTAATCCAATCCAAACTGCAAAAGCATAGAATGATCCTACATAAGCGTAGTCACGTTCCCTTGGCTGATAGCCAGATTGGTTAAGATATATTACGATAGCGAAACCTGTAAAGAAGAATAAGAGGAAGTTTACAAGGAAGTCGCGGCGGTTCTTTGTATAATGATAGATGATACCAAGAATTCCGAATATCAGCGGAAGGAAATACAATTTGTTGTTAGCCTTGTTATCCTTACCAGCGGTATCGGGTAATGATTCCGGGGTACTGATATTGAATACTTTCTGGTCAATCACATTGATACCACTTGCCCAGTTACCATCACGAATATTACCAAATCCCTGAAGGTCGTTTTGCTTTCCGGCAAAATTCCAAAGGAAATAGCGCAGGTACATCCAGCGGAATTGATAGTCGAGGAAGTATCTGATATTATTACTGAAACCAGGTTGTTCACCGCCTTCGAGGCCGCCAAAACTTCTATATACAAACTCCTGGTTACGCTCATTTCCATTATCGTACATACGTGGGAAAAGGCGGGGCCTATTTTTGAAGCATCCCAATCTGGATGGTTCTTGATAATGTCGTCAATTTCGCTGTCAGAAGGACGAGCGGAATAATCTTGTTTACGGTTTTGACCAACTACATTGTATTTGTCTTTTCCCTTAGCATATAAAGTGCCTGCATCTTTTGTTGGGGCTCTGTATGTAAAGTCAGGACCATAAAGGATTGGCCAGTCGCCATATTGGTCGCGGCTAAGGTAGCCAACTAAGCTTACCGGATTGTCAACATTATACATATCCACTGAAGGGTTCGCAGAAGAACGAATCAGTGAAGTGAAATAAGTTGAATAGCCGATAATTACAAATATGATGGAAAGAAGGGCAATTCTTAATAAGGAAGCGATACTGTCTTTATAGAAATAACAAACAAGAACCACAGCTCCTAATACTACAAACAATCCGATACCAGTAGTGCCAGAGCTGATGAAAGGGAAACAGAACAAGAGCAAAATGGCAAAGAGCCAGATTGGGAAGAGGCTGAACTTCTTTATGGAGGCAGCATTGAAACGCAGTCCTAAAATCAATAGTCCGAAGAGAGAAACGAAATAGATAGCAAAACCTACGAAGAAAGGCATGCCAAGGCTATTTACGAAGAAGATATCGAAGGCGCCGGCTCCTTTGATGCTCCATTGGATAATCGCCAATTGAACTACACCAGTAATCACACAACCAATTATAAAGGCACCGATCATACCACCAATTGTCACTTTATATCTCTTGAAATAATAAACCATTACAATGGCTGGTATGGTAAGGAGGTTCAGTAAGTGAACACCTATTGACAATCCCATCATAAAGAAGATGAATACTATCCAACGGTCGGCACGTGAGAATTTGTGACCATCAGAATTGTTTTCATTGTCTACTTCATGTTCCCATTTAAGAATCGCCCAAAAAACGAGGGCGGTAAAGAGAGAGGAGAGTGCATACACTTCACCTTCAACAGCACTGAACCAGAAAGAATCGGAAAATGTATAAGCCAGTCCACCGATAACACCGGCAGCCATGATGCTGAATAATTGATTTTTGGTAAGCTCAACACCTGCTTTTTGAACAGTTTTACGGGCAAAGTGTGTGATTGTCCAGAAAAGGAAAAGTATGGTGAAACCACTCGCAATGGCGCTCATGAAGTTTACACCACGGGCGGCGTTCATTGGGTCGTCACCGAACAATACTATAAAAAACCGGCCAAGAAGGGTAAATAAAGGGGCTCCTGGTGGGTGGGGTATCTGCAGCTTGTAGGCACTGGAAACAAACTCGCCACAATCCCAGAAACTTCCGGTAGGCTCCATAGTCAGTACATACACTGTGCAGGCAATCAAACATACTATCCATCCCACAATGTTATTCAGTCGGTTAAATGTCATATAGCATTGATTTTTATAAAACTCCGCAAACGTACAGGAAATTTGAATACTTGCAAACTGGTGCCCTCTAAAATACTCGTTAATCGGGCATAGATTTACAAATAGTAAAATCAGTATAATTTTGAGTCAAATGGCTATCGGGCAATGGCTTTAGGTTCTTTTTAACATTATTGGCTTTTTTGGGCCTGTTCTCTGTCCGAAAAAGCAGACCTTAGCCGTCTATTTTCATTTAAATAATCAGTGTATGAAGTCTGGTTTTGGGTATATCAAATGGACGGCAGTATTGTGTGCATGTGCGTTTATGCTATTCTGTTCCTCTTCCCGGAAATCTGGCGGTTCGGATTCAGGAAAGGGGCAGCCTTCACCAGCAAATAGTAATGCTAGAACCAAGACAGACCCTTTATTAGAAAACCTGCTAAAACAGCACCCAGAGCTATTCAATAATATTTTAAAGAACAGAGATTCCCTTCGGGTTCAGGTTATCTATACTCAAATTAACAGGCTGGCCAACAATAAACCTGTATTCACCAATTACTATTTTAATGTAAATCCGGATCGATACTATTACCCTGCCTCTACAGTGAAATTGCCTACTGCATTACTGGCCTTACAGAAATTGAATGAACTGAAGATTGCGGGGCTTGATAAGTCCAGTACAATGATAACGGAAGGAGGATATAGCGGCCAGAATGAGGTCTACAACGAACCCAATTCCAGCGATGGTAAACCGTCTGTGGCCAATTATGTAAAAAAGATTCTCCTGGTAAGCGATAACGATGCTTTTAACCGGTTGTATGAGTTTACCGGACCGGAATATATCAATGAGCAGCTTCATAAAAAGGGATATGCATCGGCGCAGATCATTCACCGGCTGGAGCGCTTTTTGTCGGAGGACGAAAACCGCCACAGCAACCCGATTAGTTTCTATGACCCCAAAGGGAAGTTGATTTACAAACAGCCGATGCAGTTTAACCAGCAACCCTATCCAGACAGAAAAGAGCAATTAGGAAATGCTTTTTATAGGGGTGATGCATTAATTCAGGGGCCGATGGATTTTTCTAAAAAGAACCGTTTGGTTTTGGAGGATCTTCATTCCATCGTAAAAAGCATTCTTTTCCCGAATGAGGTTCCTGCAAATCAGCGGTTCAATATAAGTCCGGAAGATTACCGGTTTGTGTGGAAGTATATGTCGCAATTCCCCAACGAATCCGGTTACCCCTCTTATGATACTGCCAATTATTGGGATGCATATTGCAAATTCCTTTATTGGGGATCGGAAAAGGGGCCTTTACCTAAGACTTTCAGGATTTTCAATAAAGTGGGAGATGCATACGGGTTTCTGATTGATGCAGCCTATATGGTCGATTTTGCCACCAAAACCGAGTTTCTGTTGTCTGCTTCAATGTACTGTAATAGCGATGGGGTGTTGAATGATAGTAAATATGATTACGATTCAGTCGGTTTTCCTTTCATGAAGAATCTGGGCAGGGTGATTTATGAATACGAGAAAAAGCGCAAAAAATCCTTCATTCCCGATCTTTCCACATTCCAGATGAACTACGAAAAGTAAACACTTGTTAGTGCATTTTAGCTGTAATTTTGCGACCGATAAAAAAATAATCACATGCCGACAATGACCGATGTTTTGACGATTTCTTCCTTGCTCTCCAAATTCAATGAACCTGAAACCCTGAAGATGGCTAAGCTGGGTCGCGAACTCCGTGCAAAAGGAGTTGACGTTATAGACCTTAGTTTAGGTGAACCCGATTTTGATACACCAGTTCATATTAAAGAGGCAGCCAAAAAGGCAATCGATGATAACTGGAGCCATTATACTCCCGTTGCAGGTTATCCTGACCTCAGGGAAGCTGTATGTACCAAATTGAAAAGAGATAATAACCTTGATTATAAAGCGGAGAATATTGTTGTTTCTACAGGAGCTAAGCAAAGTTTGGCAAACGCCATCCTCGCGGTTGTAGATGCCGGTGATGAAGTGATTATCCCAGCTCCATTCTGGGTTACCTATTCCGAATTAGTGAAGATTGCAGGAGGTGTTCCTGTTATTGTTCCAACTTCCATGGAAGATAATTATAAGATCACTCCAGCTACCCTGGAATCTTATATCACCCCAAAAAGCAAACTCTTCCTTTTCTCTTCTCCTTGTAATCCATCTGGATCAGTATATACAAAAACAGAGCTGGAAGGATTAGCTGAAGTGTTCCGTAAGAACCCAGGCATCTATATCATTTCAGATGAGATCTACGAATACATCAATTTCATCGGAAAGCATGAAAGTATTGCCCAGTTTGAAGACCTGAAAGATCGTATCATCATCATCAATGGATTGAGTAAGGGATTTGCAATGACTGGTTATAGGTTAGGTTATATAGCTGCCAGTGTTCCAGTGGCAAAAGCCTGTGAGAAATTACAAGGACAGTTCACCAGCGGTACAAACTCAATCACTCAGAAAGCAGCCGTTGTAGCTTTGACTACCGATCTGAAACCTTCAATGGAAATGACACAGGAGTTTGCCCGTCGCAGGGAGCGTGTTAAAGAACTGATAGCAACCATTCCAGGTTGGAAATGCGCTCAGCCAGATGGTGCTTTTTATGTTTTCCCTGAAGTGGATTATTATTTCGGAAAATCGGATGGAGATAACAAGATTGAAAATGCAGACGACCTTTGTATGTATCTGTTGAATGTAGCGCATGTGTCTACTGTAACAGGTCGCGCATTCGGAAATCCAAAATGTATCCGTTTGTCATTTGCTAATAGTCTTCCAAAGATTGAAGCAGCTTATGCAAGAATCAAAGATGCATTGGCTAAATTGAAATAAAAGAGTCTAATAAAATACAAAGGCCCGGCTATTGATATAGCCGGGCCTTTTTTATAAATGGGGGTTAGTCCTTTACTTCGTAGATCATTACAGGATTCGCCTTGTTTTTCAGTTTTACTTCACCAATGGGTTCGCAACTGAAGGACTCTTTTACTTTCAGATAAGCAGATTCAGTAATAACTATTTTTCCTTCTCCTGCTGCAGATTGTAAGCGTTGAGCCGTATTCACCACATCTCCGATTACAGTATAATCCAATCTTTTCAGGTTAGCTGATCCAATATTACCTGAGATCATTTCTCCGGTATTGATACCGATGGAAACATGCGGTTTAAACGATACTACACCTGTTTGTTCTGGTAGTTTATCAATCTGTGACCTCACCGCCAGTGCGGCGTCTATGGCTCTGTCGAGGTGATAATCGCCCCTGAACACAGCCATTACAGCATCCCCAATGAATTTGTCGATATAACCACCCTGGGCAATGATCTCTTTCACAATCACATCGAAATAGGTATTGAGCAGTTTCACTACTGTTTCAGGTGATTCATTTTCACTGATAGAGGTAAAACTACAAATATCGACAAATGCTACCGTAGCATCTACTGTTTCATTTAGCATCAATGATGTCTCAAATTCCTGGGTACCCATGAATTTCAGAACGGTATCGTCTACATACATGCGAAGGATATTATTCTCCTTGATGGCTGCGAGCGTTTCACGAATCAACTTCACTTGCTTTAATGTCTTTTCAACAGTGAGCGGAAAGGTCTTCGAAGTTGATAGGCTTGGTGATAAAGTCAAAGGCGCCACGGTTCATGGCGGTGCGTATATTATCCATATCGCCATAAGCGGAAACTATGACAGCCTTTATTAATGGACTTGATTCACCTAAGCGGGAAAGCAAAGTGAGTCCGTCCATCTCCGGCATATTGATATCACTCAAAACGATATCGATATCGGGATGCTGTTGTATCTTATCAAGGGCATCATTGCCGTTGATGGCGAATACAAATTCATATTGCTGTTCCCTTATTTTCTGTCGGAACTTTTGTTTGATGAGCATTTCCAAATCAGTCTCATCATCTGCTACAAGTATCTTGGCCATCAGAGAGTGGTTTTTAATTTTTCTTTTAATAGGGTGAAGTCAACCGGCTTAGTCAGGAAATCGTCCGCTCCCAATCTAATAGCAGTATCATAATTTTCCTGATCTCCGTATGCTGTAATCATCATTACAACAGGAGGAGGTTTGTGATATTTCTGTTTTATATGTTCCAGTAATTCCAATCCGCTCATACCCGGCATATTGATATCAGACAGTATGAGAACAGCTTCATGTTCATGCTGGTTTAAATAGGAGAGTGCTTCTTCCCCTGAAAAAGCAAAAGCGAAATTTATCTGGTTCTCTCTTATTTCCTTTCTGAATCGTTGCTCAAACAAAATCTGTATATCTTTTTCATCATCTACTACTAATACTTTCATATGATTTATTTCTGTTTAGGTTATTTAATGGGAAGGGTTATGGTGAATTGTGTCATTTCACCTTCTTTTGTTTCTACATCCAATTGTCCTCCATGGGCTTTTATGATGTCATAGCTTAGACTCAATCCAAGCCCTGTTCCTTGTCCTGCCGGTTTAGTAGTAAAGAAGGGCTGGAATATCTTATCAAGCACAGCTTTGGGTATACCCGGGCCATTATCCTTCACTATTATCAGGACGTTATTATCTATCTTTTTTGTAGTTACCCAAACTGTAGGCTCTTTAATTACAACGCCTCTTGCCACTGCTCCTTTAGGTTGTTGTAAATTGATGGCATAAAAAGCATTGGTGATCAGGTTCAATACCACTCTTCCAATATCCTGAGGAACTACATTTATCTTACCAATCGTAGTATCATAATCGGTCTTCATAGTAGCGTTGAATGATTTATCCTTAGCCCTTAGCCCATGGTAAGCGAGACGTAAATATTCATCTGCCAGCGAATTGATATCTGTCGGTTCTTTCTGTCCGGTGTTGGAGCGGCTATGTAGTAACATACCTTTTACGATAGCATCGGCCCTTTTGCCATGATGGTTTATCTTTTCAAGATTCTGAGCAATATCGTCCAACAGTTCTTTCTCTATAGCATCATTCTCTTCACTTTTTACTTTTAACTTTTGACTTTTTAATTCCTCAATCAATTCCAGATTTACTTCCGAAAAATTGTTCACGAAGTTCAATGGGTTTTGGATTTCATGAGCGATGCCTGCAAGCGAGTTCTCCCAATGAAGCCATTTTTCGGATTGGATCAGTTGCGCCTGAGTGGCTTTTAATTCTGTATAAGCTTTTCAATTTCCTTTGCTTGTGCCAATTCCTTTTCCTGTGAACGCTTTCGTTCCCTGCTGAGGATGTAATTTTTCTGGTATTTATAAATACCCCAGCCAAGAAGTATGAATAAGATGGCATAGACTGTATAAGCCCACCAGGTTTGCCACCAGGGTGGGGTGATGATAATCTCCATGCTTTTCTGAACCATCGAGCCTTCCGCATTTATTGCTTTTACATGAAGTGTGTATTTTCCCGGCGGTACACCATAATAGGAGGCTGAATGTTCAGAAGAGATATCATGCCAGTCTTTTTCAAAATCGGCTAGTTGATATAAATACTTAATTGGGCCATTGGAATTGAAATCGATGGCATTGAAATCAATAGTGAAAGCATTCTGCTCATGGCTTAAGGTGATTTGCTTTGTCTCCCAAATTGGTTGTGTTAATATTCCGTTCTCATCAGGAAATATTTCCTGATTGCTGATCTTAAGTCTTGAAAAATTGAGAATGGGTGGAGTAGTATTATCTATCATTTCTGATGGATTGATCATATAATACCCTTTAGTCCCTCCTATAAATATCTGTCCATCTGAAGAAAGGTAATTATTCAACCAGTTCCATGAAGAAGTTAGTATGCCATATTCTGCTGAATAAACTTTTGCAATTCTTGTTTCAGTATTAAGTCTGATTACTTCGTTTGAAGTGGCTATCCAAAGTTTATTTTCTTTGTCACCAATTACACTTACGATTTCTTCAATTCCCGATGGAAGATTATCAGGCTTATAAGATTTGAATTGTCCAGAAGTTTCGTCATAAAGAAATAAACCCTGAGTAGCTCCAGCCCATAATTCTCTTTGGCACTTTTAAAAACAGCTTTAATCGCATACGCTGGAAGATAGTGAATGAATTTTCCAGTCTTAGCATCAAATTTCTCAAGTCCGGAGATTGTAGCAATCCAAACAGCACCTTTTTTGTCTGTAGTCAATTTGAAAACAGACCCACTACTTATACTACTGGAATCATCTTGTTTATGCCTGTAGGTTGTAAATTTCCCCGTAGTTCTGTCTAATCTGGTCAATCCATTTTCAGCACCAACCCATAAATATTTATCATTTTCAATAAATATTGTATGAAGGGAATCCATTCCGATACTTCCCGGATTGGAGCTATCATGTTTATAATGCAGGAATTTTTCTGTGGCAGGATCAAAATAATCCAGCCCGCCA
>JBGAQE010000136.1:0-5083 GCA_044220885.1 Chitinophagaceae bacterium
ATAGAATATCACTAATCCATCTACATTCCTCGCAGCACGACCCGCTGTTTGCGTCAACGATTTCTCATTCCTTAAAAAGCCTTCTTTATCTGCATCCAATATAGCAACCAGCGATACTTCAGGAAGATCTAATCCCTCCCTTAACAGGTTCACACCTACTAATACATCAATTTCTCCCAATCGCAATTGTCTCAATATCTCAATTCGGTCCAGTGTATGAACTTCACTATGGATGTATTTACTTTTTACATTGATACGCTGAAGATATTTATCCATTTCTTCAGCCATCCGCTTGGTTAACGTCGTAACCAGTACACGGTCGCCTTTAATCACACGTTTATCGATTTCATCTAAAAGATCATCGATCTGGTTTACACTTGGACGAATCTCAATAGGTGGATCTAATAATCCTGTAGGACGAACCACCTGCTCCACTACCACGCCACCGCATTTCTCCAATTCATAATGATCGGGAGTGGCAGAAACAAATATGGTCTGGTTAACCAATGATTCGAATTCATGAAAGTTCAATGGGCGGTTATCGAGAGCGGATGGCAGTCGGAAGCCATAATCAACCAACACCAGTTTCCTGCTTCGGTCCCCTCCATACATGCCGCTTACTTGTGGAATTGTCTGGTGGCTTTCATCAATCACACAGAGAAAGTCTTTTGGGAAATAATCTAGTAAACAGAATGGACGAGTTCCTGGTCGACGGCGGTCAAAAAAGCGGGAGTAGTTTTCAACTCCATTACAATACCCTAATTCACGAATCATCTCTACATCGAAATTGACCCTCTCACTCAAACGTTGTGCCTCAATATATTTTCCAGTTGCCTTAAAGTACTCAACCTGTGCTGAACATTCATCCTGGATTTCATAAAGTACTTCCTGCAATATGTCTTTTGGCGCCAGATACAAGTTTGCGGGGAAGATTGCGGCATTATCCAATTTGCCAATGCGTTTGCCCGTATTTACATCGAAACTCTCAATATCTTCAATGTCATCACCAAAGAATGTAACACGGTATCCATTATCCAGATAGGGCAGGTTGATATCTATCGTATCTCCTTTCACCCTGAAGGTTCCTCTTCCAAAATCGCCCTGGCTTCTTGAGTAGAGAGAGTTCACCAATGCGTGAAGAAATCCTTGTCTTGAAAGGGTCTGGCCTTTTGCAATTCTAATGATACCGTTTTCATATTCGGTAGGATTGCCCATACCATATATACAACTTACAGATGCTACTACTATGATATCCCTTCTTCCACTTAATAGTTCAGAAGTGGCGTGTAAGCGCAACTTGTCCAATTCTTCATTAATTGCAAGATCCTTTTCTATATAAGTATCACTCACCGGCATATAAGCTTCCGGTTGGTAATAGTCATAGTAGCTTACAAAATAGCCAACAGCATTATTCGGGAAGAATTGTTTGAATTCTCCATATAGCTGCGCTACCAGTGTCTTATTATGAGTAAGCACCAGTGTTGGCTTCTGAACATTCTGTATCACATTGGCAATGGTGAATGTTTTACCACTACCAGTAACACCTAATAATGTCTGGTATTTCTCTCCTTCCAGCAAACCTTCTGTCAACTGCCTGATAGCATCGGGCTGGTCGCCAGCAGGGGCATAAGGTGCATGTAATTCAAAAGGCATAATTTCTAATATTACTGCAAGGCAATCTTTGAAATATAATCGGAGAACCTGTTGATGGCGGCAGCCGCCTTCTCAATCTGTTCCTGAGCTTCTTTCCAGTTTCTTTGTTCAATAGCTTCACGAATACCGGGCAATGTCTTAACACCATAGCCAGTATAAAAACCCGGTGCATAAATGCTGTGACGATACCAGCCACGACGAGGCAAACCATCTGTCAGTAGCAATTGTTGTTCTGCCTGATATAAAGCTGTATTTAACTGTTGTTTTTTAGCAGCAGGTAAATTGGGTTTGCTTGTAATATCATAAAGCTGCTGACTGCTTTTTTCCATCTTAGCAATAGCATTTTGTAAAGGGGAGAAATCAATAAAAGGCACTTCATCTTTTGCCACGGGAGGAATATATGTTTCCGTTGGATCAGCTGCCTGAACAAAACGTCCTTCCTTTATTAACTGATTTTCTGTACTGGTTGCTTCACGGGTTTGTTCCAACAATGACATCACTTCCCCTGCAAATCCGTTTACCGTTTTTTGGAGAGAGCGGAAATCAAATGGAAGGATATCGGCATTGGCTATGCGCATAGTGGTTCTTCCTGCAGCTTGTGCTAATGCAACACCGTATTCGAATTTCGGATCTTTGAATCTCTTGTAATCATCATATGAATCATAGATAGAATGATATTCACCACCATCATTCTCTCCTCCGAATCCAATATTGAGGGACGGGATGCCAAGATGTTGGAAGAAAGGAGAATAATCAGATCCAGCACCTAATGAACCCATTGTAAGAGTTTTTTTGCCTAACAAAGTTTTGCGTGCAGCTGGAGTGGAGGCGTTTACTAATCCATTTGCACGGCTTCTTTCCAGGATACTGATTTTTGTTTGAGGATCGGTAACATCACGCGCCACTTCATTCATAAAAGGCTCGAGTGCATGTGAGCCCGACATTCCAAAGAAGCCACGACCATTACCATCACTGTTTATATACAAAACAACTTTCTGTTGTAATTCTTTTGCATGATATTCCACCCATTCTGTACTTCCTAATAAACCAGGTTCTTCTCCAGCCCAGGCGCAGAATACGATTGTCCTTTTTGGTTTCCATCCTTGCTTAACCAGTTCAGCCAATCCACGGGCTTCTTCCATTTCTGCAGCCATTCCACTAATCGGATCGTTAGCCCCATTTACCCATGCATCATGATGATTGCCACGAACCACCCATTCGTCGGGCAGTTCAGTTCCTTTCATCTTTGCAATTACATTATATAAAGGCTTTGTTTCCCAATTGAAGGCGAGTTTAAGATGTACAATATTCACACTTGGACCAACATGATAAGTAAATGGCAGGGCGCCTCTCCAATCTGCAGGGGCAACGGGTCCTTGCAATGAACGGAGCAATGGCTCGGCATCTGCATAGCTTATGGGTAATACTGGAATCTTGAGAAGGTTAGTCACTTCGCTTCTGTCTAGCACTTTCGCATCTTCCGTATGTCCGTAACCGGGAGTCAATGGATCTCCAGGATAAACGGGCATATCCATTACAGAACCTCTTTGAACACCGAATTGGTTTTTGAAAGCACCTAATGGATAAACATCGCCCTGGAAATAGCCATCATCCATAGGGTCAGAATAAATCAGGCAGCCGATAGCACCGTGTTCCTGGGCTACCTTGGGCTTGATACCTCTCCATGATCGGCCATATTTTGCAATCACGATCTTTCCTTTTACATCAATCCCCATTTCTTTCAAGCGATCATAATCGGCAGGCACACCATAATTTACAAAAACCAATGGAGCGCTTACATCTCCGTCAGGACTCCAGCAATTATAGGTGGGGAGTTGTTCTTTTAGTTGTGAAGAAGTAGCATCTTCTTTCAAAGCAGGTTCGCTTAATAATGCTTTGAATTTTACTGAGCCATTCATTTCCAGTAATCTTTCTTTGGGTGTACTGAAAAGGGAATACAACACTTCAATTTTTGAATCATAACCAAGGTTCTGGAAAAATTGCTGGATATACTCGGCTACTGCTTTATCTCCCGGAGAGCCTACATGGTGAGGGCGAGCCGCCATATCCTTTATCAGTTTATCGATATTGGCAGTGTTCATCGACTTGTCGAATTTTTCCTCCCATATAATTTGTTGGGTGGCCGCTTCTGAAGCGAATCCTGAAATCGTTTTTGATTGTGCTAATACATTTGCTAAATAGGCACAAAAGAAAAGCGTTACGGCTAGTTTTTTTCTCATGATTGAATGTTGATTGAAAAGCTGGTTAAAAGGAAAGAGACTAAAATTAAGACGAAGACGGCAAATAGAATCCGCTAACTTTAAGAAAACAATTTTTATGCCCGGCTACGAAGCTATCGCTAAAATGATTGATCATTCGCTATTGAACCCTACATTAACCGATGAAGAAGTTATAGCGGGATGTGAATTGGCAAAGAGCTATAATGTGGCAACTGTTTGTGTCCGTCCTTCGGATGTGCTTCTGGCGCAGTCCATTCTTAAGGATAGCGATGTATTGGTTACTACAGTAATTGGTTTCCCCCATGGAACCACAACAACAGCAGCCAAATTAGCTGAAGCAAAGGAGGCGATACTGAATGGCTGTAAGGAACTGGATGTGGTTTTGCATATTGGAAAATTACGAACTGGCGATCTGGAATATGTAGAGAAGGACCTTAGGGCAGTAATAGAACTTGCTCATTCAAGCAATGTGAAGGTTAAAGTGATTTTCGAGAACACTTATTTGACCAAAGAGCAAATTATTTCAGCAACTCTTATTTGTAATACGTTGAATGCCGATTGGGTAAAGACTTCTACTGGGTATGCAGGGGGTGGTGCAACAGATGAGGACTTACGATTGATGCGGCAATATGCATTGCCTCATATCCAGGTAAAGGCGGCTGGTGGAGTCAGGACATTGCAAAGAGCCCTTGAAGTGCGCGAGCTTGGGTGCACACGTTTTGGTGCAACAGCAACGAAGGCTATTTTGGATGAATTAAACTCTGGTCTATCTCAGAAACCGTCTTCTCAATCTGGTTATTGAATAACCCTTCTTTTTAAATAGCTGGTATAATCAGGAATCCTTGCTTCATATACTTCATGCATCAGGGGTGAAGTGAGTATGAAATCGGCCGTAGCCCTATCTGAGGCTATTGGTATATTCCATGCTACAGCCAGCCGTAGTAAGGCCTTCACATCACTATCGTGAGGTTGTGCTTCCATAGGGTCCCAGAAGAATATGAGCACTTCAATTTCGCCTGTGGCAATCATGGCGCCTATTTGCTGATCACCGCCCAGAGGGCCGCTCAGTAGTTTCTTTACCGGTCTGTCGAGCTGCTCTTCAAGCATTTTTCCGGTAGTACCAGTGGCGAAAAGCTCGTGTCTGGCAAGGGCAGTCTTATTATATTCTGCCCAATCTATCAGGTCCTTTT
>JBGAQE010000136.1:5088-12017 GCA_044220885.1 Chitinophagaceae bacterium
ACCAGGGCTATTTTTTTCCGCGGATTCAGCTTTCTTATTTTGTCCATAGTAGTGTATATGTATTGATACTCTTTCCTTGAAAAGGTAATCCTGTTTTCATAATTCTTTAACTATCAGGAAGAAATTTTCCGCAACTTTCCTCGTTATCCACATTTAGGCACAATAATTGTGGATAACTGCCTCTTTCTACCCCCATTAAATAAGATGTTGAAATACCTGCTAACCTGCCTTGCGGGCTTTTGTAGCCTGATTACCTTTTCTCAGGAAATGAGTTCCCTGGGGGTATTGTTTGCGGGTAAGATCAACTTTCAGGATACTTCAAGCCTAGTTATTTCCCTTACGGCAACGGTAAAAGACAATTCAAAAGTTAAGATTTCCTGGAAGCCGGGGACCAGCCAATCTGAGTTTTATTCTATAGAGAGGAGTGTAAATGGTGGGCCATTTGAGACCATTGGGGTAATAAAGCAAACATCAGAAGCTGTAATAGACTGGCAGGATGATTTACCTGTAGCAGGGAAGGATCAGTATAGAATTCGCTGCACACTTGCTGATGGCACACAACGGTATTCTTCTACAACTTCGGCTATAATTGCGGGTAATATTGCTTTCAGGTTTTATCCGAATCCGGTCGACAATGTACTTATTGTACGTTCAGAGAACCCGGTTGATATTGTAATAATAGATGGTAACGGGAAAACACGCATTTCACAAAACCAGCTTTCTGGTTTACAACTGATAAATGTTTCTTCACTTGAAAAGGGAATCTATCTGATAAGGGTTTATAACCGCTATTTAAACACTCAGGTACAGGACAGGCTGGTCAAAAATTAGTATTTGACATATGTCATCAAAAAAAATATCGCCCCACTATTGTATTTATCAAAAATCGACATTAGTTTTACCTCGGTTTTTCATAGGATATTGGATTTTAAAACGGGGCTGAATTTCCATTCGGGTCCCTTTTTTTTGTACCTACGTCAGGGAGTTGTACGTAATAAGTTGTACGTTTTAAGTTTGAACCCTGTTTGCAAGAGATCAACTAACTACTCAAAACCCGTAACTCGTAACCCGCAACCAACAACAAAATAATCCTTCACGTCTTCCTGGTAATTCAATTAAAAAAGGGTAAAAAGATTTGCACCCCTTTACCCTAATTCTATTTTTAATATGTTTAAGCAACCTTGAAGAAATGCCAACTATTTAATTAGAAAGCTACACCCAGGAACCTTAAACTTTAAACCCTTAAACCTTGAACATTTATTTCGGATGTTACACCTCAACCTCTGGAACTTTTTGAACTTCTTGAACCTCTCTTAGAGAACCAGTACGCCCTTTGCCACAAACTGCTGTTCTTTTTTCACTTTCTTGATTTTCTTTATTTCCATATCTGATTTACCAGCATCTTTAGCATAGTGCTGTTGCTGTTTAACAGACACTTCTTTAATGATAAGTTCGCCGTCGAGCACCACTTCTTTACCTACTATATTCTGAGGCATGAAATAACCATAATCCTTGAATTTGATCATCAGGGCTTCGCCGTTGGCTTTTTCAAGCTTCATCCAGCAGCCTTTTTCCTGGCATACTTCTATGATTTTACCAGATACTTTGCCTTCGAATTTGTTGTCTTTTACATTCTTATCGAGGTCGTTTACATTAATGGCTCCGTCGGCAGTAGTACCCGCGCCATAAGTAACGCCTTTATCGGCAGATTTGATTTCCTGAGCAAAAGAAGCAAAGGCCAAAAGGCCGGATACCATCAGTAATAGGACTTTTTTCATAAAAAAAAAATTTACTGCAAAGATTGCATGAAAAGGGGGGTTAACCAAGATTTTGCCCAAAAAACTACCACTTAGTGGTATTGTTTAGCATTTTCTTTTGTCGTCACTTTGGGGTCTAGTGTTATACCATTCGCTTATACTTTTTGACCACTAGTTTTCTCATGTGGAACCCCGAAGGTCGCATCTTCGGGGTTTTTTATGGAAAGGCAATCCAAAAAAATTAGTTGTATTTTACTAAAAAAATTAGTGTTGATAATATAATTTCCCCTACTTTTGACAAACAATAATTTTGATAAAAACTTACCATTATGTCAAACGCAGAAAAACTCAAAGCCCTCAAATTAACGATAGACAAGATTGATAAAGACTTCGGCAAGGGAAGTGTAATGATGATGAATGAGAAGGGAGAACACGCCATAGAGGTGATTTCTACCGGATCAATCGGATTGGATACCGCCCTGGGAATTGGTGGATTACCAAAAGGCAGGATCGTTGAGATATACGGACCAGAGTCTTCCGGTAAAACAACTGTTGCCATCCATGTGATAGCTGAAGCCCAGAAGAAAGGGGGTATGTGTGCTATTATAGATGCGGAACACGCGTTTGACAGCGCCTATGCCCAACGTTTGGGAGTAGATGTAGACAATCTCCTTATTTCCCAGCCCGATTATGGTGAGCAGGGATTGGAAATCGCAGACCGTCTGATTCTTTCAGGTGCGGTAGATGTAGTAGTAATCGACTCAGTGGCTGCCCTGGTACCAAAGGGTGAACTGGAAGGTGAAATGGGAGATAGTAAAATGGGTCTTCAGGCTCGTTTAATGAGTCAGGCACTTCGTAAGCTAACGGCAACAATCAGCAAGACCAATACCATTTGCATATTCATCAACCAGCTTCGTGAGAAGATCGGGGTGATGTTTGGTAATCCTGAAACAACTACTGGTGGTAATGCCCTTAAGTTTTATGCATCTGTACGTCTTGATATTCGTCGTATGGCTCAGATCAAGGACGGAGATGAAGCAGTAGGTAACCGTGTAAAAGTGAAAGTGGTTAAAAATAAGGTGGCTCCACCATTCCGTGCAGCTGAATTCGATATCGTATTCGGTGAAGGAATTTCCAAAACCGGTGAAATCATCGATATGGGTGTGGAATTGGGCATTGTTTCAAAAAGCGGAAGCTGGTTCAGCTATAATACCGATAAGCTGGGACAGGGACGTGAATCAGTAAAACAACTGCTTCATGATAATCCGGAACTGGCTAATGAAATTGAAACTAAGATTCGCGAGAAGCTTAAGGAAATGCAGGAAGCATAATCATATTCAGGATATTCAAGAAGGTAAGTTTAACAGTGGGTTAGTAAGTACAACAGCTCCGGTTCTCCGGGGCTGTTTTTTTTACTGGGATTTTTTTTGATTTATGGGATTAGCTGGGATTCAATACAAATACATTTGTATAACCGGGAAGATGGGAAGTGTTATATCGAGATGTCATCTCGGGAGATGACATCTGCTGAGGGTTTTCCCATTTTTTTTGGTGTTATCCTCAAATTTTACAACTCAATTTTGCGAAGGCTATGTTTCTATGTGCCTATGTGGTTGTCTGTTTACTGGGATTGGTTTGATTTATGGGATTTTGCTGGGATTGAATACAAATACAAGGGTGATTTTAGGATGTCAACCTCCAGGTTGACATCTCCCGAGATGACATCCTGGGAGAGATTTGTTCCTCAAAAGTTTCCCATTATTCTCTCAACAACCTCAAGATATCCGGATCCTATTGGGAGTTTTACTCCACGTATCCAAACACATGATTTTTCAATACGCTGAATATGCTTGTTGGCCACAATATAAGATCGATGGATACGGGTAAAGAGCCGATCTTTTAATAAAGATTCCACTTCTGTCATTGTAAGACGGGTAGTGACTTTGGAATCTTCTGTAATAAAATGAATATAGTTTCCAGCACTTTGAATATAAAGGATACTTGATGGTTTTATTCGGATTTGTTCGAACCCAGATTTTACAAAAAGGGAGGTATCCTCTTCATGTAAGGCATTTTTCTTCAAAATGAATTGATCAAAGGCCTTTTGACAAGCTTCCTTGAATCTTTTTTCAGAAAAAGGTTTTAATAAGTAATCAACTGCATTCAATTCAAATCCCTTTACGGCATGCTCACTATATGCAGTTGTAAAAATTGTCATTGGAGGCTTTGCTATTCCTGAAATAAAATCAATACCATTAATATCTGGCATTTTGATATCCAGAAACAAAAGATCCGGCTGTGAAGATTGCATAAAGGCCCTGGCTTCACTGGCTCTTGTGAAACATGCTTCAAGATTGATGAAATCGACTTTTGAAGCATGGTTCGAAATAATTTCGAGGGCTAAAGGCTCATCATCTATTGCAATTGCTCTCAACATATCTTAAAACTAAAAAAGTTCTTCAATCTGACGATATAATTTTTCCCTGCTACTAGGCCTTTCAGCTGCTGCATTTACAATTTTACCGCTTTGATTGAATATAATGTAAGTCGGATAATTATTCGTTTGCCCACCTGCTTTTTTAACATCGTCCCAGCAACTTTGTATCTGCGTTCTGTTTAAACGATAATGTTCACCTTCAATTCCATAAAAGTTGACATAGTTTATCCAGATATTCTCCTTTTCATCATCATCCATATCCAAATAAAGAAACACTACATCTTTATTGGCGAAATGTTTTTTTAATTCAGCAACATATGTCATTTCAATTCGGCAGGGACCGCACCAGGTACCCCAAAAGTCCAGATAAACTATCTTTCCTTTATAAGGGGCAACCAATTCTTCTAAAGAAGTAACCTTTTTTGTTGGATAAAAATGAATTGCCTGATTGTTTCTGTTACTGCTTAGCAACCTATCTATTTTCTCAATCTCAATTTTAGCTGTATTTAAATAATTACTGTTTGGAAAATAGGTCTTTAATGTGTCATAAAGATATTGGGCACTATGGATGAACCCATCATTATAAGCATCCATTATCTTATTAAAGAAAATTTTATCCTGAATGTTTATAGGCAAATTTTTTCTTGCGTATAACCAACTGATTATATAACGCTCGCCATATTTTTTAACCAGGCTATCAATTTTTTCGAATGAAACACCAAGGGTATTACTGATTGCCAATTGTGCGGCTTTCCTGTCTGATTTTATATTTTTTGCCATTGAAGCTATTGCAAAAGACTGCTGATACCCTAACATCATATTTGCATATAAACCATTTGAAAGCGTAGCACTATCTGGTATTGGATACATAGCTATAACCCTTTCTGTAAAAGATTCNAATTTTCTGAATCTCAAGCGTAGCAGTATTTAAATAATTGCTTTTGGGAAAATATGTTTTTAAAGTGTCATACAGATATTGGGCACTTTGGATAAAACCATCATTATAGGCATCCATAATCTTGTTAAAAAGAACTTTATCCTGAATATTTTGAGGAGAATTTTTTCTGGCATATAACCAACTGATGATATAACGCTCTCCATATTTCTTAACAAGGCTATCAATTGTTTCGAATGAAACACCTAGTTTATTACTAATTGCCAATTGTGCTGCTTTTCTGTCTGACCTTATGTTCTTTGCCATTGAAGCAACAGCAAATGACTGCTGATACCCTAACATCATATTTGCATATAGTCCATTTGAAAGTGTAGCACTATCTGGTAGTGGATACATTGCAAGAACCCTTTCTGTAAAAGCTTCACTGGCCGGGTTATTCGCCCAGCGCATATAATTTCTGGCAAAATCATGTAAGTAACATTGTTCTACATAGTTCAGTTCTGAAATGAGGAGTTGCTTGATGAAAGTTGGTACCATAGCTTTATTGACCCTTTCAATCTTCTTTCTTTTTTCAATCAAGGCTTTGGATATCACCTCGGTTTCTAAGGAATCAACCGGCATTCTCGCATAAGGATTATTTTGCCATTCCTGCATCATAAAGAAAGGAACAGAGTCCAATTTCAATTCCTGTAAAAGTTTGTTCTCGGGTGCGCCGGATCCTGCGAATTGATTGGGCATGACCTGGTAATATTATTGTTAGACTCTACCTGACTTAATACTAATCTTCTTCCCAATTCCTGGTCTTGAGAACTGCAAATAATGGATAACGTAGAGGGATTATTTTACTGCCAATTCCTTCTTTATCAAGAAGTATTTGCTGTGAAGGTTGATAATGTCCATCAGCATATTCTAGCAATAAGCTAATAGAACTGTCGGTACTTTCACTGTTATCTATTTTTATTTCTACTGATTGTGCGAAGAAGTATTTTGGGCTACAAGCAACAAGTATAAAAAGTAGTATTGTTCTATTGAGCATGACAATATTATTTAATAATTTTAATTAAATGGTTGAAATATTCAGTCGCACCAGAAATTCATCATTTGATTCATGTAAAATCAATTCATGTTTTTCGGGGTATAAAAGTTGCAAACGCTCCCTTACATTTTGCAAACCGATTCCGTTTCTGTCTTTCTCTGGATCGTTTTCTGATTTCGTATGAAGGCTGTTAGAAATTTCAAACAAAATGGAATCCGGATTACATAAGAGACGGATATTGATCCATGATTTTTGTTCAAGCCTTATTCCATGTTTAAAAGCATTTTCGACAAATGGAACTAACAACATGGGTGCCATTGAGTTTTGGCAAGCATTTTCTGGAAATACACTTGTGATTGTAATAGTATCTGAACCCTGTGTTCGCGACTGTTGAAGAAATAAGTATTGTTTAAGATATTCGATTTCGCGATCTAATGGAATATAGTCCTGATTATTTTCATCCATCATAAACCGCATCATATCTCCCAGACGTTGTATGTTATCAGCTGTTTTTACTGCTTTTTCCTGGATAGCAGTTCCATAAATCGTATTAAGGATATTAAAAAGGAAATGAGGATTTATTTGTGATCGAAGTAGTTGAAGATTGGCAGAAGTTTTTCCTAAATCCTTCCTGAGCTTTGTAAATGATTCTAGTTTTTCTTTCTGTTGTTGGAAAATGATCCAGGAAATGGGAAATCCTATTACCAGAACAAAAAGAAATACCGATATAGGGAAAATCCAATTCGGGTTATGAGCGATACCCACAAATATCAGGAATTCAACTAAAGCTAAAAGAAAGGGAGC
>JBGAQE010000284.1:0-5497 GCA_044220885.1 Chitinophagaceae bacterium
CTATTTGGCATCGCCGGTTGCAGTTTTAATGCCATTCTGCCAACCTATTAATAATCAATGATTTTTGTTGCGGGTAGAAAAGCCAGTATTCTATTTTATGGAAAAAATGACCAGAAAATAAACAGGATATGGGTTCTGTAATAGCCTTGTTGTCCATTTTTTGCAGATGGATTTTTTGATTTTTATTTTAAAAGCAGGTGTTATTATTAAAGGAAATTCTCCCGATTTTCGGATAATCCTGCATGAAAATTGTTCAGGTTTATAAATTATAACATCGGAATTTATTAATCAGAAATGGGTATAATACTTAAAATACTATTCGAAAACTTGTCTGATGACTCATTTCTTCTTAAAATGCATTGATTTATTGAACGAAATTGCATTTTCGATGGCAGATTTTTTTATTATATAAGTAACTATTAGACGTTAGTTACTTTAGGTTTCGAATCTGTTCAAATCGAAAAAAAATAAAGTAGATTCGTAGCGTACAGTATCTGCCATCCTGATTAACCAACTCTTCTGAAGTAGCCCTTACGGTTGTTTTCTTTTTTTACCATTAAATAAGTAGTATCATGAAAAAAGCCTTTTTTATGATTGTGTGTTCTATCACAATCTCTTTGTCCTATGCACAAGTAACGGTTCCAGCAGGAGTTCCCAAAAGATGCCGGTGCCGTTCTAAAAAAGAATTTGTAAAGCCGCCAGCCATTGGGGATATCGGTAAAACCACAAGTGGTATAACGGATGCATTGATGAGTCAGTTAAAACTTCCGGGAACGCAGAAATCGGGTATCACAGATGCTGTTGGATCTTTTCTGAAAAGCAAAAGTGGTATTATGGATCTGGCGGGTAAGAATCCAACAGATTATCTGGCAAAGTTCAATCCATTGCAAAGTGGATTATTTGATAAATTGAAAGGCATCATGGGTGCTGCGAAATTTGCAAGTTTCCTGAAACTCAAACCAGCAGGAGCAGGAAATATTTTGAGTAACCTGTTTTTCTAAAGCTTTTATTCCACCGGTATCTAATTACTATTAAAGAGCAAAGTATATTATTATGAGTCGGCAATTCCCGAAGATAGCTTTCTACGTCTGTGCTACTATATTTATAAACGGATGTAAAGAAAAGCCTAAACAACTTACATTGGTTCCAGATGTTGCTGTAGTTGAAGCTACACAAAGAACCGTTCCGATTTATTCTGACTATGTAGGTCAAACTTTTGGCGAAACGGATGTAGAAATTCAATCGAGGGTTGATGGCTGGATAACCGGCATTCATTTTAAAGAAGGTGATGTGGTAAAGAAAGGCCAGTTGCTTTATTCTATTGATGATTTACCTATTCGAAATATGCAGGGTGATCAAATACAATACTCCATTCTCTCAGAGGCTATAACAATGAAAGTCAAGAATAAGGCAGATCTCGACAGAGTACGGCCTTTGACCGCCATGAAAGCACTGAGTCAACGCGATCTGGATGCAGCCATTGCAGCTTACAACGCTTCAGTAAGTCAGGTTGATGCCGCAACGGCTGCTCTCAGAAACGCTCAGTTGGAATTGGATTATTCAAGAATAAAAGCTCCAATCTCAGGTATAATAGGTCTTACAAAAAGCAAGTAGGCGATTTTGTTGGCCGTATGGGACCAGGTACTGCACTTAATACAATTTCTTCTGTGGAAGATGTAAAAGTAAGGTTCTCGATTACTGAAGATGAATACCTGAAATTCGCTCGTCGAAAAATTGAAGCTGGAAATAAGCAAATCAATCAAAATGTACCTGTCAGTCTTTTACTTTCTGATGGAAACCCTTACGGAGTTCAAGGCTCTATCCAATCTCTTGCAAACCGTCAGGTAGACGCAGCCACCGGATCCCTATTGGTGCAGGCGGTTTTTCCGAATAGCCAGGGACTACTTCGTCCAGGTCAATATGTGAAAGTTAGATTCCAGACAGATATTTTTACTGATGTTGTTATGATTCCACAGCAATCAATCAACCAATTACAAAATATCTACCAGGTATTCGTATTAAATGATAGTAACCAGCTGGCTCCCCGTATTGTAAAAACGGGAAGAAGGGTTGAAGCAACTGGATAGTTACAGAAGGACTAAAAGCTGGCGAGAAAGTAGCTATTGTAGGAAGCGCCTTCCTGAAACCAAGTACAGTAGTGAAACCGTCGGTGGTGAACTGGAACTACGATTCTACCTCCAGACAATAACCGAAAGCTATCATTAAGCCAAAACTAATTCCATGAGCGAATTTTTTACCTTGACGACCCATTTTTGCAATCGTAATTTCTATACTGATTGTGATTATGGGCTTGCTAACGATTATGGGTATCCCGGTAGCAAAGTATCCGGAAAATCACCCTCAATGGTGCAGGTGTCGGCTTCCTATGGCGGAGCTAATGCCGTTAATATGGAAGAAACCGTAGCTACCCCTCTGGAACAGCAGATAAACGGTGTAGAGGGAATGCTATATATGAAATCGGTGAATGCTAATAATGGTACAGCAGCCATTCAGGTTTCTTTCGAAGTAGGCACGGATCTCGATAAAGTGAATATGCTTACTCAGAACCGTACTTCAGCAGCAACACCCTTCCTTCCTCCAGAAGTTAAGAATCTGGGTGTTAATGTTAAGAAATCGCTCACCTTCCCATTGCTGATGATTTCATTGTATTCCCCCTCTAAAACCTACGATGCATCCTTTATCAACAATTATAGCTTCCTGAATATTCTTGATGAACTAAAGCGTATTAAAGGAGTTGGAGATGCAACAGTAATGGGAGGATCAGAATACGCCATGCGGAGTTTGGTTGAAACCAGACCGTATGTCAAAACTTGGAATTACTTCCAATGAAGTTATCGGAGCCCTTCGTGATCAGAATAACATTGTGCCAGGTGGCGCATTTGGCGATCAGCCAGCTTGCAGACACAGAACACTTATACAGCCTTATTACAACAACGTCTTATTACAGAACAGCAATTCGGTGATATCATCCTTAAATCAAATGAAAGCGGCGCACAGATACGGTTGAAGGATGTAGCCCGTGTAGGAGTGGGTAACCAGGTTTATAACCTTAATAGCACTACCGATGGCTTACCTAGCTCTGCCATCGCCATCTATAGTTACCAGGTTCTAATGGTTTGGAGGTTGCCAATAATATTAAAAGAAAATGGAGGAATTGAAACAACGTTTCCCCTCCGGACTTGATTATAAATTTTCACTTGATACTACAGAGGCGATTACAGCAGGGGTGGAAGAAATTATGCATACACTTCTGGAAGCTGTTATTCTTGTAATATTGGTGGTATTCCTGTTTCTTCAGGATTGGAGAGCCACACTTATTCCATTATTAACTGTTCCAGTTTCTTTGATAGGAACATTTATTGTATTCCCTCTACTGGGTTTTTTCTATCAATACATTATCATTGCTGGGTATGGTATTGGCTATCGGTCTTGTTGTGGACGATGCCATTGTTGTTGTTGAAGCTGTAATACATCATATAGAACATGGACTGGATCCAAAAGAAGCAACGAAGAAAGCGATGAAAGAAGTGGGCAGCCTGTTGCAGCCATAGCCGTATATTAGGTGCAATGTTATTCCTGTAGCTCTTTCTGGAGGAATCACAGGCCTTTTATATCAGCAGTTTGCAATTACAATCGCCATCTCTGTTGCCTTCTCAGCTTTTAATGCCATAGCATTAAGCCCCGCACTTGCTGCAATGTTATTGAAACCTAAGGGTGAACAGAAAGGGTTACTGGCACGCTTCTTTGCAGCCTTTAACCGAATGTTCGATTCCTTTACTAACAAGTATGCAAAAGTTGCCGGTTTTGCAGCAAGGAAACTGGTGTTTTCTGTTGTCATTTTATTATTGATCTGCGTAGTTGCAGGATTGTTAGGGAAAAAGGTCAATACCGGTTTTGTTCCTGAGGAAGATGAAGGATATTACCTTATGTCCATTCAATTGCCCAATGCTGCTTCATTGTCCCGAACAGAAGCGGTTACCCGAAAAGTACAAGCTTTATTATCGAATATTCCTAGTGGCAACCGCAACAGTAGTGAATGGTTATGATATGTTATCGGGTACAGCAAATCCAAACGGTGCCACTGTATTCGTTGTGTTGAAATCGTGGAGTGAACGCGAGAAGACAGCCGCAGAAATCGTTAAACTCTCAAATGGAATAATGGCTAAGAATATTACAGAAGCTACTGTATTTGCTTTGGCCTACACCAATTCTGGTTTAGGAAGCTCTGCCGGTTTTACGCTTATGATTCAGGATAAAGAGTGGACAATCACCCGAATATCTTGCTGAACAAACACAGAAATTCATTGCAGCAGCATCTAAGCGTCCGGAGATTGGCAGGGTTATGACCTTATTCCGTTCAAATGCGCCACAAGAATATTGCAGTTGATTTGGAAAAAGTTCAGAAACTGGGTATGCGGCTCTCCGATGTGAATGGAACCATTTCAACATTCCTAGGTGGCTCTTTTGTAAATAACTTCAATGCCTTTGGGCGACAGTACCGTACTTATGTTCAAGCAGATGCTGCCTATAGGAACAAGCCGGAAGACATTGGAATGTTTTTCGTAAAAGATGTACAAGGGAATATGGTCAAGCCTGACCCTCTTGCGGATAACAGATACTACCAGGTCCTTTATTTACAGGCTACTTTAATATTCGCAGGTAGTAATTTCGAGCCCCTGCCGATGGCTATAGTTCTTCTGATGCATTGAATGCACTGGAAGAAGTTGCTGCTGAAGTATTACCTACAACAATGGGCTATCAATGGAGTAATCTTTCATATCAGGAAAAAGAAGCTGGAGGTAAGGCAAGTTCTGCGTTTATAATGGCACTTGTATTCGTATTTCTGATTCTTGCTGCTCAATATGAAAGTTGGAAACTGCCATTCAGTGTGTTGTTAGGAACACCATGGGCTGTTATGGGAGCATTATTAGGATTGTTCATTGGTAGCTTATTCGCCGCCACTTATGTCAACAACATATTTGCCCAAATTGGATTGGTGATGCTTATTGGCTTGAACGCCAAAAATGCCATCCTTATCGTTGAGTTCGCAAAACTCAAGTTGGAAACTGAAGACGTAACTCCATTTACAGCAGCTATTGAAGGAGCGAAACTACGTTTCCGTCCCATCCTGATGACATCATTTGCCTTCATGCTCGGCGTATTACCCTTAATGAGGGCATCTGGCGCTGGAGCAGAATCAAGAAGGGTAATGGGCACCACAGTATTTAGTGGAATGGTGGTAGCTACAATTGTAGGCGTTATACTTATCCCTGCTTTCTTTGTTTTGATTGAAGGGAAAAAGAAAAAAGTAAAATCAATGCAAGCAAATACTGAATCAAATAATTCAACTCATGGGTAAGTCCATTAAAAATATTTACATCGTTTCCATTCTGGCGCTTCTAATGGGCGGTTGTGTTGTAGGAGGAAAGTACCAGCAACCAACAACATCTTTGCCAACTGAGTTTGGTAATGGCGT
>JBGAQE010000137.1:0-11464 GCA_044220885.1 Chitinophagaceae bacterium
TCCTCCTTGATCGGAAATATTACATCAGCCTCCCTATTTCTCCTCTTTGTTCTATTAGGCATCCTTAAAAGAAATGAACCGGCATCACATAAGCGATTCATGCTATTAGCCACCATCATTGTATTATGGCCTGCCTGGTTTAGATTCAGGCATTATTTCCCGACTATCCCAAGGCCAGATATCTGGTTCGCTATCATACTTGCCGATAGTCTGATTATAGTAGCTTGGATCTGGGATAAAGTTAAAAATGGTAAAATTCATCCTGCACTTCTTTTTTGGGGTCTATTCGTGATTCTGGAGCAAAGCTTTGAAGTGATTGTATATGATTCTCAATTATGGAGGAGTATTGCAAAAGGGATATACAGTATTCTATAAGTCTTAGACTTCACTTTTTTTTGTCTTGGACAAGATTTAAGGATTTAAGGAAGTACAGGATTTGATTTCGCAGACTTAAATTCCTGAAGATCATCCTGTAAATCCTTTAATCCTGTTTAGGACAATTTTTCCCGTATATTAGTGTCCGTAATGAACTTTATTCTCATTTTATTGAACCTCTTTGTACATGGAAATAGAAATGACATATCAAAACTCCTTAATAACAAACAGGAAAGCACACCTGGGTATTCAATTTTTAACAGGGCTCATTGATTCATTGATAAGCCTGGCTTCATATTTCGCTTTATTGTATTACTTCCCTGATATAATCTTTACAATTTCCCACTTTCATCTTGCTTCCGAAATCGCTGCCTATATTTGGTTCGGCATTTACAGGATGACGACTTTATTATTATTCAATGGCACAATTGGTATGAAAGTATGCAGTATCCATTTGCTGAATGGCGATTTTGAACATTTGTCTTTTTTAGAGAAAATATGCGCAGGGTTTTTCGTTTTGCTAAATGGAGTAGACTATTATCATAAATAGTATAAGAAAATAATAAACTAATTCAAACATCATGACCTGTGCCAAATTCACCCAAAATATTCATATTCATACTTTCTTACTTACTTATCACTCTTTCTCCACTCGCCCAGAACTTAGTCCTTGCAAAAAGCTTGAATGATAGTGCAGTGGCACTAATGATGAAATCCGAAAAAAATGAAAAGGTTATAGAACTTTTAGACCAAGCTATATCAGCAGACTCCAATTATGCAAAAGCTTATGAAAATAAAATGAGCTTTCTGTTAAATGAAAAAAAGTTTAGTAACGCATTGGTTTTATCCAACAAACTACTTAGTATAAATCCCAAAAGCAGCATCTATAATCTAACAACCGGGGTATTGCTTGAAAAAACAGGCAATATAATCGAGGCCCAAAAAAACTACAAAATTGCAGACTCTTTACTATCCGGTTCCATCGACACCTTAAAAACTACAGATCCAAAATATGTTGGGCAAATTTGGAACAGAATTACTACGCTTACTTTACTAAACAATCCTATAAAAGCAAAGGAACTGGCTAACTCATTGCACTCAACTGGAATAAAATCCGAGTTAGATGATTTAACTTCTGAACTTATATCAAAATCCAGAGAAGAAATTCTAAATAGTATCTTACAAACTAAAGAATAAATAAGGGGCATCTTTAGCTAACAATCCACCAATTACAGTAAAAAATAGTTCCTGGAAACTGCTTGATCTTTAACAATACTTGATTATTATTCTGTTGAGAGTTTAAATTAAGAAATCTCCTATTAGCAGATTTAATAATATATATAAAAAGAAAAAACCTTTTACATAATTCCAGTAAATTAGGGTTGCCAAAAAACGCTATACTATGAGTGATATTAAAAAAGAAGATATCAAACAGGAAGTATTCGACCTGTATGATGATTATGCACATAACCGGATTGACAGACGCAGTTTCGTTCAAAAACTGTCAACCTATGCAGTAGGTAGTCTAACTGTTGCTTCCCTCATGAGCTTCCTGATGCCGGATTATGTAGGGGCTATACAAGTGAGCAAAGATGATCCTAATTTAAAGTCGGAATATATCAATTATCCTTCCCCCAAAGGAGGCGGCACCATCAAGGGTTTGCTTTCCATGCCGGTATCGGCAAAAGCGCCGCTGGGTGGCATAGTGGTAGTTCACGAAAACAGGGGATTGAATCCTCATATAGAAGATATTGCCCGAAGAGCCGCTTTGGCAGGTTTTATAACCCTGGCACCTGATGCTTTAAGTCCATTAGGAGGCTATCCTGGCAATGACGATGCAGGAAGGGAATTACAAAGTAAACGCGACAGGAAAGAGATGCAGGAGGATTTTATTGCTGCTTATACCTACCTGAAAGCGCATAAGGACTGTAATGGCAAAGTGGGAGTTGTTGGGTTCTGCTACGGAGGTGGAATAGCCAATATGATGGCAGTGAGAATTCCGGATCTGGCAGCATCCGTACCTTTTTATGGAGGACAGCCCACTGCTGAAGAAGTGCCACAGATAAAAGCACCTCTCCTGCTTCATTATGCCGGTCTGGATACAAGAATCAATGACGGTTGGCCAGCTTATGAAGCAGCTTTAAAAGAGAATAAAAAGGAATATACAGCTTATGTATATCCAAATGTAAACCATGGGTTCAATAACGACACCACGCCACGTTATGATAAGGATGCGGCCACGCTTGCATGGTCACGCACTATTGAATTCTTTACAAATAAATTGAAATAAACTTACAAGCATTACCCGAATATGGCAAAGGGAGTAAAGAAAGAATTACCTGCAAAAGAACGAGAGGAACTTCTAAAAATTCTAAAAGACAGGTTCGATAAAAATATGAACCGCCATAAAGGATTGGAATGGGCAAAAATTCAATCTAAACTGGAATCTAATCCAGGCAAATTATGGGCGCTCAATGAAATGGAAAATACTGGTGGAGAACCGGATGTGATAGCCATTGATAAAAATAGCGGAGAGTTTGTTTTTTATGACTGTTCTGCAGAAAGCCCATCGGGCAGAAGAAGTTTCTGCTATGATGCCGAAGCCTTGGCTGCAAGGAAAGAAAACAAACCAAAGCATAGTGCTAAGGCCATGGCCGCAGAAATAGGAATAGAAATACTAACAGAAGAAGAATACAGAGCACTTCAGACTGTTGGTAAATTCGATTTAAAAACATCCAGCTGGGTGAAAACACCAGACGCAATAAGAAAGCTTGGGGGTGCCCTTTTTTGCGATCGTCGGTATGATACCGTTTTTCTGTATCATAATGGCGCTGAATCTTATTATGCAGCCAGAGGTTTTCGTGGCTCACTTAGGGTTTAAAACGATATCAAGATTTCAAAAAAAGAATAATTACCTCAATTGACAATGGCTCAAATTAAGAAGAATGAAATTAAGTAGCTGGACAAAAGTTCTTATAGTCCTTTTCTGTTTTTCCGTCGCTATTATAGGTTTTATGGTCAAGCTGCCATCTTCATTCAGGCATCACGACAAGGAACTACATTCCTTATTCTATTTTCTGGCAGCTGGCTTCCTGAATGTATTATTTGCCAAAAGAAATATTCTTATCCATATTACTATTTTCATTTCCCTCTACCTTTTTGGGATGGCTATTGAATACTCTCAGGAATATTCCAATAAAGTATTCAATAACAGAATTCATGGAAGATATGATGTGGAAGATGTTCAGGCAAACCTTAAAGGACTGATTATTTTTTCCATAGTTTGGGCAGTGTTCTCGGCAGTTACCTATTTGTATAAAAAGCTAAAAAAGAGCGAACAATTAACCTAAACTATCAATTTGCTTCGCAAAACTTACAGCATTAAAAGAAACAATTTTACCAAGCAACGGTTTTCAATGAATCAATGTCAATTCAATAAAGCCATATGCGGTTCCATCCAATAATATTATACATAACCCTCACAATAGTCATATGTTCCTGCAAAAAGGGTAGCTCAACCACAAATAATTGCTTTCAAAGCGTTGAAACGGTCAGGCAATTATCAAATACAACTGCTACAATAATATTCAATGGCGGAGAATATCTAATCATAGAGACTGGCACAATTGATAGCCGGTTGAGGCCTTGTAATTTACCAGCAGAATATCAGGTCAACAACCTCAGTGTTATAGTAAGCGGCGATGTGAAACTAACAATACAGGGCGGCCCAGGCCCCTGCTGCACCGAAAATTTTACAATCACCAAAATATCAAAATAATACCTTTGCCATTTTTCTTCTTTAGTCTTCCTTTTATTCTTAACTCTCTAATTTTCTGACTCAGCTTTTAGCCACACAATGATCCCAAATCCATATTGGGGCAATAACGACTAACCCAACAATTATCAAAATATTTCTCCAGAAGATTTGTACATTTAATTCGCGTCAAAACCGGCAAAAAGAAAATTGAAGTAATCCCACTCACCCTATTGCCTAAGAAGCATCTTTAAAAATTATCCAAGTCCCTTTCTTTCGCGAAAACAGTAGGTTTTTATAAAATAGAAATGCGCATTATCCAAACGTATTCTTAGATATATGCCCCGAAAAAGAATAAAACAACACTCCTGTGCCAATTGCGGTTTTCGTTTTACTACCGAAAGTGAACATACAAACTATTGTCCCCAATGCGGGCAGGAAAATCATAATCCCAGATTCCCCTTAGTACATTATGGTTATGAACTATTGGAAGGTTTTCTACATTTCGATACCAAGTTCCTGTTCTCATTCAAAACCCTTCTGTTCAAACCTGGTCAGATGACCTTAGATTACATAAACAATATCAGGGGACGGTATATGCCACCCTTAAGATTATTCATTTTCATATCCATATTCGCCTTACTTATAACAGGATTGTTTGAAAAAAACTTAGCGCATTCTGGCTATTTCGGCACAAGTTCAGCTGGCGAGAAAGATGACCATCTTACAATAAGCGAACAATTTGACAGAGCTGCAGATACAGTTCAGGATGAAATATTGGTACCTCCATTTTCTTTGGTAATGAATAACCCTAAAGTGACAAATGCCGATTTGAGAAAGCTAAAAAAGAACCCAACTGATAGTATTGGAGCCTGGTTAATAGAAAATGGTTACACCAACAATATCCTCACGCGATTCTATGCCAGGAATAAAAAATTAAGAATCAGTCGTCAAATGACCATCCCAGAAGTAACCATGATGGTTTCAGGCATTTTTAAATGGCTTTTCCTGATAATGATACCAATAAATGCCTTCTTGTTATTTTTACTCTTTTACAAAAAGAAACTGTTCTTCTATGATAGTATGCTATACTCTATTCATTTTACCAGTTTTTTTCTAATAATGTATTCTATATTATTGCTGGAAGTATTATGGATACCGAAATACAGCATAACCCTTACATTTATTTTATCATTGATTATTCTACTTATACTACTCATATATCTCGCTCTTTCATTAAAAAAAGTCTTTACATTTTCGTGGTTAGGTACTTTAGTAAGAATGAGCATCTGTGGCATGATGTCATTTACAATCTATCAATTAGTTCACTATACCATTTCGATGAATTCAGGGAGATGATTCACATTCACGATATAATGATTCAATATTCCTTAACATTTCAGAAAATAGAAAAGAAAAATGAAATGGCATTTTAACAAAAAGTATTTCCTGTTTACCCTTCTCCTGTTCATTCTTGAAGTAATAATTGCATTGTATGTGAGAGATAGTATTATCAGACCTTATGGAGGCGACTTCCTCGTTGTCATAATGTTATATTATGGAGTAAGAGCATTTATAAATACTTCCCCATGGAAGATAGCGATAGCTGTCCTTGCTTTTGCATTCTTAATTGAAACGATGCAATACTTCAACTTAGTTGACAAACTAGGCCTGACAAATAATATAGTGGCCAAAACTGTACTTGGCTATGGATTTGAATGGAAAGATATTATAGCCTATACATTAGGGATAATTACTGTATTAATTATAGATACTAAGCTGGGCAATAAAATGAAGTAAGAAGATTTCAATTAATATCAAGCGCTTTTATCTGATCAATATACATGGATGGAAGTAATAGTTTTTTTATAATTCCATCCAGTTTAACAAGTCTGCTTAATTTATATAAAGGAACAACAGGTTTTAGCCAGGAGAAAGAACTGAATTGCAATAAATCCTTAACTCTTGTGGGCACTACTAACTTTTGCGCCTCAAGCAATACTTTATACCTTACAACACCAAGATGCTTTTTATATTGAAGGAAAAGATCACCGGTATAATCACTTTTAACCAAATTTTCATTTAAATGAGCCTGTCTCAAGGGAAGCCATGCTTCATAAATAAGAGGCAATGCTTTCAATCCCATCCTTTCTCCTACCCTATAAAATACATCATATACTTCACGTTTCTCTTCATCTGTCAACTTTCTTTCAAGCAATTCAAAAGAAGCAATAGAATAATGGATCAGCATAAACAATACATCACGATAGGCCCAATCCGGGATAGTGGAACCCCTGTTATTTTCAACCTCTGAATGAATATGCCGCATGGTATCAATTGCTTTAAGGGCTTCTGAATCAGAAGAATATATTATTTTCCGGGCATAAGTTACAGTTGAAAATAGCCGCCCAATGGGATCTGCAGGTAACTTTCCAGTAAAATAAAGCCAGTCTACTGCCTTATTGAGAGCAAACTCTGCAGAAGCTCCTGCAAAGATGAAAAGTACTGTATCACTTTTCCCCCAGATTTCCCTTACTATTGATGAATTTGAAACAAAAAATGACATATCCAGAATACATTTATAAAGTTATACAATGTATTTCAGAAATCTAAATTATAAACTACCAGAATTAGGCTTTTTAACTCGAAATATTTAAAACTCCATTTTTTGACGTAATGCAAAGCAACGATAATTTTCAATTGTCAAGTAAAAAAAGCTAAAAATGAAGCCCTTTTTCATATCGTTTTCTGTAATAGTTATTTTGGCTTTAATTGCCACTGTAAAGAAATGGGCCTGAGTACTGCAAACTTATCCGGATTGTGGGAATTATCACAGGCTCAAGTAAGTCTTCTACCACCAATTACATATACTCCAGGAAATGGGGAATATTTTCAAATTCACAAATAATAATTATAAAAAATATGAAAACTATGTATTTGTAAAATCCGGAACTTATACGATTGTGGTTGATACAACAGTAAAAGAAACGGTGGGTCTTGAATTACCTGCGGGACAATATACCACAAGAATTATATTTGATGATAACTTCACTGCACCAAAGATCTTCCTTCAAATAGCAGGCAATAACTTATATTTCTTATCAGGGTACTTTCCTACCGATGGTGGATCAGGCACATCATATATAAAAATCAATTAATTAAATGATCTGCTCCAAATTGAGAACTATTTGAATACCTACGCAAATATTGAATACTAAAACCCTACATTCGTACAATCTATTCGGGAATTTTAGTATGAAAATAAGCCACTGTTTATTAGTTTTTCTTATCAGTTTGCAAGCCTGCCACCAAAGCAAAAAGGATAAAGCAGACAACCCGGGAATGGCATTTGACAAGAATAAATGGTCCATCAAAAAGGATGATGACTATCCATATAGGGATAGTATGCTAAATGATATAATTGTCACTAAATTAGTAAAGGGTTTAAAGCCCGATAAAGTAATTGCATTACTTGGAGAACCAGAACGAATAGATACCAACTTTATGTTCTATAGGATATCTCAGGAACGACTTGGTTTCTGGCCAATACACACAAAAACATTGGTACTTGAATTTGGCCCCGATACAACAGTAAAGTATAATTGGATTCATCAATAAGTATACAGTTCAATTTATAATATGATCAACGCAAAACAAAACCTAGCAATTGCAGAGCAAAAGCCAAAGCCCTTTTTTCATCCATTGAAGAAAGAGGATTGATTGTTGCTGGTAAAACCGAAAAAGAACTTTGCGATGAAATCATCCACATTGCGAAAATAGATTTTGGAATTGAAAAACACTGGTCGAAAAAGATTGTACGTACCGGAATCAATACATTACAACCATTTATTGCTAATCCTCCCGACCTTGTTATCCAGAAAGATGATATATTATTCTTCGACTTCCACCCTGTATATAATGACTGGGAGGCAGATCTGGGGAGAACTTATAATCTAGGTAAAGATCCACTGAAACTCAAAATTGTGGAAGACATAGAAGCCGCCTGGAAAATCGCCAATGACTGGTACTTCCAACAAACCCAACTGACAGGAGCCGAATTCTTTAACTACGTGAATGAACTTACAAAAAGTTACGGCTATGAATTTGGCAATGCCATTGCAGGACATATAGTGGGTCCTTATCCTCATGAACAGCCCGATGACCCCAATGATCTTTGTTTGGATGTACACCCAGACAATCATCAGGATATTCTGCAATTAGATAAATTCGGAAACAATCGGCATTGGATATTGGAGCTTCATTTTGTAGACAGGAAACGCCAATATGGTGCTTTCTTTGAACAGTTGCTTACTAACGATTAAGAAATCTTTATCATACTGATTTTAATACGGATAATAACTTCTCAATATCACTCATATCGTTATAGAATGAAGGCGATATGCGAATCATATTATCGTAAACAGATATATTGACATCTGCGGCTTCCAATTTCGGTTTCAGGATTCCAGCGGCATTTTTGTATGCAAAACAAACAATCGGTGATTGAGATCCTAAAGGAGTAAGTGGAATATATTGATTATTTGAAGATAGTTCCTGCTGCAAACGATTAATCATGGGTTGGCGATACTCTTGAATCTTATCTACACCTACCCTGTTCAAATAATCTAATGAGTAGTTCAGCGCTGCAATACCTTCATTGGCAAATGTACCCACTTCAAAATGGCCACTCATATCTTCTGTAGTGTCCGAATCAAAAAGATTCTCAGAAGGACTTTCAAAAGGCAATATATGAGATTGAAAATTCGTCATTTGTCGATATCCAATAAGGGTACGTTTTAGGAATGGCAACCTATCCTTCCTTACATACAAGAAACCAATACCGAAATCACCCATCAGCCATTTGTAAGTAGCAGAAGCGCAAAAATCGACACCCGATGCCTTTACATCTATTGGAATAGCCCCAGCCGCCTGAATGATATCAGCATATACCAATGCGCCTTTTGAATGAGCCAGATCGCAAACCTCTTTCAAATTATGCAGGAAGCCAGTAGTAGCAGACACTAACGATATGGAGAGTAACTTTGTCCCTGGCTTTAGAGCGTTATCCAGATCACTTATTTCTATTCTGTTGTTTCGAGGCTTTACGATACTAACATTCAGGCCCTCTTTTGCTAACTGTCCATACATATGCAAGGACCCATGAAAATGAAAAGCATCGGTAACTACCCTTTCTTTAGAACCAGGTAATGACAACCCGTTCAGAATAAGATTTTCGCCCACCATAGTACTAGGAACCCAGGCTATCTCTTCAGGAGACGCATTTATCAATCTGGCAAAATTATTCCTTGCCTTAGTTCGTTCAAACCCATCATAACCAGGAGGCACCTGCCGATTCACTAATCTTTCGTTGAGGAAATTACTTACTTCCTTAAAACTCCCCTTACTCATTGGATGGGTATATGCCGCATTGATGTAGGTCCCCTTTATTTCAAACTCATTTTTAGCCGGAAACCCTGCTACTATTGGAGCTTGCGCTTCTGCACCTAATGGAAAACTTCCTGCCAGCGGAATCCCTGTAAGCAAAGACATGAAGTCACGCCTTGTCCAGCTATTTGATTTCTGAGTATTTCCCATAATCAATCAATTAAAATGGTAATGCAAACTGAATTTTCTATTATCAATTATTCGAATAAAAGGCACTTGATCCTTTACCTCAAGGTGAATGAATGGCATAACAGCAATTTCATTGAATGGAATTGATATACCTTCCAGAATAAAGTCCTGGAAATACTTTGTAAATTCTTCTTTAGGCAGATACTTTGCGACAGTATTAATAAATTCTTCGTTACTGAATTCCTTTTTGGTCTTTATTCGAACCATTTCCTTTAGATCAAGCATCAGGTTGCGGATATTTGCCCTACCCTTAGTTGCGATTGAAATCTGATTATCGAGAAAGAAAGCAAATACACAGCCTCGCCAATAGGGTAATTTTGCATAATCGCCCAGTAACCAGAAATTCTCAAATATCTTATCGTTAGGTGTATTTTTTATCTTACTGCTATACAAGCTTTGAAAGAGTTTATTAAATTCTCTTTCAAATTCCTCCGGCTTCATCATGCCTGCATCCAAAAGAGTATAATATGTCAGGTAATCATTAAACCCTTCATTAAACCATTGTCCTATGTTTTCTTCGCCTTCATATGCCGCTACATCTCCCAGGTAATAATGCCCTATTTCATGTGAAAGTACAAAGAGCCGTCCACCTTTAACCAATGAGTCGGGCCTATTATACTTTCCAATGAAGCCATTACCAAAAGACACTCCGGAGATATCATGATTAACTCCAAGATAAGGCTGCAACACCAGGGAATAGTTGATCTTCCTGCTATCCTTCCAAAACCGGCGCATAACCTTGTTATAAGAAAGATAATATCGCTCAATATCCTTTTCAATACCGGGTTTCATGCCTCCGTTACGAATAACCAGAAAATTTTTCCCACTTTCAGAAATGAACTTTTTCACTTTCAGATCAGCCGCCCCGGTAAGAAACCGGAATCGTACAGAATCAACTGTTGTAATAACTGGACTTAACCCATCAATCTCTGGTGCAAAAGTATAGAAAACTGGAAAAGGTGGTTTTTGCTTCCATTGAATGGATACCTTTATCTTCATTGAATCCGGAATACCTGAAGGAAGCAAAAAAAGATTAAAGCCATGCACAAAAAAATAATCGGACATGATCATCGGACGGAATAACTGACTCCTTGTAGTAGTTTCAGAGCGTGTGTCAACCACATCATAACTTATATTAATTGGAGAAGTTGAACGGTAAAAAAAAGTGAATACTCTGTTTGCCGTATCTTCTGTCATTTTTGCTGGTACCTCCACGCTCATCCGTTGAACTCCTTTTAATATATCCTTTTGTCCTCCATAATCAAGATTACCATAACTAAAACTTGTACTATCTGGACATATAGGAAAGTAAAGGATACCTACATGAATTCTGTTTTCATGCCATTCCAACTGGTATTGAAGGGCAATACTATTGTTTTGAGAAAATACCTGAGATCCGATTAATAGCAAAAAACAATAAATAGCCTTCATGTAAAATAGGTTAGTTCCGTTTTAAAATGGCTTAATAATGGTATAAATATAATTAATTCTCTACCGATGAAGCTATACTATTAAAACTCAAAATTTTAACCCAATTAGCCGTATTGTATCATGCAGGCAACTAAAACCCTCTCTCCGTCGCAGTGTCTCCCGAAGGGGACACTGCAAAATAAAATTTAGATAATAATATTACTTCAATCCCTAACATGTTTAACTTCATAAACACCTTGCTCTCCTGTAAAATAGAATTTGGCTGAACCG
>JBGAQE010000138.1:0-12436 GCA_044220885.1 Chitinophagaceae bacterium
CGATGCATGCAATTCATAGATAACGAACATCTACTGATGAAATCGTTGTATGGAAAGATTCTGATACTTAATACAAGGAATAATCAGATTACCGATTACACTTCACTGATCCCTGAAAGAATTACCCTTGTCAGAAATGCCTTCTACGCCAGCTTTCTTAAAGAAAACGAGAACAGTTATCTCTTTTCACACAATAAATACCTTTTGCGTTTTACAAATACCAATAACAAGTATAATATTCAGGTAGTGGATTCGGTTCAGGAAGGCAGCATGATTTCAACGATCGCCTATTCACAAAACAAAGAGCTGGTCTTAGGCACAGACAAGGATTGTATCTTCTACTCAAAAGAAAAAAGCTTGCATGTCAGTCTCCCGGGAAACCCGATTGTAAAACATATAAACCTGCATCCCGATGGCAGCTTATGGGTGGCAACAATCGCTGGCATACATATAATAAGGGATTACAAAGTGGTTAAATCCTACACCACTTCCAATGGCTTGCTGAATGATTTCATCTATGGAATTTTGTTCGATGAAAAAGGTAATGCCTGGTATAGCAGCAACAAGGGATTAGGCTGCATTCAACCTAATGGACAGATAAGTTTCTATTCTGAAGAAGATGGCATACAAGCAGACGAATTCGACACACAATCTTTTTGTAAAGGGAATGATGGCACATTATATTTCGGTGGCGTTAAAGCGATCACATCCTTCACCCCGTCAATTATTCTCCAGAAACCGCCAAAAAGCCAGATCGTTATTTCAGGAATTGAAGTGAATGGGGTTTCATATCCTCTTGGAAAAAGAATTGAAGATGTTAATCTGCTGGAACTGACGCATAATGATAACACCGTTGTATTCAATTTCGCACTCACAGATTTTAGTGATCCTGCTACCAATATCTTTCTGGTGAAAATGGAAAATCTGGATAAGGATTGGTACAATCTGAAAAACCTGCATTCCCTTCGTTATTCATTCCCTCCCGGAAAATATACACTATCGGTTAAAGGTAGCAGTGATGGAAGCAACTGGAGTGAGCCCTTGCTGCTTCCTATCCTCATTCATCCTGCCTGGTGGCAACAATGGCAATTCAGGTTAGCAATGGGAATACTTTTTGTTTTACTTGTACTGACCGCAGCCTGGTGGTGGAACCGGCGCAAACTAAAAGCGCAATGGCAAGCCATGCAAGTACAACAGGAATTACAGAAAGAAAGGGAGCGGATCAGCAGGGACCTTCACGATAATATTGGTGCCTACACATCGGCTATGATTGCCCATGTGGATTCTTTGAAAAGAAAAACCCTCGAAACAGCCGTTGATACTACCGAAATGGAACAACTTAAAGAAGACGCCCAACAGATATTGGGATCACTGCGAGAAACCATCTGGGTATTGAAAAATGAAAACCTCTCTTTGACAGATTTCTTCGATGGCTATAAACAGTATGCAACCAAATTATTAAGAAACAATAACGATATCAGTATCGAATTCAATGAAACGATTGAAAATAACAGGATACTAAGTCCTACTATAGCATTGCACCTTTACCGCATCCTACAGGAATGTCTTCAAAACACAATAAAACATGCTAATGCCGATAAGATAGATATTGTGCTAACAAGTACCAATAACATAAGCTTGCTATATATTGATAACGGAAAAGGATTTGAAACAGATACGTCAAATGAAGGAAACGGACTCGACAATATGCGTTTCAGGGCAAACGAAGCTGGCTTCACCCTGGAATTGAAAACAGGTACTGGAAAAGGAACCCAAATACTGCTTTCAGAAAAATAATCCCGGTAGAGTATTGGATTATCCTCCGAATCATCTCATTTTTGATTATGGCCATACAAATAGGCATAGTAGACGATAAGCAGATTAACCGCACAACGGTTAAGGAGAAACTGATTGCCTATAAAGAAGTGGAATTGGTACTAGAAGCTAAAAACGGAAAGGAATTTCTGGAATCGCTGCGCCAGCTGCCACCAGAGAAGCATCCACAAGTAGTACTGATGGATCTGGAAATGCCAGTCATGGATGGTATCCAGGCAATTTCTCACGCAACAGCGGCCTGGCCCGATATTAAATTCATTGTACTTACCATCTTTGAAGACAATGAGAAAATATTTGAAGCTATAAAAGCGGGTGCTGGCGGTTATTTATTAAAAGAAGATTCTGCAGTGAATATCATCGATGCCATTACAAACGTAGTGGAGTATAACGGTATCCCGATGAGTCCGGCAATTGCCCGCAAGGCCATGGAATTATTAAAAAGTTCCCGGCCCGATACCCAGCCCATCACTGTGGAAGAACTGGCATTATCAGAGCGGGAACTCGAAATTCTTAAAGAAATAGTTACCGGTAAGAATTATAAGGCTATCGGTGAAAAATTATTCATTTCTCCATTAACCGTTAGAAAACATGTTGCTCATATCTATGAAAAGCTCCATGTAAACAGTCGCTCACAAGTCATCAACCTCGCATATAAAAATAAGTGGATATAATAAATTCCGACTTATTTACTTCACATCCTCTTTCTCCTTGATCTGGAAACAGATTTTTTCAGCAGGACTTTCCTCTGGATAACCATATAACTTCAATTTTCCACCTTTTGCTTCCAACTTGAAGATCATTTTATTTTGCTTTACCTGTCCGCCCTGGTTTATTTCAGCATCTGTTTTCCATTCAATGGTTCCTTCAGTATAATCTGCATTCATCTTACAGTCAGTTGAGCTATGTTTACCTGTAAGATCCATTGCATTACCATCTGGCAAAGCAAGAGACATGATCAGACTGTCTTTTGAAATGGTGATTTCTGCAGTCAATGGCACTTCTTCTCCTTCAGATCCATCTTCTTGTACAGAAAAAATACGTTCTGTTTTCAATTTATATTTTTTGTCGCACGATTGAGCTGTGGCAACGAATCCCGTCAATACCAGCATGCTTACCACCAAAAGAACTTTCTTCATAAAATGTATATTGTTTGATTAAAAATAGGGGTAAATAACCGAATCCCATTACCATTGGTAAAAATAACAGTCATTCGTTGAGTTTTTTCGTACCTTGCATCCCACTTTGTAAGACGACAGGTTTTCCAAAAGGTTACGGGTAACTCGATTTTATCCACCCGATAAATACGGATTATGAAACAAGAATTGCGCAAAGAGCAGGCTTTAGAATATCACTCCAAAGGACGCCCAGGCAAGATTGAGGTTGTTCCAACAAAAGAAGCAAAAACACAAAGAGATCTTTCACTGGCTTATTCTCCAGGCGTTGCAGAACCCTGTAAAGAGATTGCCGCCAATATTGAAAACGTTTATAAGTACACTGCCAAGGGTAACCTCGTGGCCGTTATCAGTAACGGTACAGCAGTTCTTGGCTTAGGCGATATTGGCCCCGAGGCTGGTAAACCAGTCATGGAAGGAAAGGGTGTATTATTCAAAATATTTGCAGATATCGATGTATTCGATATCGAAATCAACGAAAAAGATCCTGAAAAATTCGTTCAGATAGTAAAAGGATTGGAGCCTACATTCGGTGGTATCAACCTCGAAGACATCAAGGCACCAGAATGTTTTTATATAGAGAAGAAATTGAGGGAATTGATGAAGATTCCTGTGATGCACGATGACCAGCATGGTACCGCTATCATCAGCGCAGCAGCCTTACTAAATGCCTGCGAAATCCAGAAGAAAAAACTGGATAAAGCAAGATTTGTGGTGAATGGTGCAGGCGCAGCAGCCATTGCCTGTATTAAACTATACGAATCACTTGGTGCTAAAAGGGAAAACATTTTCGTTTACGATAGCAAGGGATTGATTCATGAAAGTCGTACCGACCTCGATGAATTGAAGAAGGAATTTATACAGAAGGGTAAGAATATGACCCTTACCGAAGGATTGAAAGATGCCGATATCTTCATCGGTCTTAGTAAAGGAAATACACTCACTCAGGATATGGTGAAAGGAATGGCGAAACATCCCATTGTATTTGCAATGGCTAATCCCGATCCTGAAATCAGTTACGAACTGGCGATGGAAGCCCGTAAGGACCTTATCATGGCTACAGGACGAAGCGATTTCCCTAACCAGGTGAATAACGTATTAGGTTTCCCCTTTATTTTCCGTGGAGCCTTAGACGTTAGGGCTACACAGATCAATGAAGCCATGAAGCTGGCCGCTGTAAAAGCACTGGCTGAGCTGGCAAAGACTCCTGTACCGGATATTGTTAACATCGCTTATAATGAGAAGAACCTGGCTTTTGGTCCAACTTATATAATTCCGAAGCCGCTCGACCCAAGATTATTATCTACCGTAGCCCCTGCAGTTGCAAAAGCTGCTATTGACAGTGGTGTGGCACAGATACAGATCACAAACTGGGAACAGTATGCAATAGAACTAAATAAGCGACTTGGCTTGGATAACCAGATCATGCGTATCCTTGGTAACAAGGCCCGTCGTGATCCAAAGCGACTGGTATTTGCTGAAGCTGATAATGTTAAGATCCTGAAAGCAGCACAGATCATTTTCGATGAAGGTGTTGCTTATCCAATCTTATTAGGAAAGGAAAAGAAAATCAGGGCCATTGCTGAAGAGAATAATATCGACATTGAAGGACTTCCTATCATCGATCCGCAATCTGATGAAACAGAAGAAAAAAGGAAAGAATATGGCGATATTTTCTTCAAGAAAAGACAGCGCCGTGGTATCAACCAATACGAATCGTTCAAGATCATGCGCGATCGTAACCACTTTGGTTGTATGATGGTTGAAACAGGAGAAGCCGATGGTATGATCTCTGGTCTTACTAAGAATTATGCCGATACTATCCGTCCTGCTATACAGATCATCGGTACCGAAGAAGGTGTTCGCAAGATTGCCGGAATGTACCTGATGCTGACAAAAAAGGGACCATTATTCATGGCCGATACAACAGTCAATTTCAATCCAACCGCGGAAGAATTGGCAGATATCACCCTGATGGTAGCCCGCGAGGTGCGCAATTTCAACCTGGTTCCAAGAATCGCGATGCTCAGTTATTCCAATTTCGGCAGCAGCGATTCAGCCGAAGCCAAACTGGTATCAAAAGCCACCGAACTGGTGAAACAACGGAATCCCAGCCTCATCGTAGATGGAGAAATGCAGGTTAGCATGGCTTTCAACAAAGACCTGCTGAAAGAAAACTATCCGTTTACTGAACTGGCCGACAAAGAAGTAAACACCCTGATATTCCCAAATCTGGCAGCGGGTAACGTAGCTTATAACCTCCTCAAGGAAGTAGGTGACGCCGATGCCATTGGACCGATCCTCTTAGGACTCAAAAAACCTGTTCACGTATTGCAATTGGGCAGCTCTGTAAGAAGCATCATCAACATGGCGCTGGTAGCAGTGGTAGATGCCCAGTTCAAGTCAAAACACCTTCCAACCGAAGAGATTGTGAGTAAGTCACCGTGGTGGAAGAGGTTTAATAAGGCGAGCAAGGAATCTTAAAGTCCGGAAGTCCGGAAAGTCCGAAAGACCGAAAGTCGGGAAGACCGGAAGAGAATACAAGTCGGGAGTCTGTAGTCGGGAGTCGGGAGTAATACAGGATCAGTTTATTTAATATAATGAAGGAGAAGGAGAATTTATTTCTATTCTGAGCTCCTTAGATTAAAACTCAAATACCAACCTTAAATTCTCTCGTTGCAAGTCTTAACTTATTTCGAGAGACATTGCCGCGGCGGAGAAGGGGATGGGGATTGCATATACCTCCGCCTTTTCCCATCATTGTCCCCGTCTCGGGTTCCCCGTGGGTCATTATTATTCAACCCCTTTCCTGGCTGTTTTGAATTCCTTCATTCCCTACTTTGTTCAAACTTCCGACTCCCGACTACTGACTCACGACTCCTACTTGTGTTCCTCCTTCCCTACTACCCTACTTCCTAACTCCCCTACTTGTATTTTCTTCCGGTCTTCCCGACTTTCGGACTTCCGGACTATTGCCTTCCGACTCCCGACTTTCAGTCTTTCTCCGTACTTTCACCCTCAATTTCCACTCATGACCCTATTCACAGAATTTGGCCGCTATTTGTTGATGATAAAAGGAATGTTTTCCCGTCCGGAGAACCATAAGATGTATTGGAAAGAACTGATGCACCAGTGCTCAGAAATTGGTATCGGTTCGCTAGGCATCGTAGTTATCATCTCTTTCTTTATGGGTGCGGTGTCGGCACTGCAAACAGCCTATCAGCTGGTGAGCGACCTCATTCCAAAATCTACTATTGCACAGATTGTTCGCGATACTGTTATCCTCGAATTCGCCCCTACCCTTGTCTGTATCGTTTTGGCAGGTGTGGTAGGAAGTAAGATTGCAAGTGAATTAGGTAATATGCGTGTAAGCGAACAGATAGATGCACTTGAAATAATGGGTATCAACCCAAAAGCTTATCTCATCCTTCCAAAGATTCTTGCCTCCATGATCACTATTCCACTGCTGGTGGTAGTATCAATGGGATTAGGAATATGGGGTGGCCGTTTGGCTGTGGTATTATCGAATGTGATGAGCAATAATGAATTCGACAAAGGACTACTCGAAAGTTTTCTGGGCTATAATGTATTCTTCGCCCTTGTGAAAGGATACACCTTCGCCTTCATCATTTCGAGTATCCCTGCCTTTTATGGATACCATGTACAAGGAGGCGCCCTTGAAATTGGAAGATCAAGTACAAAAGCAGTAGTGGTAAGTTGCGTAGCGGTATTATTTGCCGACTATGTACTGGCAGCAGTGTTGCTGAACAAATAAAGATGACAGCATGATTGAAGTAAAAAATATAAAGAAAGGTTTCAACGATAAGATCGTTATCGATGACGTGAGTGCAGAACTGCATGCAGGCAAATGCAATCTCATCATCGGTACCAGCGGTAGCGGAAAAACCGTGTTGATGAAATGCATGGTGGGTTTATTTGAACCCGATAGCGGACAGATACTGTATCAGGGAGAAGATTTCACTCATATGCATCGCGATGCCAAGAAAGATATCCGCAAACAGATTGGAATGCTTTTCCAGGGCTCTGCTTTGTTTGACAGTTTAACTGTTGAGCAGAATGTGATGTTCCCTCTCGATATGTTCACCACATCCACTTATGCAGAAAAGCTAAAGCGGGTAAACGAAGTACTCGACAGAGTAAACCTGAAAGATTCCAATAAGAAATTCCCTGCTGAGCTAAGTGGTGGTATGAAAAAAAGGGTGGGTATCGCCCGAGCCATCGTACTCAATCCGAAATATCTTTTCTGTGATGAGCCCAACTCCGGACTAGACCCATTGACCTCATTAGTTATCGACAAGCTCATCAAGGAAATCACCCTTGAATACAATATCACCACCATCGTAAACACCCACGATATGAACAGTGTGATGGAAATCGGTGACCATATCATCTATATGTACAAAGGTCTCAAAGAGTGGGAAGGCAGTAACAAAGAAATCATCTTCAGCAAAAACGAAAAACTCAATGAGTTCATCTTCGCCTCCGAGTTCTTAAAAGACGCCAAGGATATGCGTATGCTGGAACAGGCGGGGAAGATAGATAATGATAGGAATATGGATGAGCTGTTGAAGTAATTTGAAAATTTGGAATTTTGAAAATTTGATGATTTGCTAAATTTGAAAATCTTTTTGCTAATAGAACTACTGTTGGTAAGTGAAAAACAGTAAAATTCTTTAAATTGAATTAATTTATTAATGAATTGAGACTTTTCTGTTTTCTAAAGAATGCTTATTTGGAAGGCATTTTCAAATTTTCAAATTCCCAAATCTTCAAATTCCCCTCATGCGACGCGCTGCAATCCTCCTCCTCCTCCTCACCCTCCCCCCACTCCTATCTGCACACGAATTTTGGTTGCACCCCGATAAATTCATTTATCAATGGGGAGAAAGGATCAATGTGAAACTATTGGTGGGCGAGAATTATGAGGGAGAATTATGGAGTGGTGATAATTCAAGTATCGAAACGCTCGACCTTCATCTTTTGGATGCAACGGATGATCTGAGTTCACAGATAGATACAGCTAAAGGTGATTCCCTGCAATTCGCAATCTATGATGAAGGCACTTATATGGTCAGTTACCAGTCAAAAAACAAATTCATAGAACTGCCACATGCAAAAAACCATGAATATCTCAAAGAAGATGGCCTCTTCAATGCCCTCGAATACCGGAATAGCCATAATGAAAACGATTCAAATGGCAGGGAACATTACCAACGAAGTGTAAAGACTTTATTTCAGGTAGGAACTAAAACCACCCGATTATATAAAAAAGAAACTAGACTTCCTTTAGATATCATTCCATTGCAAAACCCATACGATTTAAAAAAGGACACCACAAGCACTCTCAGCTTCAAAGTGCTCTTCTTGAAAAAACCACTACCCAACCAACTCATAAAAATCTGGAACCGCATCGGCGCCACTACCACCAAAATCGAACTCAGCACCGACGCCAACGGACTTATAACTTTTCCCCTCCAAACAACAGGCCGTTGGATGGTTAGCACCGTAAAAATGGAAAGGGTGAATGATGAACCAGGAGTACAGTGGCAGAGTTATTGGGGGAGTTGCACGTTCGGGTATGACTGAACCGTGGAAATTTGATGATTTGAAAATTTGAAAATTTGAAAATAAACAGCCAATACAGTAAATCGTTTTAGGTTTTAAGTAATAAGTAGGGAGTCTCAAATTTTCATCCCCACGAGTCGGGACTTAAACCCATAAACCTTTGAACCTTTAAAAATACTCTGCGAAACCTCCTGTATTTCTCTTGTTCTCTGCGGTGATTGTATTTGTATTTGGCTCAAACTCACGGGCTGCTGCGGGTTAAGGCATTTTCAAATTTTCAAATTCCCAAATTTTCAAATTACTTTCCCCTATTTTTGCACCACTTTTCAATCCCAATTATGAGCATTTTAGTCAATAAACAATCGAAGATCCTGGTTCAGGGTTTTACAGGTACTGAAGGTACTTTCCACGCTACACAGATGATCGAATATGGAACCCAAGTTGTGGGTGGGGTTACCCCTGGAAAGGGTGGTACTCAACATCTTGACCGCCCGGTTTTTAATACTGTGGCCGACGCAGTTAAAGAAACTGGCGCTGATGTATCCATCATTTTCGTACCCCCTGCATTCGCTGCCGACGCTATCATGGAAGCGGCTGAAGCCGGTATCAAACTGGTGGTTTGTATCACAGAAGGTATTCCCGTTCAGGATATGGTGAAAGCGAAGAATTATCTGCTCGGAAAATCAACCCGGGTAATCGGGCCAAACTGTCCCGGAGTAATTACTGCGGAAGAATGCAAAGTGGGTATCATGCCTGGCTTCGTATTCAAGAAAGGTAAGATCGGTGTGGTTTCAAAATCAGGTACCCTCACGTATGAAGCAGCCGATCAGGTGGCAAAAGCCGGTCTGGGTGTTTCTACAGCCGTAGGTATCGGTGGCGACCCTATCATCGGAACAACTACTAAAGAAGCCCTCGAAATGTTCATGAACGACCCCGAAACAGAAGGTGTTGTTATGATCGGAGAAATAGGTGGTGGTATGGAAGCAGAAGCCGCTCGTTGGTATAAAGAAAACGGAACTAAACCAGTTGTAGGTTTCATCGCCGGACAAACTGCGCCTCCAGGCCGTCGTATGGGTCACGCTGGTGCTATCGTTGGTGGTGCCGATGATACCGCTGCTGCCAAAATGAAGATCATGACTGAATGCGGAATTAATGTGGTTAGTAGTCCGGCGGATATTGGGGCTACGATGGCGAAGATTCTTAAAAAGTAATACAAGTCCGGAAGTCCGAAAGTCGGGAAGTCCGGAAGAATAGTCCGGGGAGTCCGTAGTAGAGAGTTTGATTTTCTGAGAGGTTGGTAGTCGGAGGAGAAAATACAAGTCGGGAGTCAGTAGTCGGGAGTCGGGAGTAATACAGGATCAGTATATATAAAATAATAAAGGAACTCAGGAAGAATTTTATTTCTTTTTCTGAGCTCCTTTTTTTTCATCCTCACTGTCCTCGGGGCAGTTCCCCCGGGTTGCACCCGGGGATACGATGATTCAACCCCTTCAGGGTTGGCTGTTTTGTATTCCTCCTTCCCTACTGCCCTACTTCTTAACTTCCCTCCTTCTTCCAGTCTTCCGGACTATGTATTCGACTCCCGACTCCCGACTACTGACTCCCGACTTGTATTTTCTTCCGGACTTTCCGACTTTCGGACTTCCGGACTATGCATTTAGTATCTCCGAATAAACTCAGCCAACTCCTCCTTACTCCTGCTAAAACTAAACGCATCATAAATCACGAAATAGTTCTTCTTATCAATTGTGTTGGCATAAGCGGCTTTTGCTAATTCCAACTTGTTGTTCTCGAAGGCAAACAGATTCACCATTTCTTTTACCTGCTGGGCACTGAATGCATTTCTTTCCACACTTTGTTTAGCGATGGACAGACGGGAGTTTTCAAAATTCTCCCTGCGTAAGGCATCTTTCAGCATGTCGAAAGAACGCATATCCATGGCTGTACGGTTATCGTATCTGTTATCGTAACGGTTGTCGTTGCGGTTATCGTAACCGTTGTCATTACGATTATCGTAGCCGTTGTTGCGGTGCTTATCGTATTTGTCGTCGCGATCACGTCCATAGTCGCGGTCTCTGTCATGTCCTTTATCTTTGTCACGACCCCAGTTGTCGTCTTTTCCATAACGATCGATATCAGCGCCGTTATAATCCACTACCACTTTACCAAAACGGTTGATCACGATATCAATATGCTGGCGGGGCCTTACCATCATGGTTGTATTAAAGAGATATTCCTTGCGCGTTTCCCTGCCGAAAATCCCTTTCCATCCATTATGCCTGTCGAAAGTGTAGATAGAAACAACGTGACGGCCTGGTTCCAGATTACGAATCATGATCTCGCGGTCGTTGAATCGACGTCCGTCTACTTCAACTACTACATCGTTACGTCCAATCTGAGTGATGGTCATCATTCCATCGCGTCGGTCAGCGAAGCTGGTTAATGTTACCAATGCTGCTGCTAAAAGTGTAAAGATTTTTTTCATGGTTTAAATCCTCCTTGCACCTTAGGATTCGAATGGCGTGCCAAAGATTAATCGTCAATACATAAGAAATCGTTAAAGCAGCCAGTGGGTATTTCAAACACAAAGCCTGTAACAGGTAATTCATCCCGTATTCTAACCGGTTATGAAAATTAAGCGGCTTTAGCATCCTTTAAGAGTGCACAATTATCTACCTTGTATAAAATTCAACAGTATGTTTTTCCGAAAACTGTTTACAGTAACCTTTCTTACCCTTTTCCTAATACCAATGGCTAAATCGCAATCACCAACATATAAAAAAGAATGGTCGAAAATCGACAGTCTTGTCAACAAGAAAGGACTGACTAAAGATGCATTGTCTGAAGTCAGTAAACTGTATGAAAGGGCAAAGAAAGAAAAGAACGATGCACAACTCATCAAATCGCTGTTATGTAAACTAAGCCTTCAGGAAGCAATAGAAGACGATGCATCAATTAAAAACATTCAGCAACTTGAAAAAGAAATCGCACTTACAAAAGAACCAGCAAAATCCGTTTTACAAAACATATTAGCCAGATATTATCTGAACTATTTCCAAAACAATCGTTACAAAATTTACGATCGTACCAATACTGTTTCGTTTAAAAAGACAGACATAGCTACGTGGACAGCGACTGATTTCCATAAAAAAATAGGACAACTTTTCAAGGCATCTCTAAAAAACGAAAAGCTTCTCCAGCAAACAAGCCTTGAACCTTTCGATGCCATCATCGAAAAAGGTAATGCCAGAAATCTTAGACCAACACTATTTGATTTATTGGCACATAAGGCTCTTGAATATTTCGAAAACGATGAACAGGATATTGATAAGCCAGCCTACGCTTTTGAAATTTCTCAAGCCGCTGCTTTTGCACCAGCTAAAGAATTCATAAAAGAGAAATTCGAAACCAAAGACAGTGGTTCCTTACATCACGAAGCTCTATTGCTTTACCAAAGGCTTATTAACTTTCATATTGCCGATAAAAGTCCAGATGCATTGGTAGATGTGGACATACATCGCCTTCAATTCTCAAAACAATATTCTGTACTTGCCGAAAATGATGAACTTTATAACAAAGCACTTGTAACACTTACCGAACAATACAACAACCAACCTGTTGCAAACAATGCATGGATTCTTATTGCCAAAAGGCTTTATCTCAAAACATCGGAAGATCATGAAGCATACCCAGAGGGATATATAAAAGCCAAAGAAATCTGTGATAAGATTCTAGCTACAAAAGACAATAGTTTTGCCTTTGAAGAAGCGCAACAATTAACAAGCTCTATAATACATAAAAATTTAAATATCCAAGCTGAAGCAGTAAACCTCCCAAAACAA
>JBGAQE010000139.1:0-14014 GCA_044220885.1 Chitinophagaceae bacterium
TGAGAATATGAGGGGGTGATTTAGGCTGGATGCTGGATGCTGGATGCTGGATGCTGGATGCTGGATGCTGGATGCTGGATGCTGGATGCTGGATGCTGGATGCTGGATGCTGGATGCTGGATGCTGGATGCTGGATGCTCAAGGCCTCCGGCCTTGACGTCATACGTAGCTCAAAACTTTGTATTCGAAGACTGGATCAAGCATCAAGCCTCCAGCATCAAGCCTCCAGCCCACCAGAAATAACATTTGGATTTTAACCTTCCACCCCCTAATTTTGCACCTCCAAAAACATTAAATCATTCATACGGCAAATTCCGTGTGACCTTTAAATCAGCTAGTTATGAAAAAAGGAATCCACCCCGATAATTATCGGTTTGTAGTTTTCAAAGACATGAGTAACAATGTAATGTTCCTCAGTCGTTCTTCTGCTCCTTCAAAAGAGACGATCAAGTATGAAGATGGTAATGAATACCCTCTTATCAAGTTAGAAATCTCTAATACTTCTCACCCTTTCTTTACTGGTCAGAAAGTATTGGTTGACACTGCAGGTCGTATCGACAAGTTCAAGAAGCGTTACGCAAAAAAGTAATAGAACAGCCAGCTGTTTCTTTCAACTTTATATGATCCCCTGTCTACCAAAGACGGGGGATTTTTCGTTATAAGTCCTTCTGCCTCACTTCAAACAGAAAATTGTAGTTTTAAGCCATGATTCAGTTCAGTCCGGATGATACTTTCTTACAATCGAAACTTTACCCCTTTGCCCAGGTTAGTCACAGCAGTGAACTGAGGGCTGGCATCCTGACCATCAAAGAAAAATGGGAGCTTTTGATTGCTATCACCAGTGGAACAAAAGCTGCTGAATTCATAAAGGAAAGTTCTCTCAGGCCAATTCCTGGAAATATTGTTCCGGATATGCAGATTGTGCAGGCTTATTTGAATGGGGTAATGGATTCCACATTTATTGGAAACTGGAAACTAAAAGGCGGCAAAATAATTGAAAGACCCTGGCATATTTTTGAATGGAATGATCAATTACTTAGGGAAGACTATTCACTCATTACAAGTACCCGACGTACAGCACCAAGTCCATCTTCTGTAGAGGTTATAAATCCCGACATGGTATTTATTGAAGAAGGAGCAAAGCTCCAGCATTGCCTTCTTAATGCTTCTACAGGGCCAATTTATATTGGGAAGAATGCAGAAGTGATGGAAGGTAGCCTTATCAGAGGTCCTTTTGCCTTATGTGAAGGCGCCGTTGTTAAGATGGGATCGAAAATATATGGAGCCACAACAATTGGTCCTTCATGTGTTGTAGGTGGAGAGATAAAAAATGTGGTTATGATGGGCTATTCCAATAAAGCACATGATGGCTATCTCGGCGATTCGGTTATAGGAGAATGGTGTAATCTGGGTGCCGGCACCTCCAATTCAAATGTGAAAAATACAGCAGATACTGTAAGTGCATGGAGTGAATCGACTCATGGATTTGAGATGGTGGGATTGAAATGTGGCTTATTGATGGGTGATTATTCAAGGGCCGCTATCAATACATCTTTCAATACAGGAACCGTAGTTGGAATTTGTGCCAATATATTTGGAGAAGGACTAACCCCAAAGTTAATCCCCAATTTTTCATGGGGAGCAACAGGTGAAGTACGATATAAATGGGATAAAGTGATCAGTGATATCAGTAATTGGAAAAAACTCAAGAATAAAGCACTCACAGAACAGGAAATACAGAAATTGAAAACTAATTTTGACCGCAATTAACCAAATAAAATGAGAAAACAAATAGCAGCCGCTAACTGGAAGATGAATAGTACTTACCAACAAGGTGAGCAATTATTGAAAGATATAATAAGTGAAAAGATTGTTTTAGGTAACGATCAGCAAGCGATTTTCGCAGTGCCATTTCCTTATCTGGTAATGGCAGAAGGTCTTCTTAAAGGAGTTAAAGGATTTGCAGTATCTGCCCAAAACTGTTACAATAAGAAATCTGGTGCTTATACAGGTGAAGTTTCAGTGGAAATGCTGAAGTCTATAAATGTAAATTATTGTATCATCGGACATAGTGAAAGAAGGGATTATTTCAAGGAATCAAACCAGGTACTGGCCGAAAAGATAAACCTCTGTCTCGAATCAGGCATTACACCCATATTCTGTTGCGGCGAACCTTTGGAAATAAGGGAAGCAGGTACAGAAAACAGTTATGTAGCCAAGCAACTGGAAGAGTCTCTTTTCCATTTGGATGCTGTGGCATTGCAAAAAATCATCATCGCCTATGAACCCATCTGGGCAATTGGAACTGGTAAAACAGCTACCTCTGCACAAGCGCAGGAAATGCATGCACACCTGAGAGCGGTATTGGCAAAACAATATGGCGCTGCCATTGCCGATACCATTTCAATTCTATATGGTGGCAGTGTAAAAGGAGCCAACGCAAAAGAAATTTTCTCTCAACCAGATGTTGATGGAGGATTAGTAGGCGGTGCTTCTTTAAATGCAGCTGAATTTTCTACTATCATCCGTGGATTAAAATAAATGAAAAGGCATCCCCATCTGCAGCCATTATCACGCCAGCATCATAATGGATTGCTGATGGCTTTATTGCTGAAAAAGGGGATTGCTAAGAATGCATCTATTGAAGAAATGAATCATTTCATTTCTCTTAACTGGGAGGAAGACCTTAAGCAGCATTTCGAATCAGAAGAGAATATATTACTCCCTGCCCTGGCAGGGAGTTCTTTTGATTTACAACTCATATCAAGACTCAAAGAAGAACATGCAACTATAAGATCGATGGTGGCAAAAGCAGCATCTTCTCTTTCATCAAAAGATGATATAATAGCCTTTCATACCTTGCTGGATGCGCATATCAGATTTGAAGAAAAGATATTCTTTCCTCAGGCAGAAACAGTTCTTAGTGAAGAGAAATTGAATAAGATAGGGGAAGCCCTGGAAGAGGATCTCACAAAAAATTGCCTTCAGTATCCGGTTAAATTTTGGGAATGATTATTTTGATGCTTCCACCTCATTTAACTGAACAGCCAGTTCGACTTTTTCAGTAAGGTTTAATTTATCAAGATCCAGTATGGTAACAGATCCGTCTTCTGAACGATGATACATTGGAAGGTATTTCTCTCCGAAATTTATTTCTTCTGAGGTATAAGAAGTACGGGCAACAACCGTATTTGAATAGGTTTCATCAAATGCTTTTACAAAAGCGATGATTTCCACTCTGCACATTTTTAAGTCCTCCAATGATAAGCCGTATAAGGCACTCTTATCATCAATGGCATGCACCAAGGTCCAACTCAGGTTGATGGTGTTTACTTTAGCTAATTCCAAAGGCAGGTCATAGAATTTATTGACCCGTTTCCCATTATCTTCAATCGACATTCCCAAAGTCAATTTTACTTCAGCATCGGTTAAATGGTTATTCTTTGTGGGTGCCAAACGGAACATAAAGGCAGTGCTATTTTTATAAGGGGCTATTATCGCTTTATCAGTAAACCGAAGAAATGCCTGGGGACGGGAAAACCTGGCATAGAACAGACCTGTTGCCAATGCAAAGAATAATAAGCCACTGAAGGCTTCAAAGGCGGCAACAAAACTCATAAGGTATCCAGTTGGATTGATACGGCCATATCCTACAGTGGTGAATGTTTGTGCACTGAAAAAATAGGCCTCTATGAATTTTTCACTGGTGGTAGTTGCTTCCATTCCACCCAAATGCTCTACGCCGATGGAATAGAAAACAATTGCAAACACCAGGTTCACAAAAAGGAAGGAAAGGAATATTAATGATAGGAATTTCCATCTTGGCATTTCCAACAATGTATGATACCAACTCAACCGGTTAAAATAGGGGATACCCGTTTTCCTCACATTGGCTCGTCCATCCCGATTGACCAGTCGGTCACCATACATGGAACTGTTGGTTCCAAACCCTGTGTTTTCATCAGACTTTGCCTTTGAATTTATTCGCCTAAGGATTGCCATACAATAGTTGTCATTTTGTAAAGTAATGAACCAATTTCTCCTGTAATTTACTGACTGAATATTTCCTTGCCACATCAAGTGCTTTACCAGTCCATATAGCATAGTTGCCAGACTGCTGCAAATTAGAAAGAATACTAATCAATTCTTCCAGATCCTTATAAACAATAGCTGCATCTTCCTGTTCTTTATCAATTACTAAAGAAGCTGGAACCAATAAGAGCTTTGCATATCGAATGGAATCGAACATATTGCCTGAAGATTTTGACTGACCATAGGTTTCTTCTATATTATCTGCAATAATTGTATTTACTGTTGAAGGCACCCAAATAAAATGGGCCGCCCTCATTTGCTTATCAAATTCTTCATAAGGCACTTCCGGAAGTTCATAATAAGTAAACCCTTTATACTTATTAGAAATTTGTCTGCATTGTTCTAATAAGTCGGCACTGTGCTCAGCTATTGCGCCTCTAATAGACATATTTCAACAGGCATTTGTTTACCAAAAACCTGATCGGCCAATTTGAATACCTGCTGGTAATTTCTCCTACGGCTGTCTAATGTACCCGGCACAACAATTTTCAGCTTTGAAGCTTCATTATTATGTAGCGAAACCAATTTAAGCTTCTTCAAAATTGCTCAGGAAACCACTGAACAGTTCTTCCATCTTTAATAAAACCAGCCAGATAGTCTGTTGTTCTGGAGGAAATGGCAAAGAAACCTTTGCAATTGCGTAACATCTTCTTCCCAATATGCCTGATTAATTTCCTTAGTCCGAACCCGGGTTTACTCAGTATCAAATTATTCACATCATGCACTGTAGATAAAAAGAAGTGGTTGGATTGTTTTTAATCATTCTTGCAAAAAGCAGATGATTATTGGAGACAGTATTCAAAAGAAAAAATCGAGGATTTTTGTTTCACATGTCCGGATATGGTTTGTATAAAAGACCGGATAGATTGGTCATCCTCTTTCAGTAGCCAATCAAATTTTTGATAATCCGCACCCAATTGGTCTTTTAACTGTTGGGAAACTGCTTTTGTAGTGAATACAGTGATATGATTGGTTCCATTATCCAATACGAAGAACCGGATATACGGTTTCAAAATGTTCCGATTCATAAATACCTATTGTCATATCTTTCGTCTGCAGAATTAGTGATTAGTCTTAAACTGGTCATTGAGAATATGTCAGCCGCCGATTGGGTAAAATTGGACAATTTTCCATAATTAACAGGCAAAACATATTTTTGAACAGATTTTGGTGCAAGTCTGGCTTTATTAATGTCTCCTGAAATGAATTTAAAGAAAAATCTGGTATACAATTCCATTCTGTCGCTCAGCCAGGTTTATTTCCATTAATAACCATTCCATTTATTTCCCGGGTGCTTGACCCGGAAGGGGTGGGAGGGTAGGCTTTATTGATTCCTACACCTATTTCTTCACAGTTGTAGCCGAATTCGGCATTATCACTTATGGAGTACGTGAAATCGTAAAATTGAGGATGACCCCATTGCATAAAAAATTGGTGTCTGAATTATTCCTGATACAACTGATAGCTTCCGGCCTTACTTCTGTTATCTATTTGACCGGTATTTTCATACTATGGCAGAAAATTGCCGATCTGCGTCTGATAGCTTTTCAATAGCCTTCTTTATAGCCAATTTTTTTTATTGCGAATGGTATTTCTGGGGAAAAAGCTTTCAGATATATTGCTATCCGATCCATTTTAATCGAGTAGCAGGTGTTGTCTGCATTTTCTTATTGATTAAAACGCCACAGGATTATTATATCTATTATGGAATCATAACCATCAGCGCCATTATTGGCTTGGTCTGGAATTTCAGTATCCTTTTTAAAGAAATCAAACCAGTATTCCGTGAGCTGACTATCGGAAGCATATCCAGTTATTAATGATGAACGGTGTCACTCTCGGGTACAGTGTTTTCCTTATGCTTGATACCCCATTGCTGAGATTGAGTAATACTGAGAAAGCAGTTGGGTTTTACATTTTTGCCATCAAGATCATAAGAACAGGGTCTGCTGTAATCACCGATTTACTATTGGTATTATACCCTCATACGGTTGATCTTATCAACACAAGTTCAACAGAAGCTGTAAAGAGGAAGATCCACCAATCATCACAGTTAATGCTATTATTAAGCATTCCTCTTACAACAGGTATTTTTCTATTGGCCGACTCCATAACTCAGGTGTATCTGGGTCCTGCTTTTTCACCTGTTGCCATCAACTTACAAATACTGGCAATTTTCCCAGTGATAAGTACTTTTGAACTTTTCCTGAACAGACAGGTATTGCTGTCTTATCATAAGGAAAAGCAAGTGATGACAATGATACTTGTTATTGGATTCATTTTCATTACTACTACAATATTGTTGTCCACTTTTTATGGCGACAAAGGGGCAAGCATAGCCATAGTATTTGCCGAGATTCTCTTATTGATCTTTAGTTATTATCAGGTGAGGCTATTAAAAATGGGATTTAGTTTTATTGATTGGAAGAATATCTTTCAGATCATATCAGGGGTAATCCTTTTTATTCCTGTCATTTATTTCAACAAGACATTTATAGACACAAAATGGCTAGAGCTTGTTTGTAATATTGCTGGCTGCATTCTGATATACTTTGGCTGGCTTATTTTTGCAGTTAAAAACACTATTGCATTGCAGCTTTATGAAATGTTCAGAAACCTAATCAAAACAGGAAGTATTTCCGGCAAATAAACAAAACAAAGGATGAAGCTATATTTGAAATACCTATTATTGCTATTGCTTTTCCCTTTGTTTTTTGCAGCACATGGTGTTAATGAAAACTTTGGTTTGGTACCTATACAGGTGGCCTTATCACTTCTTTTAAAATATCTGCTTATCTCTATTGGCATCTATCTTGTAACTTCTTTGTTCATTCGCCAGCCCAGAAAATCGTTTATAGCATCGTTCATTCTTCTTCTTATATACTTTTTCTTTGGAGCCATTAAGGATGGTCTTCCATTTAATTTGCCCTACAAATTCATTCTGCCAATAGTAGCAATAATTGCTTTGGCCTTATTTGTTGTTATAAAGAAATCACATAAAGATTTTTCCATTCCGGGCAAATACATTTCTTATCTCCTGCTATTGCTTATTGCTGTAGAAGCTTTTTCATTCCTCTATAATCTATATAAACACAAAGATCGTGCACAAGATTTTGGGGACAGAGATCATAAGGTGATTTCAAAAGTAGTCGGTGATAGCGTCAGTCAGTCAAGACCCGATATTTTCTGGCTGGTATTTGACATGTACCCATCAAGCAGTTCCCTGAAGAAAATATACGATTTCAATAATCCGCTGGATAGCAGTTTAATTCAAAAGGGGTTTTATATTGCTGGCGGGGCAAAAAGCAATTATAATTACACGCATTACTCATTAGCTTCCTCACTCGACATGTCGTATCTGGATGAATTTACAGATGGGTCAATTGTTACTGCAAAGGATATGGTGCGGGGGAATTATAGTTTGAAAGATAATAATGTAACAAAATACCTTTCAGGCAAAGGGTATAACATCATTAATTATTCCATATACGACCTTGACGGTTTTCCATCAAAAGGATTAAATACGTTTCGTAATAATGAAGGAAGCCTTATTGATCATCAAACATTATATGAAAGAGTTTCTGCAGATATAGGATGGAATTTCCTGTATGGATTCAATAAATCAAGACATGAAACAGATTCCATATTTAGCATACGAAGTGTGGAAAAACTGGATAGTTCCTATAAGTTGTTTCTTTCTGAAAGCCAGACCGCCATTAAATCAGTATCAACATCTCCAAAACCTGTTTTCTATCTCTTGCATATGATGTTGCCCCATGAGCCCTATATATACAAAGCCGACGGGCAATTGCAGTATAAAGGGTATAATTCTGACCCTGCCTTGTTCATTGATCAATTGAAATACACAAATACGGTTGTAGAGTCGATTGTTGACAATATCCTTCAATCACAAAAAGACAGAAAAACGGTTATCCTGCTTCAAGGAGATCATGGGTATAAGTTTGATCCATCCGACAAAAATTTCAAAACAGAAAGTTGCAATATTTTCTATGCTGTTTATAATTCTGAAAAGCAATATGGGCAATGGTATCCAACCATCAGTGGAGTGAATAGTTTCAGGGTATTATTGAATGAAACATTCAAGGAAAAGTTTCCCTTATTAGGCGACAGTAGCATGAACCTGGAATACAGAAAATACAAATAGAAATTCACGGATTATAAAGCAGCTATCACTTCAAAATGCGATATACTGGTACTAGTGGCCCAGGATTCAATTTCAACTACATTTAAGAAAAGGGGAAGAGAGAAGTTTTTCATCCACGGCAATATTAAAAGTAGCAGCTGGAGAAAGTGTTTTCAGATAATTCAGGCAATCCTTCAATGGTTCAATAAATTCAGGTAGTAAACATTCAAAGCTCAGGTAGGGAACTTTTTGAGTGAGTCCTTCCAAAATTTGCTTTTCATATCCTTCCGCATCAATCTTTATAAAATCAGGAAGGCCGTATTGTTTTATTAAAGCATCGAGTGTAGTAACAGGAACTGTTATCGATTCCTTTTCAAATTCAATTTTCTCATTCCATCGGTCAACTTTATCGCCTTCCAGCAATTCTTTCCAATAAGGATTCAAGGTGTTGAAGGCAGAGCCGGGATTGATGAATCAGGAAGCTGGCTGTTCCTTGTTTTGGCCCTAAAGCTTCCTCTCTTATATGAATCCGGGAAATATCTTTCCTGAACTTATTCTTAAGTAAACTGATATTGGATGGATCAGGATCGCAAGCAACAACTTCTTTACACATTTCAAGGAAAACAGCTGCTTTGAATCCATGATGTGCTCCGATATCGAATATCAGTGAACATGGAGGAAGGAAGGAACGATAAAATGCAAGCTCCTTCTTATGCAATATAATTTCAGGATGATGGGTGATTCTCTTGTAAAAATTCATTGCCAAAGAGAATCGCAACCTATCATACAAACCAAGGCGTTGCAAGAATAGTTTGATACGCCTTTTCATTCACAAAATGGATTGAATCAGTTTTTGAGTTTATTCACCAGGTCAATATATTCCTGCATGGCTGCTTCTTTAGTCTTGCCTTTAAGGCCAGCCCATGATTCATATTTTGCTTTGGAAACAAAATCAAAAGGGTTGGAGGGAGGGTCAACATTCACATCTCCTTCAGTTGATTGCTTGTATAAGGAATATAATTGTAGTAGGGTATCGTTACTGGGTCTGTCGGATAAGCTTTTACTGTCTGCGGCTGCTTGTTCAAAAAGAATCTTAAGGTCCATGTTATTTCTACGATTTGCGCGAAAATACGGATAAGTTAGCAGTTATTAAGCCGGAATAAGGTTGTGATTTATATCAAATTCAGGATAGCTTTTTTTCTAACACCATGAATTCCAATGGTTGTTTGGGTAAACCAAAAGAAGGGTCACCAGTTGGAAAAGGTTCTCTTTTGCCGGTATCTGAATATCCGTGGCGGTTATACCAGGCTATAAGCTCACTGCGGACAGTTATAACTGTCATAATTATAGCTTCTTTCTTTAGTGCTAAAGCTCTTTCTTCTGAAGCTTTCAATAACAACTTTCCTATACCTGATCTTTGTAAAAGCGGATTTACTGTTAGCATACCCAGATATAGTTTAGCATCCTTTTCCTTAAGGTTTACACAACCAACTATAGTTCCATCGTCATCACAAATTATTAAAATGACAGATCCTTGTTCGTCCATCAGTTTTTCCAACGCAAGTTTATCTGTCCTCAATCCATCAAGCAAGTCGGCTTCAGTGGTCCAACCTCTTTTTGAACTATCTCCTCTGTATCCGCTATTAACCAGTATATCTAATGCTGGTATATCGTCTTTGGTGGCAATTTGTATTTTCATTGTTCGCAAAAAACAAATATATTTAAGAAAGGGAATTCGGAGAAGAAAGTTACTGATTGAGGCATATCATATTTTTCTTTGATAGTCATCATTCAATCCTTTCTGTCGAAAACTGATATTTGACTCATATAACTACTCACATGCGCACCGTACAGGATATCCTCAATAGCAAAACGAAATCACTTATCACCATAAAGCCTGATACCCTGGTTTATGATGCTTTGCAGATGCTCAATACAGTTAACCTTAGCTATCTGGTAGTAATGGAAGGTGATGAATATAAGGGGGTGTTTTGTGAAAGGGATTATAGCCGGAATGTTGTACTGAAAGGAAAAACCAGCCATACGGCAACCGTAGCCGAAGTCATGACTATCCACCTTCCATTTGTAGATGTTAAGGATTCCGTTGAGCATTGTATGAATGTGCTCAATTCCCATAAAGTGAGGTATCTGCTGGCTCATGAGGGCCGGAGTTTTAAAGGAGTCATTACCATCAACGACCTTCTTCGCCAGGTGATTGATAACCGGGAAGATGTTTTTGATTGAATCCTGAAACAGCAGCAAAGCAACTTGCTTACTTTCAATAGCTAATAGCCGCTTCCCCCTCGATGCGGACTCTATTTCTACCCCATATTTCATCTTCCCATAACAATAAACAATACCGCCAAAAACGGGTAAAAAGCGTACCTTCGCCTCCTCAAAAATTAAAAAGCATCCTCCTTTGAGGTAAGGTACATGAAGCAGATAAGGAATTTTTGTATAATCGCCCATATTGACCACGGTAAATCCACCCTGGCAGACAGACTATTACAGGTAACCAACACCATCAGTGAAAGGGATATGATGGATCAGGTACTTGATGATATGGATCTGGAAAGGGAAAAAGGGATTACCATCAAGAGCCACGCCATCCAGATTAATTACAAACACAAGAACGGTCAGGAATATATCCTGAACCTGATTGATACTCCCGGTCACGTAGACTTCAGCTATGAAGTGAGTCGTGCATTAGCAGCCTGTGAAGGGGCGCTTTGCTGGTAGATGCCACTCAGGGTATCCAGGCTCAAACTATTTCTAACCTGTATCTGGCTATTGGAAATGATCTCGAAATCATTCCTGTAATCAATAAGATAGACATGGATGGAGCGATGATAGAAGAAGTGGAAGACCAGATTGTAGAGCTTATCGGTTGCAAAAGGGAAGACATTCTCAGGGCCAGTGGAAGAACAGGTATTGAGTGTTGAAGGCATATTGGAAGCCATTGTAGAAAGGATCCCTTCTCCAAGCGGGAACCCCGATGCGCCTTTACAAGCCCTCATCTTCGACAGCGTATTCAATTCATTCAGAGGTATTATTGTTTATTACCGGATATTAAATGGAAGTATAAAGAAAGGCGACAAAGTAAAATTTGTCTCCACCAGTCAGGAGTATCTGGCCGATGAAGTGGGTATCCTTAAGTTAAAAATGTCGGAAAGACCGAAAGTGAATTGTGGCGATGTGGGTTATATCATTACAGGTATCAAGAATGCCAAGGAAGTGAAAGTGGGTGATACCATTACCCTCGCCAGCAATATGGAACCGGTGCTGATACAAGGATTTGAAGAGGTGAAACCGATGGTATTCGCTGGTATCTTCCCGGTGGAAACAGATGATTTCGAGGAATTGAGAGGCTGTATGGATAAGCTTCAGTTGAATGATGCCTCCCTGACATATGAGTTAGAGACCTCACAAGCCCTTGGTTTTGGATTCCGTTGCGGATTCTTAGGATTGCTGCACATGGAAATCATCCAGGAAAGGCTGGAACGTGAGTTCAACCAGATGGTGATTACCACGGTACCCAACGTTAGCTTTATTGCTTACAATACGAAGGGAGAGAAGATCATCGTGAACAATCCGAGTGAAATGCCTGATCCAACCAATATGGATCGTATTGAAGAGCCTTTTATCAAAGCACAGATCATCACAAAGCCCGATTATATCGGCAATATCATGACCCTTTGTTTAGGCAAAAGGGGCATCCTCATAAATCAGAGCTATCTGACCCAAAACAGGGTGGAACTGATATTTGAAATGCCATTAACAGAGATAGTATTCGATTTCTATGATAAGTTGAAGAGTCAGACCCGTGGGTATGCCTCATTCGACTACCATCCATGTGGCTACAGGGAAGCAGATATCGTTAAGATGGATATCCTCCTGAATAGTGAAAAAGTGGATGCCTTAAGTGCCTTGATTCATAGGGGTCGTGCGGCAGATTTCGGTCGCAAACTCTGTGAGAAACTGAAAGAATTATTACCGCGCCAGCAGTTCCAGATAGCCATACAGGCAGCTGTGGGTGCCAAAGTTTTAGCGAGGGAAACCATAAGTGCCATGAGGAAGGATGTAACAGCGAAATGTTATGGTGGTGATATCAGCCGTAAACGAAAATTGTTGGAGAAACAGAAAGAAGGTAAGAAAAGAATGCGTCAGATCGGAACCGTAGAAGTGCCACAGGAAGCCTTCCTCGCTGTTCTTAAATTAGATGATTAAAAATCAGTTATGCTTGTTACTTGATTATAAAAGGGGAGAATTCATTCTCCCTTTTTTATTGCTCATAAGAAATGATATCAATCACTAAAGGTTTTATGGTTTATACCCAAGCATCTTTTTAAGAATGAATGTTGTCTGATTATAAGGTAGCAAGACATTCGCTTTAAAAATATTTGAACACACACCTTGATCAAAGTTCTGGCTACACAAACTAATACTACTTGCTTATTTCCAGGGATGCCGGGCTTTTAAAGCCTGGCATTCTGCTTTTTAGCCAATAAAACAGCCATAAAATTCGTTTTAGACCCTTTAGGATTTTATATTTGAGGCCCTTAACAACCAAACCTCCTTCTATGTCTGAAAAAAAGCCCATTTCTGCCGGAAAACGCCTTATGTTCATCGGCGTTACGCTGTTATTCTTCTTTCTTCTTATTGAAATCATTTTCAGTGTCTTTTACTATCATCGATATGGCAATAGTAAGCTGGCAACAGTTGAATTCCTGAAGAATGTAAGGAACGGTATGAGGCCAAAGCTGACACCATATAATCCCGAGAACCAGAAATTAGTACGTCCGGATTCTTCTGCTGCCTTCAACGACGGGGTGACTAAAGAAACTGCATTAAGTAATCAATATGAGTACCAACCCTGGATCGAATTCAAGAATATCGACTATAAGGGCAGTTATATGAATATCTCAAATGGGGTGAGGAAGTCGATTCCTGAAAGCTATTATGGGGAAGGGGCAACAGATACCCTTTTGGTTTATTTCTTTGGAGGTTCCACCACTTTCGGCTTCAATGTGGCCGATTTTGAAACTATACCATCATTATTTGTTGAGAATTTCAAGTCAAAATATCCCAATAAGGCCATCAAAGTGGTGAACTGGGGTTGTCCGAATTATTATTCTTACCAGGAAATGATGCTATTCACCAAACTGATCATTGAAGGACATCATCCGGATGTGGCCGTATTCTTTGATGGATTAAACGATTTCTGGTTTGGAAAAATGAACTATAACAATGAATCTTTCTATTCCTTCTATTTCAGAAAGGCATATTTCGCAGAAAGACCACCTTCCACCAGTGATCTTTGGTTTACTGATTCATTGCGTCAGCTTTTCAAAACACCTCTTGGTATACCGGAAAAACAGTTTAGTGATAAACTGATTGCAAATTACCTGAGCAATATGTCAAATATCAGGAGGCTGGCAACTGTAACCGGTACTAAAACCTATTTCTTCTGTCAGCCGAATCCATTCTATAAATACCCCAATCAGTCGAAAGACCCGATGGTATTCAAGGATACGGATACCCGCTTTAATTATATCTATCCCATCATCGAAAAAATGGCCGACAGCATTCCTTCCTTCACATTTATGGGGGGCATGCTCGAGAAAGAACCACTATATCCTTTCGTAGACGGCTTCCACTATGCACCGCATATTCATAAGAAGATAGCGGCGCAGATGTTGGATGTGGTTTCAAAGGGGTTCTGATAGCTGGGTGCTAAATGCTTGATGCTTGATGCTTTTGCCTAAGGCTTAGGGCCTA
>JBGAQE010000140.1:0-11333 GCA_044220885.1 Chitinophagaceae bacterium
ATCTCCCTGTTGGATTAAGAGCGAGGGTAGGAGTGAGCATTGGAAATATGAATGATGAACAACGGAGAATGGTACATCGTATTCTTTCTGTCAGTCTGAGTTCTCAAGGTTATTTGAAAGCAACCAGTATCATGCACCTTGATGATTTGCTTAATCGCTATTTCGATACACTCTATTACAAGAAGGAAATCGATGAAAAAACTTATGGTTTTGTCAGAGGCTTACTATGGTCGCACAAAAATTTTTACTTCGCCTTTTTTGGTAAGCCTACCGAGGGTGTTTGGGGCTATAAACTTGAAGGACATCATCTATCCGTGAATTTCACCTTTGTTAATGATAAACTTTCAGTAACACCGTTTTTCATTGGAACCGATCCTGCTGAATATATGAATTCGGAATATGCTGGATGGCGGGTATTAGGACAGGAGGAAGACCTCGGAATTAAGCTGATAAACCTATTTACACCTGCACAACAGAAGAAAGCCACCATGTCGAAGGAAGTGCCTGGTGATATCATTACAGCTGCAGAAAGTGGAAAACGGTTAGTGGATAATTGGGGACTCTTAGGTGCTGAAATGACAGAAGAACAAAGAGCGGTGATGCTTTATATCGTTCGTGAATTTGTATTCAATATGGAATATGATAAGGCTGTGATTGAATACAATAAAATATTGAAGGCTGGAGTGGACAAGATCTATTTTGGATGGATAGGAGGCTATGAAGAAAAGAAAGCGCATTACTATGTAATAAACGGACCAACATTCCTGATTGAATTCGACAATAATGGAGGTCCAAGGAACAGCGCGAACCATATACATGCCATTTGGAGGGAGAAAGGGAATGAGTATGGGGAGGATGTATTGAGAAAACATTACATGACCGAGAAACACTAAGATGAGCAGCCGATACGGACTGGGATTATTGTGATTTATATGATTAGCTGGGATTTATATTTGTCTTGTACAGGATTGAAGGATTTAAGGAAATACAGGATGTACAGCAACTGGGATTTTTATGATTTATGGGATTAGCAGTGATTGACTTCGTTTGCCGCTGAGGTGAGTGTTGTCACGCAACTCCTTACCCCGTCGCAGTATCTCTCACACTGCATCTCATATAATCAGGATGTTAAAAGGGGCACTGCAAAGTTGTCTACAACTATAAGCATTAATTAAAGACTGTGATTTAAAATACGCTTTATTTTTGCTATAGTTTTAGACTTCCCAAATTTACAATATGCAACAACGACTCTCCATTATAACACTCGGCGTAAAAGACGTAAAAGCTGCTACAGAATTTTATGAGAATAAATTCGGTTGGAGTAAACTGCCATCCAGTAACGAGCATATTACGTTTATGCAGCTTAATGGAATTCTATTGGCATTGTTTCAAACAAATGAGTTGGCAAAAGATGCAACAATTGAAAATGATGGGAGCGGCTTTAAGGGTTTTACACTGGCATACAATACAAGAACTGAGCAGGAAGTGGATGATATAATAGCTGAGCTTGCAAAGAAAGGGGTTAAGATAGTTAAGCAGCCTGCAAAAGTATTTTGGGGTGGCTACAGCAGCTATGTTGCCGACCTGGATGGTCATCTCTGGGAAATCGCCTACAATCCTAATCTTGAAATAGATACTCAAGGCAACATTAAATGATGCGCATCATCAGCTTGTAATATATGGTTTTTTTCTTTTAAATGTCTGACATTAACTGTTTGTAAAAATTAAATGCCATCATTCATATTTGAGTTAACTTATACTGGAAAATATAAGGTGTTCAAGTAGTATGATAAATTTTCATGAGAAGGTATTGGAGCGTCCTGAATATTGCCGCCAGTTTAATTGCGGCAATTCTCTTATTACTGTATTCAATTGCCCTGTGGATGCCAGGTTGATGCAACAACGTTTTGCTGGTATCTGGACAAAGTATAATTACATTTTCTATGTTTTAGAAGGAAGAAAAGTATGGCATACTACTCATGGTGCATTTGATTTCAAGGCAGGGGATTGCGTGTTTGTAAGGAAAGGCGGCTCAATATTAGAGCAATTCGTGGATCAGGGTTTCTGTCTTGTATTGTTTTTCATTCCAGATGATTTCCTTTGTGATACGCTTAAATCAAAGGCAAGACCTTTAAACCATTCCGATAAGAAAATTTCTCCGGTCATAAAACTACATACCAACGAATTACTGAATAGTTTTTTTATTTCCATGTTTGCATATTTCAGGGATACTTTGGAACCGGATCAATCATTATTGGAATTGAAATTCAAGGAGCTGATTCTTATGTTAGCCGATAATCCGATGAATGCAGAGCTCCTCTCTTATTTCTGTTCACTGATGCGAGACCCACAGTCGGTTTCTTTGGAACGGATAATGGAAGATAATTTTTGTTATAATTTAAAGCTGGAACAATTTGCCGAACTATGTAATCGCAGCCTTTCAGCATTCAAGCGCGATTTTAAGGAACACTTTGAAATAACACCCGGAAAATGGCTTTTGGAAAAAAGACTACAATTGGCAAAATCACTGATTGCTAATTCAGGAAAGAATGTAAGTGAAGCCGCATTCGAAAGTGGGTTTGAAAACACATCCCATTTCAGTAAAGCCTTTAAGCTTCGGTATGGTCATTCTCCTAATATGTCAAAAAGTATCAAAATAGAATCATAGTTGGACCTCTGAGAACAATATATGGCCTTTCAGGCAAAACGCAATTCAAATAACACTGATAGATTTGTTTCAATAAAACTATTTGTAGTAATAATTAAACTAGCCAACATGAATCCAAACAAAGCGTTATGGGAGAAGGGTGATTTCACCCGAATTGCAAGATCGATGCGTGCAAGCGGAGCTGACTTGGTATCGAAATTAGGAATAGTTAAAGGTATTAAGCTAATGGATTTGGGGTGCGGAGATGGTACCACAGCCATTCCCGCGGCAAAGCTTGGTGCCACTGTAACAGGAGTTGATATCGCTCAAAATCTGGTGGCGGCTGGTAATAAGCGTGTTCAAGATGAAGGGATTTCAAATTGTTCATTTCAGGAAGGAGATGCTTGTGAACTTACTGGTATTGCAGATGCCACCTTCGATATGAGTATTAGCATTTTTGGAGCTATGTTTTCAATCCGTCCATTTGATGTTGCAAAAGAATTAGTACGAGTTACCAAACCCGGTGGAAAAATAATAATGGGAAACTGGATTCCAGGTGATCCAACCCTTGTTGCACAGATCCTAAAAATCAGCTCTTCTTATACGCCACCACCACCGGAAGGTTTTATTAGTCCAATGACATGGGGAATAGAAAAAAATGTTATTGAAAGATTCACCGCTGCAGGAATTCCTTCAGAAAACATCTCTTTCTCAAAAGAAACATGGGTTTTTGCCGAACCAATTACTGCCACTGATTTTGTTGATGACTTTAAGCAATACTATGGTCCAACCATGAATGCCTTTGATGCAGCAGAAAAAAATGGTAAGGCCGCCGATTTATTAAAAGAGCTGTATGACTTATTCAATTCACAAAACACCAGCACTAATAAAAACGAAATTAATATACCAGCTACCTATCTTAAAGTAACGGTAACACTTTAATTTATTTTACCAAATTGGTGTTACCATTTTATATCCCTGGAATTTATTCCAGGGATTTTTTATTTAATTAAGTTCTACCATATTCATTCATCTTTTCATATTTCTAAGTGCTTCCTTCTTACTCCCTGATTGTATGAAATGCGGTGCCGGAGGCACTGCTAAGTTTACAAATCACAGCAAATCATAAAAATCATATCAATCCCAGTCCGTATTTCTTTAAATCCTTTAATCCTGTTTAAGACAAATTTAATCACAGCTAATCCCAAAAATCATATCAATCCCAGTCTGTATTGGCTGTTTCTCAGTCAATCTTTAGTGGCGGTCCCACCACCAGCATATCATTATCCTCAAATATCTTTTTCATTTCAGCCTGACTGGGTTCATGGTCCATGGCGGCAACGGTCACAAAGAAGTTTTCCAGTTTACCTGCTGGTTGCAATATCACTGTCATTCTGCCTTTTTCTGATACTTGCGTCCATGCATGCGCCACCTTCCTCGGCAGGAATATACTATCACCAGCATTAAGATGGTATTTGTCTTCTCCCACCTGGAAATAATAGGCGCCTTCCAGTACGTAGAACACTTCATCTTGTGAAGGATGAATATGAAGTGGAGTACCTCTTCCTTGCGATAAAGAAGTTTGTTCGAAGATGGCAATATCTCCATTGGTATCGCTTCCTGAAATTTTCACATCTAAGATATTCTTATTGACACCTTTCAATTGTATATGTCCGTGTATCCTTCCTTCACCTGCTGGAATTTTGAATCCTTTTTTATTTTGTTGCCATTTTGAATAAGAATTGGATATTGAATTGAATGGTGTAGCAATAATGGCAATTGCAGCAGCAATAAAATTTCCTCTCTTCATGGTAATTGAGTTTAATCGATGAATAATTAAGACAAGTAAAAGGCAGGAGTACTATATGATAGAAAATTCCAATGAGTTAGGATTCAAAGTGTTGACTTACTAAAGATACATTAATGATTTTGAGAATCTCTAAATTCTAATACATCACGATTATTTAAAACTTATTGTATTAGGCACTGAGACGGAGTTGGGAGGTGCGTGAAGACACGCACCTCAGCGGTAAAGAATCCTGTATAAGACAGATAACAATCACAGCTAATCCCATAAATCATATTAATCCCAGTTTGTATTGGCTGTTAATCCTGTATTTCCTTTAATCCTATAAATCCTGGTTAAGACAAAACAACAATCCCAGCTAATCCCATAAATCATAGTAATCCCAGTCAGTATTCACTGTTAATTTTCACCCTCCCAGTCCAAGTCAATTTAATTTCAGTTGAAATACAATAAATTTAGCCCTAAAGCCCAGTTATGAAATTGAAAATACTCAACTTCCTTCTCGTCCTAACTTCACTCATTGGACTTCTTGAATGGGGAAAAGATAATCACATGTTTCTTTTCGAGGCAGAAGCGGAGATAATCGGTAAACTGTTCACCGACCCGATGTCAGTCTTACATCCATTCATACTTTTGCCATTATTCGGACAATTATTATTGTTGGTGACTGTTTTTCAAAAAAGACCTCGGAGGGTTTTCACAATCATTGGACTGTCAGGATTATCCCTCTTATTGCTCCTGATGTTTCTGATTGGTGTGATGGAGGTTAATTATAAGATGATTTTCTTTGCACTACCGTTTATTATTGTGGCTATACTTGTTATCCGCCAACTTTGGATTGAAAGGGGAGGAAGGGCCGTTAAATGAGTCTTTTAGAATAGGCTATGCGTAGCGCCTGCGTCTTGCTGTTTACATGTAGTTTAGCGTAAATATTGATACAGTGTTTTTTAACTGTATTGGGACTAATGAAAAGCTTTGTCCCGATCTCTTTATATTCTAATCCTTCGCTTAGTAATTGAAGTATCTCCCTTTCACGATCGCTTAACTGAAATGGATTTTCCTCTTTTTCCTTTTCACTTATTTCCGCAACCGGCTTTTGCACCATTTGCAATATCTTATATGCTACACTTGGTGAAATAGGACCAGCTCCGCTTTCCCATAAATTCATGAGCATCTCGCTAATCACTTGTCCGCTTTCTTCTTTCAATAGATAACCACAAGCACCTGAGCGAATGGCGCTGAAAATTTTATTGTCGTCATCAAAAATTGTCAATACAACAAATTTGATATCTGGATAAAGGGAAGAAGCAGTAGCGATTGCAGTAACACCATCTACAACAGGCATTTCCAAATCCATCAGAACAATATGCGGCCTTTCCGTATCAGACATCTTCTGAATAGTATCTAGAAACTCCTCTCCATTAGTAGATTCCAAAACCAACTGGAATGAAGGATTGCGTGCCAGCTTATCTTTTATGATTCTCCGGTTGTTGGATTTGTCTTCCACGATTCCGATCTTGATCATGCGTTATTGTTTATAGTATTTGCAGCTATAGTATCTCTATGTCAGTTTTCAGGATAAAGGAATGGATAATGAAATAGTAGTACCCTTATTATTTTCAGAAGATAAACTAAATTCTGCACCAATCGCTTTTGCCCTTTCTGTCATGTTCAATATGCCATTGCTGTCTTTTGAAGGTTTTTGTCCCTTCCAGTCAAACCCCTTCCCATTATCATTTATAACTAACTGCCATTTTTTATCGGATATAGTACTTGTTACAGCTATACTGCTTGCCGTGGAATGACGGGCGCTGTTATTAACGGCTTCTTTTACAATCATCATCAAATGCAGAGCTGAAATTGAATCAAAGTGATTTTCAGGGGGTGTTGTTCCTGACGCACTTATCTGGATATGACTATAGTGCTTTTCCATTTGTTTGCAGAAATTGATGATACGAATCCAGCATTCTGTTGCCTGCAGATCGCTGTTGTTCATCGCCCACAATGTTTCCCTTAAGTTTACCAGCATCTCTTTGGCGGTATTGTGAAGATTATCAACAATTTCACCATTCTTTTCCATGCCCGATTGTAACAATTCGGTTCCATATAATATGGCATTGGCTTGTACTCCAATATTATCATGCAGGTCAGCAGCAATTCGCACCCTTTCTTTTTCCTGAGCGATTCTAACGGCAATCTCTTTTTCTTTCTTTTCCTTATCTACCGCAATTTCGAAAAGTAATTTCTGTTTTGCCCTATAGTTAGTGAATCCAATGTATCCGGCTATAATTCCAATCAACACTAATATGGAGGAACCGTAAAGAAGATATTTTCTTTTTAGTAATGAAAATTGTTGTGCAGCAATCTGCAATTCCTTTTGTTGAACATTGTATTTTGTTTGTATCTTTGCCAATTGTAAAGAGCTATTAATCTTGTTTACTGAATCTGCTGCCTGTATGAATTGCTCAAGGGCCGTGCCATAAGCTTCATATTTGTGCTCAGCCTTGTAACTATACGCTATCAGTCCTAACATGGCTAGTCTGTCGGCTTTGATACTGTTTTTGCTTGCTAAAGATATTCCCTCATTAATGGTAGTCCTGCTTTTTTCATATTGTCCAATAGTATAATAATATCCACCCAGGTTAATTAAGTCCTGCAGAATATAAAATGGGTCCCCAACTTTTTTGCGGATACTTATTCCCTCGTTCAGTAATTGTTCAGCTTCTTTCATTTGCCCTGTCCGGGATAAAAAATTTCCCTTCAGTACTAATCCGGATGCCTGAACACCAAGCAATTCATATTCTTTTGCAATGGCAATTGATTTGTCAAGAAAAATTCTGCAGGAATCTTTAAAAGAAGCAGAAACCGGACCCGCTAGCATATTGTAATAATATAATCCAAGATTACCTAGTATGGTTGCTTCTATATAAGAGTATGTCTTAGGAGTGGATGAATTGATAATGTCAATCGCTTTCAGCCACCAGATTTTAGACTCTTCCAGTTTATTGAGGTTTAAGTAAGACGCGCCGATATAATTCATCAGAAATAAAACTGTTTCAGTAGCATTTTCTTTCTGGGCACTCGTGAGTAATTGTAATTGATACTCGATAGCTTCGTTTAACTTGTTTTGACGATTCAATGCATTAGCTTTCAGCAATGACATTTTGTAGTAAAGTTCCCGGTCCTCAGTAACTGTAGTCTTGTTTAGATAGCTGTCAATTGTTTTTAGCAGACTATCTGCCTGGCCGGTAACAAGCAGGTGTGAGAAGAGTCCGTAGTCGGCCCATGCCTCACTTTTTGAATCTTTTAATTGAATCGCAATATTTTTGGCTTGCTCGGCATAATATAAGATTGAATCGGCCGGGAGGGAATGCTTTTCTTTCTCAAGACTTAACAGGTATTTCAATTGTGTTGCCTGTTCTTTGCTTGAATTCAATAATAAGCGCAGGCTATCAATCTTTTTGTTCTGTCCTATTACAATACCTGGAAAGGAAAATGCAATAAGGTATAAGAACCTTAGAATTAAGGTGATTGATTTTCTATCTGTATCAAGAGGCGATTTTCTCATTAGGACGATTTGTAAAAGGGCTGATAATAATACCGGGTAGCCCACGGTTGGGACTGAGCTACAAACCTAGTAATTAATATGATGTACAAACCTATCCAAATGGAGTATAGGTGGCTCTGTGTACAATCAGTTGTTTTGGTATCACAAGCATAGCTTGGATTTCAACCTTATTCCTTAAATAAAATCGCTTTTATGTTACGAATCATAAGGTCTTGTACTTGTGATGCTGTCTGCAACCGTCTTGATCGCCTGTAAAAAGAGTGGTACCGAGCCTACTCCTCCTGTGCCGGATACCCAGAAAGATATTGCAGCTATTGATGGAAAACTGCAGGCTTTCATTACTACATATAATATTCCCGGTGCTTCTCTGGCCGTTTCTAAAAACGGTAAGCTGGTCTATTTAAAAGCCTATGGGGTTGCCGATAAAACTACGAATGAAAAGTTGACTACTGCTCATCGTTTCAGGTTAGCCAGTGTTTCCAAATCCTATACTGGTATCGCTATCCTTAAATTGGTTCAGGAGGGTAAGATTACTCTTGATGGAAAAGTATTTGGGGCCGGCTCTATCCTAGGTACTGATTATGGTACGGCACCATATAATGCAAATCTTACATCCATAACGGTTCGTCAGCTTTTGCAGCATGTAACAGGAGCCTGGGGTGCTTCCACTGGTGGAGATGTAATAGATGCTAATCCGGCTTATACCAATAAGCAATTGCTCGATTGGATCATCAATACCCGTACTATGCCAAAAGCACCTGGTACCTTCTATGATTATAGCAATGTGAACTATTTCATACTTGGAAGAATCATTGAGAAGATTTCAGGTAAATCATATATCAACTATATAAAGGAAGACCTTGGAGCAGGTGTTGGCGCAAATAGTTTAGATATTGCAGGTAAAACGCTGGCCGATAAGAAATCAAATGAAGTATCCTATGCTGGACAAGGTACTGATGCTCCATTTACATATACTATCGCCTTTCCCCGAAGGGATGCTGATGGGGGATTGATTTCAACGGCTGCCGATCTATTGAAAATAGTTACAGCAGTAGATGGATTTGCTACCCGCCCTGATATTTTAAATGCATCAACCATTACACAACTTACAACACCTTCAGCCGCCAATTCTGGTTATGCTTGCGGCATAGGTATCTGGAGCGCTGAAAGCGTATGGTTTAATTATGGAAGTCTGCCTGGTACCCGCACCGGTTTCATGCGTCATGATAATGGAATGTGTGCTGCTATATTATTGAATTCAAGGGTGGATCCAACAACCGGTGAGAATCCTTTCGTCTATGGATTGCAGGACGTTTTGTTGGATATAGTAAAGAATTCCGGATATTCATGGCAGGCTATTGACCAGTTCTAATTATTCAGAATAAAAACCAACGACTGATTATGTTCTTAAAGCGAAATTTCAGATGGATCATTGCAGGTTGTCTTTGCTTCTTGTTATCCTGTAAAGATTCAAATAAGGAAGCAGGATCAAGCGAAAACAATTCAAACAAAGGAAACATGCAGGAAGGCAAGGACTATGTATTACTGAAAAGATTTCGGGTAGAAGATCGGCAGGGGTTCAATCAACCTGTTGAAGTAAGCTCCTTCTTATTACCTGCTAACTGGAAGGTGAATGCAGGAGTGCAATGGAATGCGACTAATAAATGCATGGCTGAAATAGTACAGGCAGGAGTGCAGGCTGTTTCTCCTGACAATTCATTCGAGTTGGTTTTTTTGCCGGTTACACAATTTGATTGGAGCGATGATCCTGTTTATCTGGATGCTATGCAGCGGGGCTTTAATCCACATTCTTGCAATATTGCAAAACCATTGGATGCCGCAGGGTATATCACTAAGGCTATGGCTCCCTATCTGAATGCCACTGTAAAATCTGCTTCAACTGTTGATGCCCTACAAGCGGCTATGGATCAAGGGGCGCAACAAATGACCAATATGGCCAGGCAAGCTGGGAATAATGCTTATAGTCATCGGGGAAGTGCTGCAGAAGGTGTATTACAGTTTAATGATGGTAAGGAGGGAATAGCTTTATGTACCATTATGCAAACTATCACCACCTTGCCTGGTACTCAGGGCGGAATGACCAATACATATCAAAGTTATGTTTCTATGCGGGTTGTAATGAAGTACGAAGCAGGCAAAGAAGAGATGGCAAGAAAATTACTCAGCACCTTCATGGGCAGCGGCCGAATAAATCCTCAATGGCTTTCTTCAGTACAAAGTGTATTAAGCGCTATCGGTAGGAATGCGCAAATAGAATTAGGCAAACAGATTGAAATCACAAGACAGGCACAGGAAGAAATAAGTAATGGTATCATTCGTAATTGGGAAAAGAATGCTGATAAGAGTAATCCATCTGATTTTCAACAGCAGTTCAGTCAATATTTAAGAGGTGTTGATAGCTGGACAGACGAAGGCGGTAATAAAGTAGAACTTACCAATGGCTATACTAACGCCTGGAGTAAGGGAGATGGAACCTATATACTCTCTAATAATCCTGCTTTTGACCCAAGTGTGGAATTTAAAGAAGATTGGAAAAGATTAAACAGATAAAATTATAATTGACCTTAACCATTAAACCTTGCTCTTTAGAGAGCCATCCTTAATGAATTACGCCCATTTCTTATAAAGATATGGGCGTTTTCATTTTTAATTTTTTAGAAGCTTTTTTTGAAGGAGGATTCCATCCTATTCCCTGAGCCTGATCTTGTGGGTAATGAAAAAATCCTTCAAACCACATTTCATTATTTAGAATAAGGCTTAAAGGCTTTTTTTGGAATAAGGAGCTTAGCTCTTTGCAAAAAGAGTTTATCCTGTTTTCAATACTTGTGCCTGGATAGAATAGTATTGTAAATTTTGATTCTGGAAATTCAGGATAGTAGAATGGAACAAATAGAGGTAAGTCTATTGATCCAGATTGCTTTTTTGAATACATGGAGCCATTAAAAAAACTATCAAGACCATGTTCGGAAAAAGTAAAATAAAGATTTAATCCAGTGATAGGATCTTTAAAAAATCTACTATAGTATTGCTGTTTATCTCCATGTTTAAAGTATGTTTCGAATCCCTTCTCTAACAGAAAACTGAAATTAGATAGTGAAGCATCTTTAAATATTTCTAGATATTTTAATTCCATCTTACAAAGGTCTTTTGATATAGTAAAAATAAGAAACCCTGAAATTCATATTCAGGGTTTCTTGTTAGTTACAAAGTAAATAAAATAAATTCTATTTTATATGCATCCCGGTCCACTTACCCTCCTTGTCAAACTGATTATATCCTGCTGTATTATC
>JBGAQE010000141.1:0-11874 GCA_044220885.1 Chitinophagaceae bacterium
ACTTTCTCTGTTGCTGCACCAAGGGTGGATCTCACCTGGAATATAGGCAATACCAGTGCTTCCACAGGAGCAGGCAATGTTACACTTGACTTTGGATGGAATGCTGCCAATGTAACCGGATCATTAACGACTCCGAAACTCCTGCATCATAATGGTTCTGGTTGGCTGGTAGAAGGGAATACTCCAACATTTGATCTTGGTGCCGGTACGCTCAGTTATACAAATTATACAGGCAGCTTCTCCCCATTTGCTATTGCACAATCCAATTACATAATACCAGTTACTTGGGTGTCGTTCACGGGAAAATCTGTTGGAAAAACCGTAGAGTTAGACTGGGTTGCTGCCACTGAACAAAATAACCAACAGTACGATATTGAAAGAAGTATCGATGGTCTTCATTTTACTAAAATTGGAATTGTATATGCTTCAGTTAATACTGGTTCAACTAATAAATACCATTATGTAGATCTGAATCCTTTATTTGGACAAGCATATTATCGTTTGAAACAAATAGACCTCAATGGTAAATTTAGTTACAGTGTAATCGTTACCATAAATCGTAAAGATGTCAATACATTTAGTATCCAGTCCACTCCTGGCGGCGGGATTGTTTACTTAAATATTCCAGTTTCTATATCTGGAATAGTGAATATTGTACTTTATGATGATCTGGGTCGTCAGTTACATCAACAACAAGGAACAGCCGGACAGCAATTGATTAACTTTAGAAGCAACCAGATAAAGGGAATAGTATATCTTAAAGTTATACAGAAGGGAAAGGTGGTATTTGCTGGCAAAATGATACAATAATATGGTAAAACATAAGCATTCCCTCTTCTAAAAAAATCAGAGGCTAAAGCTTAAAACACCTTTGTCGGATATATTTTAACACCTAGACACATAGGTACATAGTTTAATTCGAGAACCCCTCTTATATTCTATGTTCCTATGTGTTATACTTTATTTCAAAGGAATTAAAGTTGCCGGGAAATCGGTAAATCGGGAAGGTGATTTTAGTTGCGGATTGTGGCCTATAGGCAAACTTCTATGTCATCCTATGTTCTATGTTTCTATGTGGTAATGTATTTCTTTGCCAAATAGGATCATTGGTATATAGTTGAATAATACTTTCTCTTGTATTCTATGTTCCTATGTGCCTATGTGTTCAGTTTTATTTCAAAGGAATTAATGTTGCCGGGAAAGTGGTAAATCGGGAAGATGATTTAAATTACGGGTTATGTGTTCTGTCAATTTTGTAAACTTCAAAAATTTCGGGTTCTAAACTTATAACGTACAACGTACAACTTATTACCTAATTCGTGCCGCCCAAATAATTTTTGCCCTTCTCCAAAAATTCACCAACTTTAGTCAGGCTCTATTTTCCTCTTCTTTAAACCTTAACTATATGCCAACCTTATCCGATCTCGCATTTGCGAAGGAGAATCTATTGAAATGCACAGGATACAAAGCTACCTTCATTAACACCCGCACAAAAGTTAGTACAGACAAGATTTTAAGTTCAAAACAGAAAGACTTACTTCCCAAAGTAGAAGGTAATGATAAAAGGATCTTGAATTATACCGGCATGAGTGTGTTCTATAATAGTAAAAGAAAAGTGCCGTTCTTTTCTGCGTACAATATCGATGGAAAGGAAAAATCAAATGCTACTGCAAGACCAAAGTTCCGACCAGATCCAAGAATAAAAACTTCACAACAACTAGGATTCGAATTCTACGATTTAAGAACAGATCTTACAGAATTTGAGATCGGTCATATGGCCTCTAATAATGAAATGGGAAGAGGGAAGGAGGGACAATTAAAAGCCTATCAGACATTTCATTTTACAAATAGTGTACCTCAGGCCGAAATCCTGAATACAGGAATTTGGAAGGGTCTTGAAACCTATATTATCACAGAAGCCGCCAGTTTAAAAGATAATAAACGGATTTGCGTTTTCACCGGACCATTACTAAAGAGTAACGATCCCAAATATCTGGAGGATGAAAGTTTTAAAATTCCAATTCTGTTCTTTAAGGTTGTTGTATTTCCAACAAAGAGTGGATTGTACTCAACAGCATTTGTGATGAGTCACGAAAAACGTCTTATTGAGAATAAGATGATCGAAGTTGGACCAGAAGCATTAGTGAAAGGAAAGGGAGTGTTTGATGATTTCAAATACAAAAAGGTTTTTCAGGTCAATATCTCTTTTCTTGAGAAAGAAACGGGAATGAAATTTACCTGGCCTGGTGTAAAAAAGATTCAAGTACCTGATGTAATCAACCAGGTTAAGAAAATTAAGAGTATAAAAGATGCTAAAGAAGCAGACAAAGACATGAAGACCGGAACNNATTCCTTTCAAAGAACATTGGTTCCATGGAAATCAAGGATGCAACAAAAGCTTTTAAGAGTGGACTTTTACCTGAATCCTTGCTTTCAGATGCTGACCTTACATCAAAGGAATTGAAGAGCAAAAAGTTCAAGCTTAATATGGTACTCCCTTAAGCAATATTTTTTCTGACTCATAACAATCTTCATTTTAAAAACAGGAAATAATATGGCTTCAGGGAAAAAAATACTTAAGGTGCTTGATACTTTAACCCTTATGGCACAAAACTCCATTGAATCATTGGATGCTGCTTCGGAAACACCAAAGAATGAGATTAAGTCAATTATTGAATCCAAAAATGTATTGGCAGTAGGTATAAGTGAAAAGATTTCAAAGAAAAAGAAGACAGGTAAACTGGCACTGATATTTTATGTTGAGAAGAAGATAGCATTAAACAAGCTGAAGAAGAGTCAATTGATTCCTAAAACAATACCCCGTTCTTTAACCGGAGGATCTGCAGTACAAACGGATGTGATTGCTATTGGGAAACTTCAGCCTGAAATAAATAGTAGCCGAACTTCTTTTCAACCTGGAAATAGTATTGGTCATGTAAAAATAGAAGCAGGTACTTTTGGTGCAGTTGTAAAGGATAAAAATAATAAATTGTATATCCTTAGTAATTGTCATGTATTAGCTGATTCAGGCAAAGGAAAGATTGGGGATAAGATACTCTATCCCGGTGCGTTTGATACTGGAGTTTCGCCGGCTGATGCCAAGGCTACTTTGCATAAATTTATCCCGTTTAAAATCAGTAAGGAATTTACAAATGTTGTGGATTGTGCACTAGCAGCCCCATTAAATGAATTTTTGCCATCATTGAAATCGGAAATAAAAAGCTGGGGATTACCAAAAGGTGTAATAAAGCCAAAGAGAGGCATGAAAGTGGTAAAAGTTGGGAGAACAACCGGGAAAACAACAAGTGTAATAACGGATGTCAACTTTCGGACGATGATGGATTACAAAAAGAAGGGGTTGAAAGATATTAGATTCAAAGATCAGATTTGGTGCGAAAAAAGATATACAATGCCGGGGGATTCAGGATCTTTGATTATTGATAAGGCATCTGGCAAAGCTGTTGGGTTGCATTTTGCAGGAGCAGAGGGGGGAAGCGCACATAACCCTATTACTGAAGTACTCGCTGCATTAGATGTGAAATTAGTGACATCAACTTTGTCGAAGAAAAAGCCAGTAACAAAAACCAAATCCGCAAAAAGAAAATAATTACTTATGGCAACAGAAAAAGAAGCCCAAAAAGCCAGAGAACAACATACTGATTATCTGACTAAACTAGGTGTTCATTCAATTGGAGTAAACGTCATTGGTGATCCGAAGGAAAAAAATTTTGGGGTGATTGCATTTATTGAAAAGGATAATAAAAAGTTACCACAGGAATTGATAATCCAGAATGGTAAGAAAAAGGTCAGTGTTCCCCTTCAGTCTAAAACTACAAGTAAGTTTAAGCCAGAATAAATAATTAGTTCAAAATAGATACTGCTTGTAAGAAATAATGCACCTTATTTTGAAATTACTTTCCTCGGATGCTATATCGTACCTTTAGGAGTAGTTTTTGAATTATGGCACTGCATTTTAAACAAGTAGAACAAGGCTTCAGCAAATCTAAAAATGTTGAATTACTCAAAGGGGGAAAACCTTTTTTCGATTGTCTGCTAAAATTGATATCCAGTGCAAAGGATATTATACAAATCCAGGTTTATATCTTTTCCTCAGATGAGACAGGAAAATTGGTAAGTGCAGCGCTGGTAGCTGCCGCAAAAAGAGGAGTGAAGGTATATATCGTTCTCGATGGGTATGCTTCTCAATCCCTTTCAAACAAAATAATTCAAGAGTGGAAAGCTGCCGGTATCAATTTTCGATTTTTCGAACCTTTATTCAAAAGCAATCATTTTTATTTTGGAAGAAGATTGCATCACAAATTGCTGGTGGTGGATGCTAATTATGCATTAGTAGGAGGTATCAATATCGCCGACAGGTATAATGATATTGGGGGAGTACCTGCATGGTTGGATTTCGCACTTTATGTTGATGGAGGCATCGTGAAAGAGCTTTGTGTTTTAGCCTGGAAAACCTGGAATGGTTTTGCAATGAATAGTAGCATGCCATCCTGCGAGCCCTTTCATGCAAACGAAGCTTCCCAAGATGCTAATTTGTTAGTGCGAATGCGCAGAAATGATTGGGTTCGAAGGAAAAACCAGATATCCCGCACTTATCTTGAAATGTTTAAGACAGCCCAATCGCAGATTACGATTTGCTGTAGCTATTTTTTACCGGGAAGAATTCTTAAAAGGAATATAAAAGATGCCATTGCACGAGGAGTTAAAGTAAGAGTGATTTTGGCGGGCTTATCTGATGTTATGATTGCCAAACATGCTGAACGTTTTATGTACGACTGGTTGCTAAGAAATAAAGTTACCATCTATGAATATGAAGAGAATGTATTGCATGCTAAAATAGCTGTGAGTGACGGTGAATGGATGACCGTTGGTTCTTATAATGTAAACAGCTTAAGTGCTTACGCAAGCGTTGAATTGAATCTGGATGTAAGGGATAAAGCGTTTGCTGTTACCGTTGAAAGAGAACTGGATAATATTATACAAACGAAGTGCGAAGAAATTACCCTTGAAACACATCAGCGATCAACAAATCTTATTGTTCAGTTCCGAAGATGGGTGTCGTATTATATTATCAGGTTTCTCTTTAAACTTTTTACTTTTTATTTCAGGCAGGAAAAAATTCCGGCTGATAAAAAAAACTGATACCCTATTCTCCTCTGATTCTTCTAAGAAAGTTCTGGAATACTTCCTTGTCCCATTCAGCAAAACGCCCTCTTTGAACAACTACTGCATTAGCTTCAGGATGATCTAGGAAATAATGAAAAACGAAATGATTTTCTGGTTTCTGCCATCCAATAATTTGTCCAAACCGAAGATCATTGAATACAACTGTATCATGCCATTTTTCAACGGTGTAGAAATCCTGGGAAAAGCGAACCAATTGCTTTACTTCCTGCTTATTGGTCACAGTAGATAAAAGACTATCGTTTCTTTGAAAATAAGTGAAATGGATATTTTCGTTTTTATCGTATAGGGAGCGATATCCAACATTGTAGCCACTATCTGTTCCCGCTACAACAAACCAAAGCCAATTCTGAAGAGGTGCGGGTGTGCTGAAATATCTGGTATAACTGATATTTTGTTTCTGTAATGAGTTTTTTAATTCGGTATCAATTATTCTTTTGTTGTTTAAGCTGTATAGCAGATATATAGCAGGAAAGACTAATCCGAAAACCCACCACAACCTGCGTCTTTGATTAGTTCGCTTTAATACTAATAATGCAGCCAATGCTATTGCAGGCCATACAGAAAGAAACGGATCTGCAACATAAACAGAGTTGAAAGAAATTCTTTGGTGTGAAAAAGGTTCGAACCAACCCACTCCATAATTATTGAAGGCATCAATAAACACATGTATAAAAATAGCTGCGCCAAAAAACAACCACCATTTTCTAAAGGATATATTATGAGGCCTGTGCCATCTTTCAGCAAAAAAGGCCATTATGGGTGCTGCCAGAAAACAGAAAAGAAAGGAATGGGTAAATCCCCTGTGCGCCAGTAATTCATCAGAAGTATGCAGCCAGGTACCGGCAACAAAATCGATATCAGGTAAGCTTTGCGCTAATGCTCCCCATAACATTGCCTTCTTGCCAACAGTCTTTCCTGCAAATGCCTCACCCATGCAGGCACCGAGGGCGATATGTGTTAGGGAGTCCATTTGTCAAAAGTACGTGTTATGCAGAATGCTTGATGCTGGATGCTTGATGCTTTTTGCCTAAAGCTTAAGGCCTAGGGCTTAAGGCTTATTTCTGTCTTTGGCCAGGGGTTGAGCTTCGGATAGGCTGGATGCTAAATGCTTGATGCTAGATGCTTGATGCTTTTTGCCTAAAGCTTAAGGCCTAAAGCTTAAGGCTTATTTCTGTCTTTGTATCCCGTTTTTTGTAAGCTTCGAATATTAGTAATTTTTTGACAAATATTAGTTTCGGGATATCTAAATTAAGCCCATAGCTATAAGCCTTCGGCTGTATCCAGCTTTTTGAATCAAGCATCCAGCATTCAGCATCCCGCAAGAATGACCACAAGCATCATTTTCCCTGACATCCGTCTTTGTAATCGGTCTGTAGGGGATTCTATTTTTGTTCTGAAAAACATATTTATTAATTAATAAAAAAGGAGGTTATATGGGAAACAAGAATCTGATTAAAGCCAGTGAAACCAGAATGCCTTTCTTTATGGACGATTTCTTCAAACCCTGGGATGGTTGGTTCGATAAAGGCCTGATGGGCAGAATGAACACTGTGCCTGCTGTAAATATTACAGAGAATAAGGATGACTTTAAAGTAGCAATGGCAGCCCCTGGAATGAAGAAAGACGATTTTTCTATTGATATGGAAGGTAATATGCTTACCATCAGCTGTGAAAAGGAAGAGAATAAGGAAGAAAAAGACGAAAGATTTAACAGGAAAGAATACAATTATTCTTCCTTTAGTAGAAGTTTTACCTTACCCGATGACATCAATAAGGAAAAAATTGAAGCCCGTTATGAAGATGGGGTACTAAAGTTGGTGCTTCCCAAGAAGGAAGAAGCCAAAAAGCTGATAGCCAACAAACATATAACCATCAAATAGTGAAGAATACCCTTCTTCGTACAACCCGCCTTCTCCAGGCGGGTTTTTTCTGACCGGAATCACTACACACAATGACAAGCATTATTTATCAGGGGACTCTTTCAATTTAATTTTACCTAACCGAATTTACAAATGATGGACTTGCAACTTAATAATCAGAACGACACCCTTCCTGAATTATTTACCCATGAAATTGAAGGGTGGAAGCATACGATGGAAATGATAATGGAAGAGAACAGCTTCCTCAAAAATAAATTGGGTAATTTATTGAAGATGGTATCTAAAGACACGGAATTTCTGGGGAATGCTGAATATTTTCAGAACAAGTTTATAAAGCAAGATGAAACTATTGCCTTCCTGAGAAAGGATATTGAAGAACAAATACGCGCTTTAGTCCCTATTAAGCTTGCAGACAGCAATAACAGGACAAGTATCATAAGAACGCAACAATTACTTCGAACCGATATGGAATCGACAGAAACCGATTTCAATAATCTCTTATTTGAGTTCAATAATTTTCTAGCACTTACGCTTACTAAATAATACGCTAGTTTGCCATACTCATCAGTTTCTTTTCGTTCATCAAACTGATATGTCCCTCTTTTATATCTATCAGATGTTCTGATTTGAAATCACTCAATGTTCTTATCAGCGATTCCGTGGCGGTACCTGCAACTGCTGCCAGGTTTTCTCTTGATATGTCTATCGCAAAATTCGGATCCTCTGTTTTTCTGTATTTCCTGAAAAGGGTAATAAGGGCGTCGGCTACTTTTTTCCTCAGGCTGTTATAAGCAAGCCCTAGTAAGTGCTCTTCTATTTCTGCGATGTTTTTTGCCATTAAGCGGGCGAATTGTTTTAATATTTCCGGATTATCATGAATCATTGAATCAAAATCTTCTCTTGGAATTATTGCCAATGAAGTGTCCTCCATCGCCTCCGCTGTTTCCTGATAAGAACAATCTTGCAGCAAAGCTGTATGACCTAAGAAATCTCCCTCCTTGAAAAGGCCAACCACCAATTGTTTTCCATCTTCATTTGTCTTAATGGTTTTTACTTTTCCGGATAATACATAGAATAGTTTTGAAGGACGGTTGCCTTCAGAAAATATGATCTGCTTTTTTTTGAATTTGTTGATATTCCTGTCGGCGGTTAAATCTTTTATGATATCCTTGCCTGTTTTACTCTTTTGTATTTGCTGTAATCCTTCTAAGCCACCTGTAAAATCTTTCTTTAATTGATCAATCTTAGTGAGCCGGCTTTCAATGGCGGTCAATAATTCTACCCCTGAAAATGGTTTTGTAATATAATCATCGGCACCCGACTCCATACCTTTTCTTAGTTCTGATCTTTCAGTTTTTGCAGTAAGAAAAATAAAAGGGATATGTTTTAACTGTTCATTTTTGTGTAGTAGATGTAATACTCCATAGCCATCCAAAACGGGCATCATTATATCACATATTATCAGGTCCGGTATTTCCTTCAAGGCTATTTCAATTCCTTCTTTTCCATTGCTTGCTGTAAAGACTGAATAGTTTGCCAGTTCCAGAATCTCGGCTGTGTTTTCCCTTATTTCGTCGTGGTCTTCTATTAACAGTATCATTTTCATTGTAACTGTATTTATGGCTTCAGGAATATTACAGAGTTTCCAGGAAGTTGGATTTTACGAATCGCCAATCGTATTGTTCTTTGCCGGAAAATGTAAGTCGAATGTTGTCCCTTTCTCCAATTCGCTCATACACTGAATAGTACCTTCGAGTAATTCTGTGTAACGGGCAACTATATGAAGTCCAAGTCCGGTGCCTTGTATATGTGATACATTGGTGGCCCTGAAAAATCTCTCAAAAAGATGCTCTCTGTCTACATCTGGAATACCGATACCTTCATCAGAAACCACAATGTCGAGTCCGCTATAATCACAATTTGTCTTTGATGGTGATTGTCTTATCTTCTGGTGAAAAATTTTATAGCGTTTGATAATAAGTTGGTGATTATGTGTTTTAGTATTGAAGGATCAAGCACTATTTCTTCAGAACCAGTATGGAGATAATTCACTGTTTGTCCTTTTTTCTCTAATGGGTTCAACTCGTCAATTATTCCAGCTACCAGTTTCGGTATATTGAAGTTGGTAAGTTTGATGGACACTCTTCCTTCTTCAATGCGACCTACACTTAGAAAATCGTTCAGGATATCAGTTAAGCTATTTACCGCTGTAACAATTCGTTCAATATGTTTTTCGCGTTTAGGCTGTTCCTTGCTGCCCGTATATTTTTCCAATAAGTAAGCAGATGACAGCACTGTGCTTAGAGGTGTCCTGAATTCATGCGAGGCTATAGATATAAATCTCGATTTCAGACTGCTCAATTCTTTTTCTTTAATAAGCGCTTCTTGTAACTCCTTCTTCTACCTTCTTAAGTGCTGAGGTGTTTCTTGTTATAATTGCAATTCTTGAAATATTGCCATCGTTATCTGTTAGAGGGAATGCATCAAAAGAAAAGCTTTGTTCTTTCCAGCTTATAGGCATTTCGAAGTCGGAAATTGTTTGTCCTTCAAAAACCTTTTCAAGTATTTCCTGGATAGGAAGCCAGTCTGTATTGCCTAGCTCAGGTAAAAATCGTTTGCCAATCAAGTCTTTGGAATGGTGGCTATGATGTGCCAATGCAGCCCCACCGCAAAATATATATTGAAATTCCGTATTTAAAACACTGATAGAGCCGGCAGGATAATTATCAACCACCTGATGGAATAGTTGCTGGAAAAAATGCATGCCTTTCTCCGCATCTTCTGTTTCTTTTATTTGGAGATATAGTTTATCGATGGTTTTTTTTAACTCCAGTGTCCTGTCTTTTATTTTTTCTTCCAGTTCCGCATTTAATTTCCGGATGGCTTCTTCATTTTTTTTACGGTTCGATATATCTGCAATGAAACTGATAACAAAAACATCCTGATTGATAGTATAAGTCCCAAGACTTATGTCGACTGGAATTTCTGTTCCATCTTTTTTAAGGGCATATAATGTTTTACCAGTTTCCATAGGTCTTACCTTTGGTGCATCGAAGAAACCTGAATGGTATTGAGCATGTTTTTCCCTGTAGCGAATCGGGATGATTGTATTTAGGGGTTTATTAAATAGTTCGCCAGATTCATACCCCAGAATAGAACAGGCAAAAGGATTAGCTACAACAATTTTGCTGAATTTGTCAACGGTAATTACACCAATGGAAGCGAATTCGAGAAAGGCCTGGAAACGTTGTTGTTCTTCCTGGAGGTTTTCCTCAGCTATATGTGCACGGTCTGTTTTATCAATCTGCACATAAAAGAATTTTTTCTGCATGTGTGAAAGGAGTGTAGACTGCCTTTCCCCAGAAGCTATTTCCTTTTCCGGTTATGAATTCACTTTCAGTTTCAAAAGCTTTATGTTTATCAACCCTTTTTAGTACCAGACATTTTTTTTCATCGCTGCATCTGCATTGGTTGATATGGAATTGCCCCGTGGTGAGCATTGTTTCCGGATCCGGATATTCAAATAAGATGGCTCCGCCCTGATTTATATATATGAATTGATGATTTTGGGCATCTAACACCCCAATGAATGATACGGTAGCACCTGATATGACTTCCAGGAATTTGGTTTCAAATTGAGCGTCCCGGTATGTAGGAACTATGTACATAAAGTATGTTACCGGAAGTACATCTTCCGGAAAGCAAAATTCCAAACATAATCACCTGCATATAATGACAAAAAACAGCGGATAAAATGATAACAGGCATTTGTACTTACAAATTATTATACGATACTTCTTAGATTAGTTAGTTGCTTTATGCTGTTTTGACTTTTCAGAATATGGTCTGCTTTCATTTTTGAGTCCAACTTTTTTTATTAGGAATGGCCCGCTACCTGGTTCGTGTAGAATAATAACTACACCAGATCATTGTCTAATGGTAAATGAGTAGCATCGTTTTTTGCATAATTATTTGAGCTCCATTAAATATAGCAGATTCTATTTTCATTTTTGCAACTATACAACACCGGTAAATTGTAATTTTTCCTAGGGAAAATGGGTATTTAAGAGATTTGTATTTTCAATTTTTTCTGAATTTATTTAAAGTATCGATTTTGTTTTCTTTTTCGTTTTATGCGACTGACAATAATCATGTGAGGATATTACATACGTCATGTTGTAGTGTTAGCGCCACTGTATTTTGTTCTACAAACAACGACTTAAGAATCTCTCTCATATACAACAAATAGCAGTTGAGTTGGCAAGAAAACAGACCGGTTCCCGGTCTGTTTTAAATTTTAGCCCATCCTGAAAAAATACAGTAGCTTTTAAAAAAATTTCCGTGAACCGGAATCTGCTATCAGAAGTCATTCATAATTATTCCCGCCATTTACATAAACTATATGAGCGGATACCCGGCCATTTTGAAGTGGAGGATATTCATGAATGGCGTGTTGGCTACAAAAAACTAAGAACCTTTCTTCGGTTAATGAATACAGCAAATCACTTGCCTTCTTCATTTAAACATTTATTTAAAGCTTCTGGTGAAATCAGGGATAAGCAGCTTTTGATGAATAGTTTCCCAAACAAGGATACAAAGGCAATGCCCGTATATTTAAATAGGGTAGCTCAGGAACTGTTTATAGCAAAAGAACAATTTGTTTGTATTGGCGAAGATCTCTCTTTTGAAAAATGGAGAAAAAGTTTTTGGATAAGCTGCCCGATTATCTTTCAGATGAACAATTGAAAAAAATTTGTAGCAGAAAAGAAAGGAGCAATCAGGTTGGCCT
>JBGAQE010000142.1:0-11205 GCA_044220885.1 Chitinophagaceae bacterium
TGGAAGCAGCACATTTAGCCGGATTATGGGCATAGTCATCAATCAACCAAACCCCCTCGTGATCTCCTACTACCTGATGCCTGCGATAAATGCCTTCATAATGTTTCAACGCCGAAGCACAGGTGAACAGGTCAACTCCCAAAAGATGTGCAATAGCTACGGCGGCCAATGCATTCTCCATATTATGGCGGCCTACAGTAAACAATGAAAAAGAGACATCTTGAATCTTGAAATTGATTTCAAATCCCTTTTGCTGGAAATCAAGTGCTTTATAGAATGCCGGTGACGATGGATCACTTGAAAAATCTAACCGGCTGTTTTGTGATAATTGTTTAGCCAGTGGATGTCCGTCATTAACAACAAAAGTCTTCGAATTATTTCTGAACGTATTGAAGACATCCATCAACACTTCTATCTCTTTATGGTCCTTATCAACATTTAACAACAAACCTATTTCAGGATGATACTGTACTATGGAACCATCGCTTTCATCTGCTTCAATCACTAACCAGTCTCCGCTTCCCACTTTTGCATTGCCAATCTTTCCTTCCTTGATGATACTCACTAATCCAGCACCACTGATGATACTTGGTTTCAATCCGGCAAATTCGAGTATATCAAATAACATAGCTGAAGTAGTGGACTTACCCGAAGTTCCTCCTACTGCAATTGTTTTTTTACTTTCAGCAATCAGTGCCAGCAATTCAGAGCGCTTAATGATGGGGATATTGAGTTGCTTTGCTTTCTGTACTTCAAATACAGTGTCTTCAACGGCTGTAGAAACCACCACAAGTTGAGTGAGATCAGTAATACCTGTTCCATCCTGTTCAAAACAGGAAATGCCAACAGCTTCCAGTTTATCACGTGTATCATTAAAAACACCGGGAGTAAAATAGCGGTCGCTACCGCTAACTTCTTTTCCAATCCCTTTCAGGTATTGGGCAATAGCACTCATGCCGGTACCGGCTACTCCAATAAAAAATACATGGTTGAAATCGGCAATACTTTTCATCATATAGCAGTAAAATGCAAATGTACGTTCTAAGGTCTCTAGTTGAGTAACTGATCTATTTTTAAAAATTGATAGCCTTTAGAACTTAGCAATTTCAATAATTCAGGAAGCTTGTTATAGAATTTATCTGTCCTTTTAGGATCGGTTCCGATATGAACCAGCAAAATATAACCATTCAATCCTGACCTGGATGTGCTCTCCTTTTCAATAATGGAATTCCAGATCACTTCACTGCTCCGGTAATTTTTCATGTCGGGCGTAGTGTAATCGGCATTGCTCAATGTACCGGGAGTGAAATTTATAATCTGTATTCCCATATCATTGCTCCATTTACAAATGGTTTCATTATACCATTCGTAGGGCGGCATAAAATAGCGGGGTTTGGCGAACTGTTGACCATAGTTTCCAATCGCGGAAAGATTTTTTGAAAGATCATCTGTAAACTCCTGACGGCTTACCAGCAAACTATCCCTTTTTGTCCAATCACAATACAACAAATGACCATATGAATGCGGACCAAGGTAATGACCATCTTTTCCTAGTCGTTGGATCAGTCCTTTAAACTTTGGATTATCATAAAAGCGGCCTGTAAGAAAAAAGTTGGCTTTAATCTTCTGTGCTGCCAGTGTTTTGGATATAAAATCCCCACCATCTGCAAATTCATCTCCCGTAAACACTAAAGCAATTTGCTTTTTGGTGGAATCGCCGCGAATGATTCCTCCTTCATCATAACTGAAGCCTCCTTTAGCGGAGGCTGCTACTTTTTTAATGGATGCTTATCCGCCTCCTTTGCAGCTAACAGATAAATCAATGAAGCAGTGCCATCCATTGTAGGTTCGTTGGTACTGTAATCGCCATAATCGTCATGATACACTGCCAGATCACTTTGGAAGGAGGCATAGCTATCAGGATTATAAAGCACTATACCAATCAGGTTCTTGTAGATATTGGTATACACAGGACCATCAATCAATCCACCATCAATGGGATAATGACCGATATGTGTAAAGGCCGAATGAGGATCCACAGGCGTATCACCCCATGAAGGCAATCCATACACCATACTGGTGCCCCATGGATTGCAACCAAATAACCAATCGAAACAGGCTTGTTCCAATTCCAAATAGGTATTATCACCTGTCAGCTCCCGATACCAATAACATTGTATAGCAAACGAAGTAGTGAAATTATTACTGCACCAGATGAATGGGATTCCCCTGTAGAATGCATTTGATTTTGATTTCTCCCATACCAGTTGGATCCCTTTTTTGTAATAACCTATTAGTTGTGCTCTTCTTTCTCCAACAGATTGTTTGGCTAATTCATAATGTCCAACATTGATGAAAGGATACCATTGGTAGTGATTCGCTGTATCCTTACCCAGCCAGGGAGTTACGGGTTCCTGCTTGGCGAATGAAAATGCTTTTGAGAGGTATCCGTTATCTGGTGGGACAGCTTTTTTCGACATCATCTTATTAAAAGAAGCATATCCCAGTTCCATATCATCCACCCAATTATCTTCAGCATAGATATATGGTGCCATTACAGAAGCGGTTTGATGATTGCCGGGTTTCTTATCGCCATATGCTAATGCCGATTGGGCTTTTGCCATCAGGTCACGGACATAAAGCTGGTCTTTCTTATTAAATACCATAGCACCCAAAGAGAAAGCGCTGCTGAATTTTCCGGCAATTGATGCAGCACCATGGGTATCGTTCATGAATTTGCCTCTTTGCTGTTTTTCTCCGGACGCAAAATATACAGGTCTTTCAAACCCTCTACCATAAAAGCTATCTTCCTTGGGTATACGCATTCCGGCATGGTCACGGTCATCGCCTAACTGATTAAAGAGCCAATTGGGTTTGGGATGCATCTTCGATAGCCATTTCAATCCCCATTCTGCTTCATCCAATACATCGGCTTGCCCATTCTTTCCTTCTAATCCATTTGCCAAATGAGCATCGGTAAATCCTTGTGGAAAATCGCGATACGCCATCAGCAAATGATACGTAGCATTCGCGGAAGTGCTGGCATATTGCAAATAATCACTAGCATCGTGCCAGCCACCACTTACATCAATATGGGTGCTGTCTTTAATACCAGCTTTGGATCCATATAACACATAGGCATCATGGGTATGGCAGCTATCTTTCAAAAAAGGATTGAAGCCACTTCTTTGCTGCCGCATATATTTGAGACAGAAATCGGCTGCTCCTTTATAAACATCTGATGCGATGGTGAATTCGGGAGAAGAAACGCCACCAGCCCTTATCACAAACCTTCCTTCTATATTGAATCCGCTGAAATCTAATCGATACGTCTGTTGAAAGGGACCGTAGGCTCCAAATGCTTTTCCCACCTTCCCGGTAAAAACAGTTTGAGCTGTGATAATATCGACCAGACTGAATTCTTTCAACTCCCCATTGTCCTTACTACACCAGATAGCATTCTTCGGACCATAGGTCTTATACCCTAGCTGGTTCACGCGAACCCAGGCATTGACATCTTGTTTGGGAGGCTGCGTTGCAAGCAACAGGATACAAAGCAGCAAGCTTGAATATTTCATGACAGGAAGTTACAAACAATTTGAAATCGCAAAATGGAAAACAAAATAATTGCCATCGGTAAATATTCTAAATTGCAGCACTCAAATCATTTACTGATGAAACTGGTTTCTTATTTATTCGAAGAGCATGAAAAGCTGGCGATCCTGGTGGATGGCTATATCTACGATATGGATAAATTACATCCTGAGCTGCCACATAACATGAGCATGTTATTGACGTATTGGGATGACTATATTTCTATGGTACAAGGCGGTGAATTATTGATAAAAGAAGGAAAGATCCACAGCGACAACGGTAAACCTGTTGAAGATGTGGAATTACTCGCGCCGGTACCATTTCCACCAAGTTGCAGGGATGGTTACGCTTTCAGGCAGCATGTGGAATCTGCAAGAAGAAACCGCAAAGCACCGATGATTCCGGAGTTTGATCAGTATCCGATATTCTATTTCACCAATCATCATAGCATCATGGGACCGGGGCCGGTTTCCTGCATGCCCGATCATTTTGAAAAACTCGATTTTGAATTGGAAGTGGCGATTGTGATTTCAAAGCAAGGAAGAAATATAAAAGCGGAAGAGGCGGATGAATATATTGCGGGATTGATGATTATGAATGATCTCAGTGCAAGAACATTGCAGATGGAAGAGATGTTATTGAATCTGGGACCTGCAAAGGGAAAGGATTTTGCAACGGCGGTTGGACCCATGCTGGTTACATTAGATGAATTGGAACCTTATGAAATACCTGCGAAAGAAAACCATACTGGTAAATCCTGGAATCTACCGATGACATGTACTGTAAATGGAGTGCAGGTGAGTGCAGGTAATTTAGGAGATATGGATTGGACCTTTGCAGAAATCATTGAACGTGCTTCGTATGGAGTGGATCTTCATCCTGGTGATATCATTGGCAGTGGAACAGTAGGTACAGGATGTTTCCTTGAACTGAATGGCACCGGCAAACTCAATGATCCGAATTATGTGGAGCAGTGGTTGAAAGAGGGTGATGTGGTGGAAATGGAGGTTGAGGGGCTGGGGAAGTTGGTGAATACGATTGTGGCGGAGGAGTCGGGGCATTCGATTTTAAGATTAAAAAAATAGAAAGATTCGGGTTAATAGTTGCGAGTTTGTGTGTTGCGAGTTGCGGGTTGTCTATTACAAATAGCTGAAGTTTTTTATAGTTTTAGGATACAACTAAATCTTAAAATTCGAATGTATCCAGATGTATTTTTGCTGATGGCAACCATAAAGAATTTTGAGGAATTAGTGATATGGCAAAAAGCACAAGATCTGGCAATATCAGTTTACAAAATTTGCGTATCAAATGAGAGCATTGCAAGAGATTTTTCATTCAAGGATCAAATAAAAAGAGCAGCATTTTCAATTTCAAATAATATTGCAGAGGGTTTTGAATATAATAATAATTCTGATTTTATAAGATTCCTTAAATATTCAAAAGGCTCTTGTGGAGAGGTGAAAAACTGTCTTCTTTTTGCAAAAAGAATGAATTTTATTAAAGAAGATGAGGCTAAAGAACTAATTGAAAAAGCTAAGGAATTATCTATTAAAATCGGTAGCCTGATCTCCTATCTGAAAATGAAGGTCAAAAAACCCGCAACCCGTAACTCGTAACTCGCAACAGCACAATCATGGCATTACTCCATTTCGACAACCTTTCAACTCTAGAGAAACAATATTTTCTACAACATTCAATAGCCCCGAGGCCGATATGTTTTGCAAGCACCATTGACAAAGAAGGGCAAGTAAATTTAAGCCCCTTTAGTTTTTTTAATCTTTTCTCCGCCAACCCTCCGATATTGATTTTTTCGGCGTCGAGGAGGGTGAGGGATAATACCATAAAGCATACACTGGAGAATGTTTTGGAAGTGCCTGAAGTGGTGATCAATATTGTCACTTATGATATGGTGCAGCAGATGTCGCTGAGCAGTTGCGAGTTTCCGAAGGGAGTGAATGAGTTTGTTAAGTCAGGGTTTACTGAGGAAGCATCTTCCATTGTAAAACCTCCAATGGTAAAAGAAAGTCCAATAAAGATGGAATGCAAGGTGATTGAAGTTAAACCATTGGGAACAGAAGCCGGTGCCGGCAATCTGATTATCTGTGAAGTACTATGCATGCATATAGATGATGCTTTGCTTGATGCCAACAAAAAAATAGACCAACGAAATATCCATCATGTATCCAGATTAGGAGGAGATTGGTACTCAGTAGTAAATGAACATAGCATCTTCCAGGTGGCAAAACCAAATACACAATTAGGCATAGGTATAGATGCATTGCCTGAAGCCATCAGGAAAAGCAACATACTTACCGGTAACGACTTAGGCCTTTTAGGGAATGTGCATGAATATCCGGTTATTGATCCGGCTTATGACGATACAGAATTACGTCAGATAGTACAGTACTTCAGTATCAATCCGGAAGAAATGGAAAAGGAGCTTCACCGTTTAGCGAAGCGTTTGTTGAATGAAGGAAAGGTATCGGAAGCCTGGCAGGTTTTGCTTGCTTCAAACTAAAACAACGGTTCCTTAACAAAAGTTTTTCTTCCCAGCACTTAATTTGCCAGTATGAAATACTGGCTTTTACTTCTTCTATTACCATTATATACATTGGGTCAGGTAAGTCCTGATTATAAAAACCTTGTTTTTGAAGGCGGAGGCATTCGTGGTCTTGCCTATGCTGGAACTATAAAGGTATTAGAGGAGAAAAAAATCTTACCAAATATTGAAAATTGCGCTGGCACTTCTGCAGGAGCAATAGCAGCTCTTTTAATAAGTCTCGACTATTCCGCAACTGAAATTGATTCTATTCTAAGTAATATCCAATTCCAGAAATTTAATGATGGCAAAGGCGGCATAGCCGGAAAGTACAAAAGGATCAAACAATATTATGGTCTTTACGAAGGAAAGAAATTGGAAAAATGGCTGGCTTCATTAGTTGAAAAAAGAACAGGAAACCCATTACTTAGTTTTCAGGAATTACATCAACTAAGATTACATGATTCCCGGTTCAAGGATTTCTATTGCACTGGTACTAACTTAAACAAACAAGAGGCGCAAGTATTTTCAAGATTCAGCACTCCCGACATGCCCGTTATGACTGCCGTAAGAATCAGCATTGCCATTCCATTTTATTATGAACCTGTATTCCTTGATTCAAACTATAATGTGATTTTAAAGCCCATTAAGAGCGATTCGTATCAAGTAATGGTAGATGGCGGCATAATGGCAAACTATCCCATTACCCTTTTTGATACTTGTCTTGATAATTGTAATAAACCTTTGAATTGTCAGCATTTATCCAGAAACAACCAAACATTAGGCATTAAACTGGAGCGTCCGGAGCAAATAGTGGCCGACTTAAACGCAGAAGGACTAACAGCCCCTTTTGAAATAAGGAAGTTTAATCAGTACACATGGGCCTTTAGCAATTTACTGATGGAAACATTGAACAAAAGAGATAAGAATGAATGGGAAAAGGGAAGAACAATCCTGGTCAGCGATGGTCACTTATCACCCCGTGTAAGGAAACTAAAGAAAAAGGAAAAAGAAACTCTGATCCAAAATGGAGTTGATGGCGCCTTAATTTTTTTCAATAAAGCCTGAAATGGTATGTTATTTCTTTTCTGTAGAAGTTTAATAATTAATTCCCAACCTACTCAAGTTTTATACTAATTACTACTACAAGGCCAAAGATTTGCTTAATTGGCATTTTTTCCTGAGGATTTCATCCCAAGGTTTCCTATTTGTAATTTTTACTACAAAGCTGTAAACAGGTCGCAGTCTTCAATTCGCACGAGGCTGATTTTCAACAGTTCTTTGAGTTGATAAAAGATCAGAGCCAATGCTCTTTCACAATCATCAACTCAACACAAATGACAAAGAATCTGATTAAAAGCGCCGTTGCAGTAGTAAAACCGGGAATCTTTCTGTACACTTCCCTTGCCTCTTTTCTATTTTCATTGCCATTTTTAATCAATAAAGGCAATCTCATCTTTCACTCTTTTTTATTATTTACAGGGTGGGTATTATGGACATTGAGTGAATATCTGGCTCATCGTTTTTGGATGCATCCAACACTCAAAAATGAAAAACCCGAGAGTCCGTTCAACCACCTCTATCATCACAAACATCCAACAGAAATAAAAGTCACACATTTTCATCGCAGCTTTTCATTGATATTAGCATTCATCCTTTTAGGTATTGGTGTATGGCTGAACAATTACTTCACTCTTTTTATTGGTTATTTTATGGGATTCGTCCTATACAACTTTCTCCATTATTGGCTTCATCAGGAATGGTCTGCATATTGGATTCCCGCATTACACAGATCTCATATCCATCATCATTGCAAATACCCTGATAAATGTTTTGGAGTAAGCACAACAGTTTGGGACCAGCTATTTAATACAGCAAGTCCGCGGAATGCAATCATTTCCAATCGTATCCGGCTCTTTTATTTCAACAAGAATACTGTTGCAATGGCAAAATCCGGCAAAAGTTTTCAGTTGCCTGCTACAGGTCATTTACTAAACTGACGATAATCCTTTCTGCGGAACAGTACGACCCAATAACTTTAAACAGTGTTTTCAAAAAATAATATTTGCTTTCTGCTATTAAATACTCCCTCCTAAACTAAACAGATATGAAAAAAATATCCCTTTGGGCAAAAGCTCATCCAAAACAAACCCGGCTTTTTATAGTTATCAGTTATTTATTATTAAATATCCTTGGTATTGCTATCGGAAAACTGTTGAATCAATTGAAAATTGAATTACCATTTTTTCTTCTTGAAATAAGCGTTGTCGTTTTCATATTAGCAGGACTATGTTATCCTTCAGTCAACAAGAAAAGAAACTACTTCTTTCATAAGACCTGCGACAGTATTCTGATAACTACAACCTTCTTCATGATAATATTTTCGGGAAACCGATATGGGAATATTACTGGATTAATAACAGCCACAAGTTTCCAAAATGAGGCACGTGCTACTTCCATAAAAGACAGCAGCAGACATAGTTATTCATCCCTCGAAGTATTTAAGCTTTCTATGAAGGATAAGGATGGGAAAATGCTAAAATGGAAGGAGCGCAGAAAGTTGCTTAAGACCCAAGTGAAAGCAATAAAGCAATCGAAAGATCTTACAGATGCAGGAAAAATAGCACTTACCATTGGCTGTGTAATTGTAGCACTGGGATTATTGTACCTGGTAGCGGCAGGGGCCTGTAGTCTATCTTGTAGTGGTGCAGAAGGAGGAGCTATTCTATTAGGATTAGGTGGCCTGGCACTTGTCATTGTTTTATTTGTAATTGCTATGAAGGCTATCCATAAGAAGAAAAAGTCGATTACACCACCTGACAATAAACCTGTGGAAGAGGCTCAGAAGGTGGATGGGGACTGAAGTCCGAGAGTTTTGTTATACCGGCTCCTAAACTGTAATTTTGTCGGCCTTTCCGGGTTATAAAACCGGGAAGCTAAAACAGCATTACAGCCATGCAAGCACCCCAACTATCTGAGCAGGAACTGATTCGACGCGACAAATTGAAGCAATTACTGGAATTGGGCATCGATCCTTATCCAGCACCCCTATACCCTGTAAACATCACGGCCTCTACCATAAAGCTGAATTATAAGGGAGAAGAGAATAAGGCCGACTTCGCAGAAGTTTGTCTCGCTGGCCGTATTATGGGCGTAAGGGACATGGGAAAAGCATCATTTGCTGTTTTACAGGATAGCACGGGCAAAATCCAACTATATGTAAAAAGGGATGAGATCTGTCCTGGTGAAGACAAGACCCTTTATGATAAGGTTTGGAAACATCTAACAGACATAGGTGACATCATTGGTGTGAAAGGTTTTGTGTTTACTACAAAGACTGGTGAAACATCTGTACACGTAAAAGAACTTACCTTCCTAACGAAATCGCTTAAACCTTTACCGGTAGTAAAGGAGAAAGAAGGCGAAACTTTTGATGCGGTTACTGATCTGGAGTTCAAGTATCGTCAGCGTTATGCCGACCTTATCATCAACCCGCAGGTAAAAGATGTTTTTATAAAGAGAACTACACTAATAAATACCATCAGGGAATATCTGAACGCACAAGGGGCGATAGAAGTGGATACTCCGGTATTACAATCCATTCCTGGTGGAGCAGCGGCTCGTCCATTCATCACCCATCACAACGCATTGGACATACCTTTCTATCTGCGTATCGCTAATGAGCTTTATCTGAAACGATTGATAGTTGGTGGATTCGATTGGGTATATGAATTCAGTCGCAACTTCCGGAATGAAGGTATGGACAGAACCCATAATCCTGAGTTCACCGTACTCGAATGGTATACTGCTTACAAGGATTACTATTGGATGATGGAAGTGACAGAAAACCTCATGGAGAAAATCGCCTTGGCACTTCATGGCACTACAGTTGTAACTGTTGGTGACAAGCAGATCGATTTCAAAGCACCATTCAAGAGAGTTCCTATCTATGATGCCATAAAAGATCATACCGGTATTGATGTAACGGAAATGGATGAAGAGGGATTACGGAATGCCTGCAAACAGCTTGGCATACACGTAGAAGCCAGTATGGGAAAAGGAAAATTGATTGACGAGATATTCGGCTCTAAATGTGAAGGCAATTACACACAGCCAACATTCATAATCGATTATCCGGTAGAGATGAGTCCTTTGACAAAGAAACATCGAAGCAAACCCGGATTAGTAGAACGATTTGAGTTGATGGTGAATGGAAAAGAAATTGCTAATGCCTATAGTGAGTTAAACGATCCTATCGACCAGCGCGAACGCTTTGAAGAGCAATTGAAGCTGATGGCGCGCGGTGATGATGAAGCGATGTTTATCGACCATGATTTCTTACGTTCTCTCGAATATGGTATGCCTCCCACATCAGGTATCGGTATCGGTATCGACAGGCTTTGTATGCTGATGACCAACCAGCCAAGTATTCAGGATGTGTTGTTGTTTCCGCAGATGAGGCCGGAGGGAGGGCAGGAGGCTTGAGGCTGAATGCTGGATGCCGGAAGCTTGATGCTGGAGGCTTGATGCCTAAGGCTTAGGGCCTAAAGCCTAGGGCTTAATATAGTGAGCTACCGAAAGAGTAATGTTCTACGAATGCTCTATTATAAAAATTGATTTGCGGCTGGATTACTAAATTATGCCTTGGGCCTTAAGCTTTAGGCCTTAGGCATATTGCATTAAGCATTCAGCATTGAATATTGCTACCTTTAACACTAAATCATTTCGCATATGAAGAAGTGTTATATGATATTAATTGCCGGGGTCCTTTTTTCATGCAAACAATCTCCCACTTATCAGCAACAAGAGAAAGCCGAAACACCAAAGGCATTGCAAAACGAGACTTCAGAATATAGTTTAGCTTCAAAAAGAAGCTATGAAGATTTGTTAGAGCAACTTTATCAGGAAGAAGCGGATAAATCGCCTTCCCTGAAAGCAATAGAGAAAGAGATAGGTGAAAGCGAGAGTATAAAAAATAATTCCCTCAAACCGCTGAACGAATTCAATGCTAAAGCAACAGCATATTATGATGCGGCCACCAAACATTTGTCTGCAATCAGAGATTCAAGCAT
>JBGAQE010000143.1:0-10853 GCA_044220885.1 Chitinophagaceae bacterium
GACACTGCGAAAAAAATGACTCTACTTATTTCATTATTAATGCCACTAAATTTCAAAATATAGGCTCTAGTCTCCGAATCGCAGTGTCCCCTGCCGGCTGTTCGCATATACAAGTTCAAGCGCGGGAGACACTGCGACGGAATTAGTCACCTGAGCCTCTAATTGGAAGTAATAAAAATTAAATCAAAAAGAAATCACTACTCACATCTTATGTTGGCGACCAAATCCCGCCCTCCGTCGCAGTGTCTCCCGAAGGGGACACTGCGAAAAAAGGGCAATTTCAATACAAGAGAAAGGCTGCGCAATTTTATGTATATTTAAAGACATAAAACACAACCACAACTTCATAATACTATGGAAGTGTCAGCACCTGATTCATCCCTAATAACATGGGTAATTATTTGTTCATTATCCCTTCTAACATTAATCTCAGCTGCAATTGGGCTCATGTTTTCCAACAACATGTCTACCAAACTAAAATTGAGCTGGGTAATACTTATAATAATCGTCCCAATTCTTGGTCCAACCCTTTTCTTTTACTTCCGGAAACAACTTAATTTAAAGCAACAAAAATGAATAACTGTAATAAAGAAGTATAAATTCCAATCACATTTTAAACTAATGCAATAAGCTTTCGGCAGTAAGCATAAAACAGGGATGGCGTTCAAAAAAAACTATATTTTAATCGGGTTCTTAATTGTAAAATTTCTTTTACAATACTCATTAATAAGTCCGGATTATGATTTGCAAAGAGATGAATTCCTGCATCTTGAACAATCGCAACATCTGGCATGGGGTTATCTTTCTGTGCCACCCATTACATCATGGATTTCTGTACTCATCAATTTTTTAGGAAATACAGCATTCTGGGTAAAATTTTTTCCGGCACTCTTTGGAGCAGCCACCATATTTATAGTCTGGAAAGCCATTGAAATATTAGGAGGAAACCTGTTCTCATTAATCCTTGGAGCTACTTGTGTTCTGTTTTCCTCATTGTTAAGACTCAATATTCTGTACCAACCTAATTCACTCGATGTATTAATGTGGTCCAGTGTTTATTTAATATTAATTCTATATATAAAAGACAACAATAATAAATGGCTGTATATAGCCTCAATCTTTGTTGCACTAGGCTTCCTTAACAAATACAATATCATATTCCAGATAATCGGGTTAATCCCTGCTTTGCTTTTAGCGGGTCCACGTAAATTATTCTTAAACAAACATTTCTATTTTGCTTTAGCAATTGGAATAGCACTAATTTCTCCAAATCTAATCTGGCAGTACAATAATAATTTTCCTGTAATAAATCATTTGAAAGAATTATCGGAAACTCAATTAGTACATGTTGACAGACTGGGCTTTATAAAAGAACAACTTTTATTTTTCACTGGTGCGCTGATTGTAATTTTATCTGCTTACTATGCTTTACTATTTTACAAACCCTTTGCCTCTTACAGATTTTTCCTGGTATCGTTTATATTTACAATAGCACTTTTTATATATCTCAAGGCAAAATCATACTATGCAATAGGATTATATCCGATATACATTTCCTTCGGATCAGTATATTTGGCGAACCTATTAAAAAATGGATACCGCAGACTTCTTCAACCAGTTGCAATTGCTATTCCAATACTTCTTTTTATTCCCTTATACAAAATTGGATTTCCAAATAAGAGTCCGCAATACATGGCAGCAAACCCAGAGGCATATAAAAAGTATGGAATGTTACGCTGGGAAGATGGTAAAGAGCACGATATACCACAAGACTTTGCAGACATGCTTGGGTGGAAAGAATTAGCCCTCAAAGTTGACAGTATAACCAGGCTATTACCCAACCCGGATCAAACCTTATTGCTTTGTGATAATTATGGACAAGCAGGTGCCATCAATTACTATTCAAAAAACAAAAAAATAAAAGCTCAGTCATTTGATGCCGACTATGTAAACTGGCTCCAGTACAATAAAATAATAAAAGACGTAATATTGGTTAAAGAGAACGATGATGAGGATAAAAAAAGGTCCACAGAAGTCCCCTTCTTTGATACTGTTTATCTGGCAGCGCAAAGAATAAACATACTGGCAAGAGAAGATACAATTTCCATATATGTTTTAAGAGGAGCAAGAATTGATATTAACAAAAGGATAAAAGAAGAAGCAGACAGGGAGAAAAAAATTAAATAATTAAGTTCAATTGCGCTATATAATTTATAGAAAGCATCTCTTATTATTTGGACTACTAATAGCAACAATACTTCTTTTTGTTGCCATCAGAATGTATCCCGGAGGCTCTCAAATAGATATAAATTCTATTGGCTATGATTGGAGCAATAACTATTTATGCAACCTTTTTGACCCAATAGCGGTTAATGGTGTATTAGACATTTGCAGTATACTAATCTGTTCCAGTTTCGGGTATTTCTTTTATGATTTTTCGGAGAAGATAAATTCCAAAAAAGCTGCCAACACCATCAAATTTTCAGGCATAGCCTCTATGTTTTTTGCGTTTTTAATTGTGACTCCTTATCATAACCAAATGATAATCATATCCAGTCTATTAGCCCTAATAAGTATCTCATATATTACAGTATATATATTCAAATCCCGATTATACTACTTTAAAACACTCTGCATACTCAGTCTTTTATCGCTCTTTGTCTGCAACTATGTCTATTATACAAAAACCTATCTTGAATACTTACCGATACTTCAGAAGATAGCCCTATTGCTTTCTGTTTTATGGATTATACTACTACACTATTTTACCGCTAAATCAGATTTTAGCTCTATATATTAAACTAGAAATAAGGAATATTTTATTTGAATTCTATCATAATGAATAACCGAATATTTAGTAAATTCGAAATATTAAAAGAGAAATATGGAGATATGGATAATCAATAAGATAATCACTGCCTATATCCTTTCCATTCTAACAATTTTGGGATTATTTTTAATTCGAAAAACTCCCAAAGAAAGAAGGACCGAATTCCTGAATTTGGCAAACCTGATAATCATTATAACACTTTCAATAAATTTTCTTTTAGTTAGTTTAAATGGTTTTGGCTGTACTCTAAATATAAAATCAGATCTTAATATTTCACTTATTGATTCAGGATGTTTGCAGCCGGTTTTTACCTCTTTCTTTTTAGCATTTCTTTTTCATACACTTTTCTTTATAAAACGTAACCGTTCCAAAATACTCCTTACCATATTATCTTTTGTACTTTTAACGATCTACAGCAGTATTGAATACTTGACCATCATAATTAGTGTATACAGAGATTATTTACCGCCATCCTTTGGAAGCCTACTAAAAGAAATATTATGGATCATTATCTTTTATTTCGTTTATTTTATATCATGTTGGCTATTATCTGATAAAAGGGGAAAAAGTACTTTATAAACAAGCATAATGCCACACGACAGCCGTGTCCGCCGTTTATACATATACAACTTATCCAACATTGATAAATGTATAGTTTAGAGTAGTCTATTATTAAGACCTTCCACATGAATAAAAACAATACCGCCTTCTCTCCTCAAACATTTGCCAGAATTGGAGGATTCGCTTATCTGATAATTATCCTGGCCGGGCTGGTTGGAGAGATGTTCATTAGAAATCCATTGATTGTTTCTGGTAATGCGGCAGCAACAGCAAAAAACATATCTGAAAACAGTTTCCTTTGGCGAATAGGTATTGCGGGTGATGTTTTAATGCATGTTTGCGATTTGATTCTGGCAATCGTTTATTATACTTTATTAAAACCGGTAAATAAACGACTAGCGCAACTGTCCTTATTTTTTGGACTTATTCAAACCGCAGTCCTTGTCGCCAATAAGATGAACCTTGTAACACCAGTATTATTACAGGGAAATGCTGAATATCTAAACTCTTTTACTACTCAACAACTCCAATCACTAACATACCTTTCCTTAGCCTCACATGATTATGGGCTCGGATTAGGATTCGTTTTCTTCGGTATATCCTGCATAATCGATGGCTACCTTTTCATTAAATCCACATTTCTGCCAAAACCGCTGGGAATAATCCTACAGTTAGCCGGTATTTGTTACCTCGTCAACAGTACTACCCTACTATTATTTCCTCAATATTCAAAGAACGTATTCCCGATCGTATTTGGGCCTATCGCTGCCTCTGAATTCGCAGTCTGTTTATGGCTGATATTTAAAGGCGTGAAACTACCGGAATGGAATAAAATGAATGAAGCTCAATAACATAATTCAATGGACATAAACAATCAACAGTTTTCAGCTCACCCTGATTGTGTAGTCATAACTACGAGAATTCTTTCAGCCAGTCTTGAACAAGCCTTCAAAGCCTGGACAGATCCTAATCATTTATCAAAATGGTGGGGACCAAAGGGCTTTACCAATACGTTCCATGAATATTCACTTAAACCAGGCGGAAAATGGTTATTTACCATGCATAGCGAGACTGGTATAGATTATCCTAATGAATGCGAATTTATTTCAATGGATGAACCCAATTTCATAGCCTGGAATCATATATCCAATCCTGTATTCAAAATTGTAGTCAGATTTACAGCCATAGATCCCACTAATACCCAAGTTGAATTCAATATGATATTCCCCACCCCAGAAGCCTGCCAAAAAATTAAACAGTTTGTTACTGAAAAGAACGAAGAGAATATGGATCGCCTCGAAATTGAATTATTAAATATTCAATAATTTATTTCCACAATCGAAGCCTACACAACGTCTGTACCTCAAATTATAGCTTTGAGCTTTAGGCCTTAGGCATTAAGCATCCCGCCCCCAGCACCAAGCATTGCGCAAAATAAATTTTGCGAAACCATTCGGTTGCACTTATATTTGCAACCGAATGGTTTCCTAAAATAATTTTCCATGAGAAGAGATGTTTTCCAGGCTATTGCAGATCCAACCAGGAGGGCTATCATATTGCTTATTGCGTTACAGGCTATGACCCCGAATGCCATAGCAGAGCATTTTGACAGCAGCCGTCAGGCAATAAGTAAACATTTACGCATATTAAGCGAATGCAACCTGGTAAAACAAGAAGCAATAGGAAGAGAAATCTATTACGAACTCAACGCCACCAAAATGAAAGAAATCGACAAATGGTTGGAACAGTTCCGCAAAATATGGGAGAACCGATTCTCAGAATTAGACAATGTATTAGCCAACTTAAAAAACACAAAAAAATGAGGCCGAACCTATTATTCGACTTTACAGTTGACAAAACAAACAATTGCATAGTAGTAACAAGAGAATTTGCTGCTGAAAAAGAGCTTGTTTGGGAAGCATGGACAAATCCAGCAATAATTGACTTGTGGTGGGCCCCAAAACCATATGTCACAAAAACCAAAAAAATGGACTTCAGGGAAGGTGGCTTCTGGTTATATTCCATGACAGGGCCTACTGGAGACGTTCACTGGAACAGGGCTGATTATAAAAAAATTGTTCGCTTAATCAGCTATACAGGACTTGATTCCTTTTGCGATGAGGAAGGTAAAATAAATGAATCATTGCCTCATGCGAATTGGGATGTGAGATTCGAAAATACAGGTATCCACACAACAGTTACAATCAAAACAACCTATGAAAAGCTCTCAGATATTGAAAAGATAATTGAAATGGGATTCAAAGAAGGATTCACATCCGCTTTGGAAAATCTCGATCAGTATATAGAATCCCAATTCAAACTGAAAGCGTCAATGAAATCAGACAATACTTCTCGGGTATGTACCTATCTCAATTTCCCCGGAAACACAGAAGAAGCCTTCCTTTTTTACAGATCTGTATTCAGGACAGAGTTTGTAGGGAACTCAATACAACGCTTTGAAGACTTGCCCACTGACCCCAACCAACCTCCTATCGCTGATTCGGTAAAGAAAATGGTACTTCATGTAGAATTGCCAATAACAGCCAACCATATATTAATGGGTACAGATGCCCCAAAAGAAATGGGTTTCACTGTTACTCAGGGAAACAATATGCATATTTCCCTTGAGCCAACAACCCGTGAGGAAGCCAAAAGAATTTTTGATGAATTATCTGCCGGTGGTAATATTACAATGCCAATGCAGGATATGTTCTGGGGTGCTTATTTTGGTAGTTTTACCGATAAGTATGGAATCAACTGGATGCTTAACTTTATAAATAAAACCAACTGACATGAAATCAACTAAGATTATCTATTGGACAACCACCATCCTATTCGCAGGATTCATGATATTTACTGCTATTCCAAATCCAGAAGGAGATGCATTTATAATGAGTTTAGGCTATCCAAAGTATTTCATACCATTCATCTCTGTTGCAAAAATTTTGGGAAGCATTGCCATTCTTATACCTGCTTTCAAAAAAATAAAGGAATGGGCTTATGCAGGTTTATTCTTTGATTTAGTGGCTGCAGTTTATTCATTACTTCAAGTGAAAGGTTTTGATCCTTCAATGTCAGTAATGGGGCTAGTATTTGCATTAGGAATCACTTCCTATATCTATAATGGCAAAATGCACAGTGCTTCCAAATAAGAAACTAAACCAACCTAACATCTAAAGATGCACCCTGAAACCTTTAGCCACCTTATAGATAAATGGATAGTTGCCTTAGGGAAATATGACTATGAAGAAACACTCTTGAAACCTGATGCTAACAGTTGGTCTATAGGTCAACTTTATATGCATCTTATTTTTGATACGAAATATTATATTGAACAGATAAACGTCTGCACTACTACAGATGAAAATGCCGAACAATCCTGTACTGAATTTGCCAAAACCATATTTGAAGCAAATGGGTTTCCCGATGAAAAAATAGCTGGCGCTCCCGATAATGCAAGGATACCCCAACCTCTTACAAAACTCCAGCTGATTGAAGAATTGATAGCCATAAAGAAGGAAATGACTATTTTAGCTTTCATTATAACTGGTAGTAAATTCAAAGGAAAAACAAAACATCCCGGATTAGGATATTTTTCAGCAGAAGAATGGTATCAGTTTGCCGTATTCCATTTCAATCATCACTTAAGACAAATGAGCAGGATAGATAACTTTCTCGGCAAAAAAACAACATGAAAGCAGCCGTTTATACTAAATATGGTCCGCCCGAAATTGTTCAAATTTTATCAGTAGACAAACCTATTCCTAAAGAGGGTGAGATTTTGATAAAAGTCCATGCCTCAACTGTAAATAGAACCGATTGTGGTTTCAGAAGTGCCAATTATTTCATAGTTCGTTTCTTTAGTGGACTATTCCGTCCAAAAAATAAAGTTTTAGGTTGCGAGTATGCAGGTCAGATAGAAGCAATAGGTAAAAATGTCACCAGCTTTAAAATTGGTGAGAGGGTATTCGGTTTTAACGATGCAACATTTGGTGCACATGCAGAATACATGGTTGTAAAAGAAGACTCCCCCATCTCCACAATACCATCAGATATTGAGTATGATAGAGCTGCTGCTATAACTGAAGGAGCTCATTATGCATTATGTGATATAAGAGCCGCTAAAATAACCGCCGGACAAAACGTATTAGTAAATGGTGCCACCGGCGCTATCGGTTCTGCTGCTGTTCAAATCATAAAACACCTGGGTGCTACGGTAACGGCAGTATGTGCTACTAAACATATGGATTTAGTTACATCATTAGGTGCTGATAAAGTGATTGACTATACAAAACAGGATTTCACCCAATTACAGGAAAAATTCGATGTGATATTTGATGCTGTTGGAAAGAGTTCATATGGAAAATGCAAACCATTATTAAAAAGCAAAGGCATTTATATGTCTACCGAACTGGGTTATATGTCGCAAAACCCTTTTCTGGCTCTAATAACCCCAATATTCGGAGGGAAAAAACTACTATTCCCGATTCCAACCAGCAGTAAAAATGATGTTGAATTCTTAAAGCAGCTGGTAGTGAATAAGGAATTCACTCCTGTCATTGACAAAAAATACCCACTCGAACAAATTGTGGAAGCCTATACCTATGTTGAAACTGGACAAAAAACCGGAAATGTAATTATTACTATTGCATAGGCTATTTCTTCAATGCTTTCCATACCTTGGCTGAAATATAAATCTCATACTCAAATTTTTAAATAATATCGATGTTTCTCAGGACTGAAATAATGGAAGAAAAGAAACTGGTTGGTTGTTATAAAAAGATGTCGTTCCTAAATAACATGATCAAAGAATTATGGCAGGGATTTATGCCAAAAAGAAAAACTATTTCATCTGTAATTGGTACCGAACTGTATTCAGCAGAAGTATACCCTCCTGGCTTTTTTGAAAACTATGATCCCAAAAATGAATTTGAAAAATGGGCCGCAGTAGAGGTTTCTGACAATAGCATTACACCTGAAGGTCTGGAGCCATTGCTGTTCCCCAAAGGGCTATATGCAGTATTTCTTCATAAAGGGCCTGCAAGTGCAGCCCCAAAAACCTATCAATACATTTTTACCCAATGGCTTCCCAGCTCTGGGTTCAAATTAGATAACCGACCTCATTTTGCAGTAATGCTTGAAAAATACAAACAAGACGATATTAATTGTGAAGAGGAAATTTGGATTCCTGTGATGCTTGATGCTGGATGCTGGATGCCTAAGGCTTAAGGCCTAAAGCTTAGGGCTTTGCCTAGTTGTCCGTCCAAAGTTTAGGCTTCGTGATAGAACATTCGTAGATCACTACATTCCCGTACAATTCCCAGATTAAGCTTTTTGCCTTAGGCCCTAAGCCTTAGGCAAAAAGAACCAATGCAACGCCAAAAGCCTTTACACTGTCAAGAAAAAAAAGTGCATGAAAAAACTGGCATTTATACCGATTTTGTTACTCTTGTTTCAGCAGTGCAGGAAAGATTCTACAATTCCAGGGGATAAGGTTGCAATCTATAGATTAAAATCATATCAACTAGTCCCAAACAAATGCCAGGTTGATAATTCAACAGCTATACTAGCTGACACAGCATTGATTAGTAATGATGAAATCATTAATTACTCCAAAAAAAACTACCAATACAAATTAACTGTTTCTGCTATTGACAAATTAAAAGCATTGGCCGACGGTACCCCTTTTGCAGTAACAGTTGATAACAATGTAATTTATTACGGCATCCTGAAACCTTCCTATTCCAGCTCCACTTGTTTCCATTCTATAACCATGGATTATGTTATGCCTGATAATACTATTATATTAAGGATTGGCTATCCCGGATCTGGAGAAAATGTAGATGATCAACGAAATAATGCATTGTTATTGGCGACTTTACGAGAGCAGGGGAAGCTGCGATGAGGGCTGGAGGCTTTTTTGCCTAAGGCTTAGGGCCTAAGGCCTAGGGCTTAATTCAGATATCCGGCCAACGTATTGTCATCTATAGAATATTCGTAGATATCAATCACCCGCCGGATTCCTAAATTAGGCCCTATGCCTTAGGCCCTAAGCCTTAGGCAAAAAGCAAAGCATCCAGCATTTATCCTACCTTGCACCCACAATGCGCCATATAGCCTTCCTCATATTATCAGTCAGCTTTCTCTCCTGTCAGATTGTAAAAGAAGATGCAGAAGAATTGAAAAGTCTTCTGCATAATTGTGACCAGGTGAATGTCATTTTTTTTGATGGAACAGATACATTGCCAGTTAAAGTGATTGATACCTTACACCTCCATTCTTTTACAGCAGTTATCACTGCAGGCAACGAAGAAAACCAAGAAGGGAACTTACCGAATGGAAGGATTTCATTTATCAACAAAAGCGATACAAGTCTGACCGCATTTTTCTCCACCACAATTCCACCAACATCTTCCAATTGCGGATATATTATTTATTCCTTTAATTCAAAAATGCATAGCAATAAACTAACGCCAAAAGCTTGCCAGCTTCTGAATGATATATGAGAAGATGAAAGAAAAAAAGTAAAAAGTTAAAAGTAAAAAGCAAACCCTACTTCAGACTCCTGACTCCTGACTATCGACTCCCGACTCCCTACTAAAGACTCCCGACTCCTTCTACTTTCCCTAAAGACCTGAACTGTACTTCCACTTTTGGCGCTTCCGTTTCAGGATATCCACAATCAAATATTATAGTATGCTCACCTTTCTCTAAAGTTGGAGGCATATCTTTCAATTGATAGAATCCTTTGGGCTTGCCATCAGCTCCATACAACCTTACTTCTTTGCTGCCATCACAAACCAGACTTTCCCCAGCTTTCAAATCCAATGACAATTTGATTTCAGTATAATTGTCAATCTGCATCCTGACATTATTAATGCTACCAGTTTTACCAGCTACCACTAAACGAAACTGCAAAGGCTGTCCACTTTCTTCTCTGCTATATTTCCATGTGGTATGAGTAGGCTCTCCAGGTTGTCTTTCGAATTTTTCCCTTACAAAAAGAGGCGATAAGGCGTATTGATAAAGGTTCCATTTACCCTCAGCCAATTTTTCCGAAATGAAATTCATTGGCTGGATTCTTAAGCAATTCCTGTTGAGATGCAGAAAATGAATTTGTTGTACGGGCTGTTTCCCATTCCCGGATGGCATCCAGCAATTGGGGCGTCAATGGATTTTTTCGAAGGGCATTTGGACGAGCTACCATTGCGAATCCTGCATTATAGCCCGCAGCCCTTGCCAGCATCCATTCCATTTCTGGAAGAGTAGTATGTTCTGCCAACAAATACCAACCCAACATATGAGGCATATAATTCCTGCTGAATAATCCCTGATTATCTATCCTGTATTGCTGCATGCTCTCCTTAAATCCTCCATACCAAGGTTCTCCCCAATTATAGTAAGAACCTATATTCCAGTAATAGGTCTTACTATTACTGGTACCGAAAATCACTTCGTGATC